>NZ_JACVTW010000005.1:0-224707 GCF_016624785.1 Kosakonia sp. S42 | reverse complement strand
GGCGTCCAGACCTTGTCATTCCCGCTTCGGTTCGCCGATTTCAGCGGGGGTCAACACCGTCGCTGTCATATTGCAGATAAAAACAAAGTCGGTGTCGCTGAAAGCGCGTTTTTGTAGGCCGGACAAGGCGTAGCCGCCATCCGGCAAGGCTGCCGCGGAGATAATGCCGGATGGCGCGTTACACGCTTATCCGGCCTACGCGGTTTCAGTGGCTCCGTTTTTGTAGGCCGGATAAGGCGAAGCCGCCATCCGGCAAGCGGTGCCGCGGAATATGACCGCACGCCTGGTGAACGGAATCCTTCCACCGAAGCAGCATGCCAGGTTCAATGCCTGATGGCGCTGCGCTTATCAGGCCTACGCGGTTTCAGCAGCTTCGTTGATATCAGCCGGATAAGCGTTTACGCGCCATCCGGCAATTTTTACATCGCCATATCCACCACAATACGGCCGGTGATTTTCCCGGCGCGCATGCGATCGAAAATGTCGTTGATGTTCTCCAGCGGCTCCACGGCGATCTCAGCATGCACCTTGTTGCGTCCGGCGAAATCGAGCGCCTCCTGCAGATCTTTACGCGTACCGACAATCGACCCGCGCACCGTAATGCCATCCAGCACCATATTAAAAATCGACAGATCGAACGTCCCCGGCGGCAAACCGTTCAGCACCATGGTGCCGCCACGACGCATCATGGTGGTGGCTTGTGCGAAGGCCTTCGGCGACACCGCCGTGACCAGCACACCGTGCGCGCCGCCGAACTCCTCGTGAAAACGCGTGCCGGGATCCTCATTGAGGGCATTCACCACCACCGAAGCGCCAAGACGGCGGGCAAACGCCAGTTTCTCATCATCAATATCGACCGCGGCGACATTCATCCCCATCGCCACCGCATACTGAATGGCTAAATGCCCCAGCCCGCCAATCCCGGAGATCACCACCCACTGCCCGGCGGAGGCTTCGGTCATCTTCAGCCCTTTATAGACCGTCACCCCGGCGCAGAGAATCGGCGCGATTTCGTTGAAACCGACGTTATCCGGCAGGATGCCGACATAATTAGCATCCGCCAGGCAATATTCGGCAAAGCTGCCGTTAACCGAGTAACCGGAGTTCTGCTGACCATGGCACAGCGTCTCCCAGCCGCCGAGGCAGTGCTCGCAATGCCCGCAGGCCGAGTAGAGCCACGGCACGCCGACGCGATCGCCCTCTTTGATATGCGTCACGCCCGCGCCGACAGCAACCACATGGCCAACGCCCTCATGGCCGGGAATAAACGGCGGGTTAGGTTTTACCGGCCAGTCGCCTTCCGCGGCGTGCAGATCCGTATGACACACCCCGGTGGCGGCGATTTTTACCAGGATTTTGCCCGGTGCCACGGCGGGCACCATCACCTCTTCAATCACCAACGGTTGGCCAAACGCCTTCACGACGGCGGCCTTCATGCTTTTCAGTTGCATTCTTTCACCCTCATGCTGATGGATAATCAATAGAGACCCAGCGGGGAACCGCTGTAGCTCACCAGCAGGTTTTTGATCTGCTGATAGTGGCTGAGCGCCAGTTTGTGCGTTTCACGCCCCACGCCCGAGTTTTTGTAGCCGCCGAACGCCGCATGCGCCGGGTAGAGGTGGTAGCAGTTGGTCCACACGCGACCCGCTTTGATTGCGCGGCCCATGCGCCATGCGCGGTTGATATCCAGCGTCCACAGCCCGGCACCGAGGCCATATTCTGTGTCGTTGGCAATTTGCAGCGCTTCCGCCTCATCTTTAAAGGTGGTGATGCCGATGACAGGCCCAAAGATCTCCTCCTGGAAGCAGCGCATTTTGTTGTGGCCTTTGATCAGCGTCGGCTGAATGTAGTAACCCTTCTCCAGCTTATCGCCATGCTCAAGGTGCGCGCCGCCAGCGATAATTTCGCCGCCCTCTTCACGGGCAATGTTGATATAGGAGAGGATTTTGTCGTACTGCTCCTGGGATGCCTGCGCGCCAATCATGGTGTCGGTGTCGAACGGGTCGCCTTTACGGATGTTCTCCATGCGGGCAATCACTTTCTCAACAAACTGCGGGTAGATGGACTCCTGCACCAGCACGCGCGACGGGCAGGTACAGACTTCGCCCTGGTTGAAGAAGCCGAGCACCACGCCCTCAACCGCTTTGTCAATATACTCGGCATCGCCATTCAGCACATCTTCAAAGTAGATATTGGGAGATTTACCGCCCAGCTCGACGGTGCTGGGGATGATATTTTCAGCCGCGCACGCCAGGATGTGGCGGCCAATCGGCGTTGAGCCGGTAAAGGCAATCTTCTCGATGCGCTTGCTGCGCGCCAGCGGTTCGCCCGCTTCCATACCGAAACCGTGCACCACGTTCAGCACCCCTTTCGGCAGCAGATCGCCAATCACCTCCATCAGCACGCAGATGCCCAGCGGCGTCTGTTCAGCAGGTTTCAGCACCACGCAGTTACCGGCGGCCAGCGCCGGAGCCAGCTTCCAGGCCGCCATCAGGATCGGGAAGTTCCACGGGATAATCTGCCCGACCACGCCAAGCGGTTCATAGATATGGTACGCAACGGTATTGCTGTCGATCTCTGCCGCCGTCCCCTCCTGCGCACGGACGCAGCCGGCAAAGTAGCGGAAGTGATCGACAGCGAGAGGAATATCGGCACCCAGCGTTTCGCGGATCGGTTTGCCGTTGTCCCAGGTTTCCGTTAACGCCAGCAGCTCAAGGTTGGCTTCGATGCGATCGGCAATTTTCAGCAGCACATTGGCACGATCCTGCACGCTGGTTTTGCCCCAGCTCTCGGCGGCGGCATGGGCGGCGTCGAGCGCTTTTTCAATATCTTCCGCCCCGGAGCGCGGGAACTCGGCAATCACCTCTCCGGTCACCGGCGAGGTATTCGTAAACCAGCGGCCCTCAATCGGATCGACAAATTCGCCGCCAATATAGTTGCCATAACGCGGCTTATAAGAGACTTTCGCGCCATCAAGGCCAGGGTGCAGATATTTCATAAGGTGTTCCTCGTTATTATCGGTACAGAAGAGGCGTCTCACTCTGTGGTGGACAGAAGCATATAAGCAGTTCTTATGCCAACTACTGAAACGACCGGTAAAAACGAAAAATCATCAGGAAAATCAGAGAATAAAAAATCTCTCACCGTAAAAGCGAAAAGTGCGGAAACAAAAAAGCGTGATGGCGATTACGGGAAGTGTGTTGCACGTCGCTACATACGCGACACTCATGTGATACACAATTGCAACATTTCAATTATCGGAGAGTAACATGCCATCACGCGCCCGATCGTTGTCCCCCGCCCCGCAAGAGGTCAGCCTGCCATATCAACTGGAAGATTCCTGGCAGCGCAGCTCACGTTATGGATTAACCCGGGATGATGACGTGCAGCCCTGGGTGGCCTCCTCTCTGCTCAATGACGCCCGCGCGGAGAATGGCTGGGTGAACCACCTGGTCGCCCCGCTGCTGGCGCGGCTGCGCCCGCAACTCTCCAGCCATCCGTCGATTCTGGTGTTGTCCGATGCCACCGGCCTGGTGCTGGAGACCTACGGGAACAGCGACTTTCTGCATAAAGCGCAGCGCTTTGCCCTCTCGCCGGGCCATTTGTGGGGCGAACACGCGCGCGGCACCAATGCCATCGGCACGGCGCTGGCATTACAGCGCCACTGCGAAGTCTCCGGCGGCGAACACTTTCTCAGCCGTAACGCCGGGCTATTCTGCTCCGCCGCGCCGGTATTCCGCCCCGATGGACAGATTGCTGGCGTGCTGGATCTCTCCACCCCGGCGCACACCCCGCGCCGCGATGCGTCGGCGTTGATCCGCCGCGCGGTGTGCCAGATTGAACATAGCTGGGCCAGCAGCGCGCTCGGCGCAAATCGCTGGTTGTTAAGCCTGCATCACGATCGGGCGGTGCTCGGCAGCGCCCAGGAGCTGCTGCTTATTTTTGAAGAGAACACCCTGCTCGGCGCGAACCGGCTGGCGATGGAGGAGTTTTCCCTTACCGCCAACCACTTTGGCGCGATGGAGATCGACACCCTCTTCCCCGGTTTCAGTGCAAAAGCCGGTGAGTGCGCCCTCGAATCGAGCCACGCGCGCCACTACTTTGCCCGCCAGACGCTGCCCGCCCGGCGCTACAGCGCGCCGCGCAGGGTTTATCAGCCGGATCACATGGCGCGTGAAAAAGAGAAAGCGCTGCGCATCGTTAATGCCGGTATCGCCCTCTGTATTACGGGTGAAACGGGCTGCGGCAAAGAGCATCTGGCGCGTGAGCTTTTTCAGCGCAGCCAGTGGCACGAGGGGAAATTTGTTGCTATCAACTGCGCGGCGCTGCCGGAGCCTTTGATTGAGTCTGAACTCTTCGGCTATGTCCCCGGCGCGTTTACCGGTGCGAACCCGAAAGGCTATATCGGTAAATGCCGCGAAGCCGATGGTGGCGTGCTGTTCCTGGATGAGATTGGCGATATGCCGCTGGCGCTGCAAACCCGCTTGCTGCGGGTGCTACAGGAGAAGCGCGTGACGCCGCTCGGCGCCAACAGCAGCGTGGAGGTCAACTTCACGCTGATTTGCGCCACCCACCAGGATCTCGCCGCGCGGGTGCAAACGGGAAGCTTCCGCGAGGATCTGCTCTATCGCATTCAGGAGTTTCATCTGCCGATCCCGCCGCTGCGCGCATGGCCTCACCTGCCGGGCTTTATTCAAAAGTTGTGGCATGAACTGGGCGCTGCCCATCGCGGGCTGACATTAAGCGATGAGGTGCTGAACGTGCTGGCGCAGCGACCGTGGCCCGGCAATGTACGCCAGTTACTGAGCCAGCTGCGCGTGCTGATGGCGCTGGCGGAAGATGGCGATCGCATTACGCTTAGCGATCTGCCGGGTGAGCCGGTAACTGCCGTAAACGCGGCTGCCGCGCCGCAGGCCGATGCCCGGCAGGCGATTGCCGAAGCGCAGGGCAACATGAGCCTGGCGGCGAAAAAGCTGGGCATTTCGCGCAGCACGCTTTACCGGCGGCTGGAGAAGGAGCAGCCAGGCCGCTAAGCGGCAGCCCTGCTTCCCTGACAGGCGCTACCCGGCAACGGTGGCGTTGATCCAGTCCGCATAGTAGCTGACGCGCGTGAACTGCTGCGCCGGCAGAATGAGATCCCGCGAGACAATGCCGACAACGTAGCGGCTGCCATTGTAATCAGCAAACAGTGGGCCGCCCGAATCGCCCCCGGCGGTGGCGTAACCGGCACAAATGTGCATCTGCGGATCGAAATAAGTCGGCGGATAGAACTGCGGGACATCGATACACTGGTTATCCGCCAGTACGCTCAACTGCCCTTTATAGAGCACGTTCGGTTTGAGTCCATTTTCATTCACGCCAAAGCCCACGCCGGTCAGTGGAATATCCGTTAGCGCTGCGGGCGGCTCATCGCCCGGGTTATTTCCGGCCAGCAGCGCAAAATCGGTGCTGGTGGTTTCACTGGCCAGTTTAATTAAGGCGATATCGTATTTTGCCGATCCCTCCATTGTCGAAATATCGTATGAAGGGTGCACAACAATTTTCTCAACCGGCACGCTCTCTTTTATTTTTAACGGCTGATAACTCTCCGCGCCAATTAAAATATTGTCATGGGTTAAATCAAATGTGGTGGTGCAGTGGGCGGCGGTTAATATCCAGCGGGAATTAACCAGTACGCCACCGCAGCGGTGCCCGGCGAGCGTTGAGTCGGTATTGATGGTGATAAACTCAGGAAATTCGCCGGGTTGCGCCGGTGTGCCGTTGACGATCCTGACCATGCGGTCACTGGCTGAAGCCATATTTACGCTGGCAAATGGTAAAAGCGTGGCGACAACGCAAAGCGCCGTTTTAATTTTTGGGTTCACTCTGTTTTCTCCGAAATAGGGCCGACACGCACGCAGGGCAGCACTAATAGCCGCCTTTTTTGAAATAGCGTGATTCTGTTAACCGGGCCATAGTGATGATTTAAAACCGCGTGAAATATATAAAGCGCGGCGCGGGAAGTAAACAGAGACACTTTTCCTGTTGTTGCGATTATTCTCAACCCTCACTTCGCACAAGGCGTACGAAATGATTTAACGCCGTATCATCGCGGCTGTGCCATTAATGAAAACTATCCCGGTATAGCAAAACAGGTTATCTCTGCATTGATATCTGGCGATAAAAAGCGCGGGCGGGTAAGATGGCCCTTCACCGTTAAGCAATTGATTATTCAGACAAATGATAAAAAGGAAATCATAAGTTATATGGATACTTCAACTTACTCGCTCGCCAATGGTATCGCCCTTACCCTGCGCACGCCTGTTACGGCAGGCCCCCATCCCACCGTCGTGTTATGTCACGGCTTCTGCGGCATCCAGCCGATCCTGCTGCCTGCTTTCGCCGAGGCCTTCACCAGAGCCGGTTTTGCTACCGTCACCTTCGATTATCGCGGCTTTGGCGACAGCGAAGGGGAGCGTGGACGGCTGGTGCCTGCTATGCAGATTGAGGATATTCTTTCGGTCGTAGCGTGGGTCGGTGAGCAGCCCGCGCTGGATGCCGGGCGCATCGGAGTGTGGGGCACGTCATTTGGCGGCTGCCACGTCTTCGCCGCTGCCGCGCAGGATGCGCGTATAAAATGCGTGGTCAGCCAGCTGGCGTTTGCCGACGGTGAGGCGATCGTCACCGGGCATATGAATGAAGGCGAAAAGCGCGCCTTTATCGACACGCTGGATAAGATGGCGCAGAAGCAGCAGGCGACCGGCAAAGAGATGATGGTGGCGATCACTCGCGTGCTTTCCGATGCGGAATCGAAAGCGTTCTTTGAGGAAAATCGCACCCGCTTCCCGCAGATGGATATCAAAATCCCCTTTCTGACCGTTCGCGAAACGGTGAATTATCACCCTGCTGAGTGGGCGGCGAAGGTGACCTGCCCGACGCTGGTGGTGGTTGCGGCTGAAGATAGCGTTAACCCGCCTGCACAAGGCCGGGCGCTGTTTGAGGCAGTGGCAGCAGCAGAGAAAGCGCTGCACGAAGAGGCCGGCGCGCGCCATTACGATATCTATAGTGGGGAGGCATTCAGGCGCGTGAGTGAAGTGCAGAGTGCATGGTTTGCCCGCCATCTGTAGGGCATAAAAAAAGGCGCACCGCGGTGCGCCTCTCTTATTTACAGTGCCATATCATGCTGTGGCGCATTTTCGCTCTTCGGCGTGGCTGGCGTTGCAGCCTGCGCGTCTTTCATGTCGATAACCGGCGGCTTGGTCAGCTCCAGCGCGGCGGCGGTGTCATCCCACACCTGCTGCGTCAGTGCGACGTTGCCGTTCAGATGCTGACCAAAGCTCGGTACAACCTCTTTGATCTTGCTCTGCCACTCCGGCGAGTTGAACTGCTCCGGGAACATCTTCTTGATGACGTTCAGGGCAATCGGCGCTGCGGTAGAGGCACCCGGCGATGCGCCTAACAGCGCAGAGAGGGTTTTCGGCTGATCGACCACCACTTCGGTGCCCAGCTTCAGCACGCCGCCTTTATCTTCATCTTTCTTGATGATCTGTACGCGCTGACCGGCCTGGATCAGTTTCCAGTCCTCTTTACGCGCCTGCGGGTAGTACTCTTTCAGCGCTTCAAAGCGGTCGTCATCACTCAGCATCACCTGACCCATCAGGTATTTCACCAGGTCAAAGTTATCCAGACCTACGTGGGTCATTGGCATAAAGTTGCTGGTGGTGGTGGTGCTCAGCAGATCGAAGAAGGAGCCGTTTTTCAGGAATTTGGTCGAGAAGGTCGCGAATGGCCCGAACAGCACCACACGTTTACCGTCAATGACGCGCGCATCAATATGCGGAACCGACATCGGCGGTGCGCCCACGGAAGCCTGACCATACACTTTCTGACGGTGAATGTTGGTAACAGCCGGGTTTTCGGTCATCAGGAAGGAGCCGCCTACCGGGAAGCCCGCATAGTTGTCCGCTTCCGGAATACCGGTTTTTTGCAGCAGCTTCAGCGCGCCGCCGCCAGCACCGATAAAGACATATTTCGCATCGATAGTGTGCTCATCGCCGCTTTTCACATCTTTGATCGTCACATGCCAGGAGTTGTCGGCATTACGTTTGAAATCGGTGACTTCAGACGAAGTTTGCAGCGAGAAGTTTTTGCTCTTTTTCAGGCTACCGATCAGCTGGCGGGTAATTTCGCCATAGTTCACATCGGTACCGACCGGCGTCCAGGTCGCGGCCACTTTTTGCTGCGGATCGCGCCCTTCCATCACCAGCGGTGCCCACTGCTTAATTTGCTGGTGATCGGTGGAGAATTTCATTCCCTGGAATAACGTGGTTTGCTGCAGCGCGGCATAACGTTTTGCCAGATAATCCACATTATCGCCCCAGACAAAACTCATGTGCGGCGTGGAATTAATAAAGGAGTGCGGGTTGGTTAAAATACCGCGCTTCACCTGGGTGGACCAGAACTGGCGGGAAATCATAAATTGTTCATTAATTTCCAGCGCCTTGGTGACATCAATGGAGCCGTCTTCACGCTGTGGCGTGTAGTTCAGTTCCATATTTGCCGAGTGACCGGTACCGGCATTATTCCAGCCGTTAGAGGACTCAAGCGCAACGCCGTCGAGCTTCTCAACCATCACCTGTTTCCACTCCGGTTGCAGGGTCTGCAGCCAGGTGCCCAGGGAGGCGCTCATGATACCGCCGCCAATCAGCAGGAAGTCGGTTTTTTGGTTCTCTTCCGCCCATGCACTGGTCGCAGAGCTGACGAGCATCGCGACGGCGCTGAAGGCAATAATTGTTTTTTTCATTGCAGGCATAATTATTCGGTTAGGTAACAACAAGTGATTCGTGGTGACGCATATTAACGTATTTTTACGTTAATTTAAAATATCATTCACAAAATAGAATAATTTTGTTTTTATTTGCTGTCTGCTTTTTTTAATTAAAAAAAGTAGTGACGCACTCTGTGTGGACTTATTTTGGCGGGAATTTATCTTAAGGGGAGAAATAAAATTTAGCGTATTTCAATTAAATGGAAAATAAATAACGGCCGCACGCAGCGGCCGAATAGCGATTATCAGGCATCGACTCTTTCACTTTCCGCACCGGCGATCGCCAGACGCAAATGGCGATGGTTCTCTGCCAGCAGAACCTGCGCCCGTGAGGCACTTACGCCGGTCAGCAGCATTAAAATAGCGGCGCGACACTCATTATTCGCCTGCGCCAGCGCGCGTTTCGCCTCTTCACGCGAACAGCCGCTCGCCGCCATCACTACGGCGATCTGCCGCTCGGCCCAGTGCAGATTCACCGGTGCCACGTCGACGCGCAGGTTGCCGTAAACGCGCCCACCACGAATGGCCAGCCCGGTAGAAAACATGTTGAGGATCTGCTGCTGTGCCAGCTGCGCTTTTGGCTCGCCAAAACCGCTTACCGCTTCGGCTCCCGTATCGGGCGCGATGACAATATCGGCGTACTGCGCCGCTTCGCACGCCTGCGCGCGGGTGATCAACACCACGTATGCCCCAAGCGCCCTCGCCTGCTGCAGCGCCCCGTTTGCCCACGGTGTTTTGCCGCTTAACGACAGCACCACCAGCATATCGCGCGCCGTTAGCCCCTGCGCCCTGAGATCGTTACCGCCGCAGGCGTAGTCCCCCGCTGCGCGATCCTGCTGCGCTTTCCCCGCCAGTGCGCCACCGGCCATTAACGCCAGCAGCCCGTGCTGGCTATCCGGCGCGAACGCCTCGACGGTTTGGACTGCCGCCCGCCCCGAGGCACCCGCCCCGGCAAGCACCACTCTTGCGCCCTGGTTAAGCGTCGCGCTGGCGTTATCAACCAGCCGGGCGATCGCCGGGAGAAAGGCGGTAACCGCCTGCGTGACCTCTTCACTCTCCTGATGGATAAGCGTCAGCATATCCAGCGTGGCGAGGCGGTCGATATCGCCCGTGCGGCTATTACGACGCGCCTCCATTGAACCGTTTGGCTTACTGCTCATACCCTGCTCCTTGTTAAAGGTTCCCCACACACTATAAGTGTATTTGCGCTTCCTGCTTGCGAGTGGGGTCACGCTTCCCGGCGCGACTATTTTTCCTCATTTATCACACGGCTTTATGAATTGCCGCCCATCGGCGATAATACCTTTTCTCAGATAAATGATTCGGGTTCGGCATGACTCAAATAGCGCCCACGGCGACCTCCCCGCGCAAACGGCCAATGAAGTTCGGCACCATGGTTACACTTATGGTGTGCAGCGTGACGGGTTCCGTGCTGCTGCTGGCCTGCGCCCTCTGGTTCTGGCAGATAAGCAACGCCACGCGCGACGGCGTGAAAGCAACCGGGTTCGCGGTGGCGCGTACCCTTGCCAATGCGCCGGAAATCAGGCGCGGGCTGCTCCTGCCACCCAATAGCAATGTTATTCAGCCTCTTGCGCAGGCGGTGGCGGCGCGAAACGATCTGCTCTATGCAGTGGTGACTAATATGCAGGGCATTCGCTACGCGCACCCGAATGCCAGCATGATCGGGCAGAACTTTATTGGCGAGGATCTGCAGCCTGCGTTAAAGGGCCACGAGAATGCCGCAGTGAACCGTGGCGTACTGGCCCCGGCGCTGCGCGTTTTTACCCCGGTTTTTGATGAGCGCCACCAGCAGATTGGCGTCGTGGTGGTCGGCATTTCGTTAAGCGAGGTCGACGAGCAGGTAAGCCGCAGCCGCCAGGCGGCGATGTGGATCTTAATATTCAGCGCACTGGTGGGCTTTGTTGGCGTCTGGCAAGTGGTGCGGGTGTTGAAACGCATTCTGCTTGGCCTCGAGCCGTATGAGATTTCAGCCCAGTTTAAACAGCGCCAGGCGATGCTGCAGTCCCTCAAAGAGGGGGTGATGGCGGTGGATGCCGACGGGCGCGTAACGCTGCTGAACCATGCCGGGCGACGGATGTTGCTCAGCAGTACGGCGCAGGGCTCCGGCACGCATCAACCTCTGCTTGCCGATCTGCTGAGCGTGTTGCAGACCGGCACGCCTATTTTCGATCGCGAACTGGGGTGTAACGGTCGTCTGCTGCTCAGTAATACCGTACCGGTACGCAGCCAGGAGAGTATTATCGGCGCGATTTGTACCTTCCGCGATAAGACCGAGGTGAGCCAGTTGATGCAGAGGCTCGATGGTATGGTCAATTATGTCGATGCCTTGCGAACCACCTCGCACGAATTCATGAACAAGTTGCATGTCATCCTCGGTCTGTTAAATATGAAGCGCTATGACAAGCTGCAGGAGTATGTGCTGCAAACGGCCCAGAACTACCAGAGTGATATCGGCGCGATCCAGCATCAGATCAAGTCGCCGGTGGTGGCCGGTTTTCTGCTCGGTAAAATCAACCGGGCCAAAGAGTGCGGTTTTACCCTGACGCTGGCTGATGAGAGCCACGTGCCGGATAACCCGAATGAGAAACAGGTGACGGTGCTGGTTACCGTGCTTGGTAATTTGATTGAGAATGCGCTTGATGCGATGAGCGGCCAGCAGGAGGGTGAAGTCGGTCTGTTCCTGCATTATCAGGATGGCTGGCTGGCCGGTGAAGTGAGCGATGACGGGCCGGGTATTGCGCCGGGCAATATCGAGGCTATCTTTCGCAAAGGCTTCTCTACCAAGGGTGAAAACCGCGGCGTCGGGCTTTTCCTCGCCAGCCAGCAGTTGGCTGAACTTGGCGGCACCGTGAGCGTGGAATCTGAACCCGGTGTATTTACCCAATTTTTTGTCCATCTCCCGTGGGATAGTGAAAGGAAGAACGCGTGATAAATGTATTAATTGTTGACGATGATGCCATGGTTGCCGAGCTGAACCGCATGTACGTGGCGCAGATAGCCGGTTTTCAGTGCTGCGGCACGGCGTCAACGCTGCGTCAGGCCGAGGAGATGGTGAACAATCCGCTGCTTGCGATCGACCTGGTGCTGCTGGATGTCTATATGCAGCAGGACAGCGGTCTCGATCTGCTGCCGATCATTCGCGCCAGCGGGCGGGCTATCGACGTGATTATGATCACCTCTTCTGCCGATGCCGCCACCATTCAGACCTCACTGCACTACGGTGTGGTCGACTATCTGATTAAGCCGTTCCAGTTCCCGCGTTTTGAAGAGGCGCTTACCACCTGGCGCGAGAAGCGCAAGCTGATGGATGCACACCCCTACTATGAGCAATCGGATGTTGATCGCCTGCTGCACGGCGGCGCGCCGGAAGTTGCAGATACCCGTCGGCTGCCGAAGGGGCTCACTGCCCAGACCCTGCGCACCATTTGCCAGTGGATCGATGCCCATCCGGGGATTGAATTTTCGACGGATGAGCTGGCGAATGCGGTCAATATCTCCCGCGTCTCCTGCCGTAAATATCTGATCTGGCTCGCGCAGATCAATATTCTCTACACCACCATCCACTATGGTGCGACCGGTCGGCCGGTCTATCGCTATCAGCTTATTGCGGAGCAGTACAGCCTGCTCAAGCAGTACAGTCAATAAACCGGTAGCTGTCGTCAACGTGGGTGTAGCTGAAGTGGCGGCGGGAGGAGAGGATCACTTCGCGCTTTTTGGTGACGAACAGGGCTTCAATATCCTCGCGCTGTTTCAGAAGCTCACACCCTTTCTCGACGCCGAGGCCGAAGAGCAGCGTGGTCCAGATATCGCCGTCGAGTGAGTCGCCGGCGATGACGGTCACGCTGTCGAGTTCATTTTCCAGCGGGTAGCCGCTGCGCGGATCGAGGATATGGTGCCAGCGTCGACCATCCTGCTCGAAATAGCGCTCATAGGTACCAGAGGTGACTACCGACTGGTTGGCGACCTCAAGCGTGCCAATCAGCGCATCCGCCTGTGCGAACGGCTTTTTCACGCCGATCGACCACCGCCCCTGCGGCGTCCCCAGCGTCTGCACGTTGCCGCCAAGATTGATTAATCCCTCGCTCACCCCCTGCTGGTGCAGATAGTCGCGCACCCTGTCGGCAATAAACCCTTTGGCAATCGCGCCGAGATCGATCTCCATCCCGGCCTGGTCAAGAAAAACGCTGCCCGCAGTGTCATCAAGGACAACGTCCTGCACGCGCGTGATGCGCAGCCGCGCGGCGATCGCGTCCGCCTCTGGCACCCGGTCACCTTTAAAACCGATTCGCCACAGTTTCACCAGCGGGCCTATTGCCAGGTTGAAGGCGCTGCCCGGCATCATGCTGGCGGCTTTGGCACATTTGATAAGCTCAAAAACCGGACGGCTGACGGCAACCGGATGCTGCCCTGCAGCGTGATTGATTGCCATCACTTCAGAGTTGGCGCGGTTGACGGTGAAAAGATCTTCGTAGCGCTTAATCAGTGAGAATACGCGGGAGGCGAGCGCCTCATCATGGACAAAGAGCGTGAGCAGGATGGGCGAGCCCATCAGCACGGCTGAGTAGCGCCAGCTCGGATTAGCAGACATTGCATACTCCTTCTGTTGCGTACTGGTGGCGCTACGCTTATCAGGCCAGGGAGAGTGAGGCCTGATAAGACGCAGCCATTTTGCGTTAATGCGTTACCGTTTTGCGCGCAGCGCGGCCTGATGCCCCGCCAGCGAACCGAAGACGATAATATCTGCCACCGCGTTGCCGCCGATGCGGTTACCGCCGTGCAGACCGCCTACCACTTCACCCGCTGCAAAAGCCCCCGGAATAACCTGCTGCTCGCTGTTAAGCACCTGGGTGTCGGTGTTGATGGTCACACCGCCCATGGTGTGGTGCACGCCTGGCGCGATCTGAATAGCGTGGAACGGGCCTTCGTTAATCGGTGCGCGCAGTGCGGTGGTGCGCCCCAAATCATCGTCATGCTGTTTTTCAACAAAGCCATTGTAGCGCTCCAGCGTGGCGAGGAAGGCATGATAATCCATGCCCAGCTTATCCGCGAGTTCGCGTGGTGAACTGGCGCTGGTGACAAAACCACGGGCGATATACTCATCCGCCGCTTTGTTTTTTGCACGAATGTGCTCATCAAAGACGATGTAAGCATAGTGCTCCGGCAGCGCGATGATGGCCGCAGAGACTTTATCGCGGGTCGACATCTCGTTGAAGAAGCGGTTGCCCTGCTGATTGACCAGAATTGCCCCGCCGCCGCGAATCGATTCTGAAATCAGATAAGAGGTATTTTGCTCAACCGTCGGGTGGATCTGGATTTCGCCCATATCCACGGTGGCAGCGCCAAGGCGTTCCAGCAGCGAAATCCCGCTACCGGTCGCGCCTTTATGGTTGGTGGTGACGAAGCCGTCCAGATCGGGGCGATATTTCACGACCATCGCGCTGTTGGCGCTGAAGCCACCGGTGGCGACAATCACGCTCTTCGCCTCGACGCTCAAGGTCTCCTGCTCTTCGGTCAGCAGGCGTACACCGCGCACTTCGCCCGCGTCAAAGAGGATCTCTTCGACGGAGGTGTCCAGCATGACGTCGATATTGCGTTTGGTAACGTTGCGCAGCAGGCCGCTGATCAGATAGCCACCTACCGCCGATCCGTCGCGTGGACGGTGCGTACGGTCAATGCTCATGCCGCCGGTGGTGGTAATGTCGTTAAGCATAATGCCGCGACGTGCCAGCCACTCAATCGCTTCCGGGGCATGTTCAACAAAGCGGCGCAGCAGCGCAGGATCGTTCTTCTCGCCGCCCCCTTTCAGGGTTTCAGCGTAGAACAGCTCTTTACTGTCCTGAATGCCTTTTACGCGCTGGAAGCGGGTTTCCGCCGCGTTCATCCCTGCCGATGCTTTGATAGTGTTGCCACCGATAGTCGGCATTTTTTCGACGATCAGGACGCTGGCACCTTCGTCGTGCGCCTGAATTGCCGCAGCCAGGCCAGCACCGCCGCTGCCGATAACAACCACATCGTAATTTTTCGGCGCGCTGACATCACCACCCTCTTCGGCGATCCGCGCTTTGCTTGATTTCACCATCGCTTTCGACACTGCTTTTTTAACCGCTTCGCTCTGGCTGGTTGCGCCGGAGATGGCGTCTACGTGCGGAGAGTTGGCATCGATGATACGGCTGCGGATCTCTTCAAAGCTGCTGGTAAACTCGACGTCATCCAGCGGGCCTTCCGCCAGCGTAATATCCGCAATGCAGTCCGTTTCGAGACTGACGTTGAACACCAGCGTGGTGCTGTCATCCTGCACGGTTTCAGCAAAGACGCCCGGCTTGAACTTCGCCGCGCCCATGCTCATATCACGGATCATCGCTTCCACCAGCGAGAAACGCCATAGCGGCTCGGGGATGTTCAGCGCTTCACGCTGGGTGCTGTCCATAAAGAGCTCAAGGGTTTCACCGTTGGCAATGCGCGAAGCCCAGTCCGGGTAGGCGATGCAGGCGCGGCCCACCGCCATCAGGTCGTAACCGTGATCCAGCCCCTCTTCCGCATCCGCCGCGTTGACGATGCCGCCAACACCCATTACCGGAATTTGCGCCAGCGTTTCTGAGCGCAATGCGCAGTATTTATCAATCAGCGGCGTCGGATCGGTCGTGTCATTAATGGAGGAGCGCAGCGCAGCACCCACGGAAAAGTGCAGATAATCGAGACCGCGAGCGGCCAGCCTCTCCAGCAGGAACATTGTGTCATCAAAACGGATGCCGGGGATCTCCAGCTCTTCCGGTGAAAAGCGGTAGCCGATGATAAACGCGTCATCAGCATACTGGCGCGCCATCTTGTGAGCGATATCCAGCACGGCCAGCGGGAAGCGGGCCCGGTTTTCGCGGCTGCCGCCCCACTCGTCGTCGCGCTGGTTGGAGTGAGGAGAGAAGAATTGCTGAATGAGATAAGTGTTAGCGCCGTGAATCTCAACGCCGTCGAAGCCTGCCTGGATGGCGCGACGTACGGCTTCGCCAAATTTGGCAATCATGTTTTCCACTTCCGCAGCGCTCATCGCTACCGGGGTCGCGGCACCCTCGCGCGGTGCGGCAATCGCGCTCGGCGCAATAGGTGTACGTCCACCGATCAGTTTCGGCTCCACCATGCGCCCGCCGTGGTAAATCTGCAGAATGGCTTTTGAACCTTTCTCCTTAATGGCGGCGGCAATCTTCGCCAGACCGGCGATTTTTTCATCGCTATCAATCCCAATCGCCCCCGGAAAAGCGAGGCCGAGATCGTCGACAAAGCAACACTCAACAATAATGGTGCCAATAGCCCCTGAACGTGCGCGGTAATACTCCACTAACTCGCTAGTAACGGTACCGTCAAAATAACCCGTGCAGGTGGTCATTGGCGCCATTAACAAACGGTTTTTTAGTTCTACGCCGTTTGGCAATGTAAACGGGCTGAGAATACGTTCGTTGCTGGTCATAATAAGCTCCACATCTAAAATTGATAAATCTTGAATTCGGTGACGGATCTATTTTCGTTCTGGTTATTAATCCTGGTGTCGTGTAATTAATATACCGCGAATTTTATTTACCAAATTAATTACGTTAGTTATAAAACTATTTAACCCCTGCAATAACAGACCTACCTCCACTGTATTATCATTTTTAAATATTGCGTTCACATTTTTATAATTACCGGTAACATAACTATTACTTGGCTACGCCTGATGACGTGAGAGCAAGACAGACAAAAACCCTAAATATCAATAATTTAATCAAGAATTACAGTGCGTGCCCGTTAAATAACAACACAAATATTTAACATTTTCCTGATTTTCTGGAAATTAACCACATCATTCATAGTGGGTATTCCAGATATTAAAAAAAGCACCTATCTTTTCGTTTTATTGATCTTAATCAAGAGAAATCCCATCGTCAGGGGCAATATAGAAATAGACTTATTTTGTTATTTATTGCCGATCGTTTTTGCGATAAATAAAGATCAGCGGAATAAGAGAAGATGATTTTAATAACTAAAATATCTTTTGAAACTAAATAAATCACACTCACTTCCACGATCAATCCGAATTCTTAACTACTTGTAGATGCTCACTATGAAAGAGAAAACTCCAACCCCAGCTTCTGCTACTGCAGAGCACACAAAGGCCGGTAATAAAAACCGCCTGGTGATGATGGCGTTGCCCATTATCGTGGCCATACTGTTACTGTTCGTTCCGGTGCCAGAAGGCTTACCGCCTTACGCATGGCACTATTTTGCTATCTTCGTTGGCGTCATTGTCGGCCTGATCTTCGAGCCGCTGCCGGGTGCCGTGATCGGCATGACGGGCGTGGTAGTAATTGCGCTCTGTAGTCAGTGGGTGCTTTTCAGTCCGGAACAGCTGGCAGACCCGAAATTCAAGCTGGCGGGCCAGTCCTTTAAATGGGCAGTCAGCGGTTTCGGCAACTCCACCGTCTGGCTTATCTTCGGCGCATTTATGTTTGCCGCCGGTTACGATAAGACCCAGTTTGGTCGCCGCCTGGCGCTGATCCTCGTTAAATACCTGGGTCGCCGCAGCCTGACGCTCGGCTATGCCATCACCTTCGCCGATCTGCTGCTGGCACCGTTTACGCCCTCTAACACCGCACGCAGCGGCGGGACCATCTATCCGATTATTGCCAACCTGCCGCCGCTGTATGGTTCAAAACCGAACGATCCGAGTGCGCGCCGCATTGGTTCTTACCTGATGTGGGTGGCGATCACCGCAGCGTGTATCACCAGCTCCATGTTCCTTTCTGCTCTTGCGCCTAACCTGCTGGCGCTGGCGCTGGTGAAAAGCATCGTTGGAATCAATATTTCATGGGGCACCTGGTTCATCGCCTTCCTGCCGCTGGGCCTGCTGCTGATTCTGACTATGCCGCTGCTGGCGTACTGGTTCTACCCGCCTGAAGTGAAAGTGAATGATGAAGTCCCGCTGTGGGCGAGCCGCGAGCTGGAGAAGCTCGGCAGAATGTCCCGTAATGAAATTCTGCTGCTGGTCTTTGTCTGCTGTGCGCTGCTGATGTGGATTTTCGCAGCCGACTTTATTGAACCGGCACTCGCCGCCCTGCTGGTTGTGGTGCTGATGCTGTGGACCGGTGTTCTGAGCTGGAATGATATCACCAGCAATAAACCGGCCTGGAACACCTTTGTCTGGTTCGCCACGCTGGTCGCGCTGGCTGATGGCCTCTCATCCACCGGCTTTATTGCCTGGCTGGGCAAAGAGGGTGGACTGCTGATGAGCGGCATCTCTCCGGGCATGGCAACCATCGCTCTGCTGCTGGCGTTCTATCTGCTGCACTATCTCTTCGCCAGCACCACGGCACACACCACAGCGCTGTTGCCGGCGATGTTAACCATCGCAGCGACCATTCCTGGTATCAATATGGAAGTCGTTGTGCTGGTGCTCTGCACCTCACTGGGTGTCATGGGTATCATCACCCCATACGGCACGGGCCCAAGCCCGATTTACTACGGTAGCGGATACCTGCCGACTAAAGATTACTGGCGTCTGGGTACCATCTTCGGTGCCATCTTCCTCGCCGCCCTGCTGTTGATTGGCTATCCGTGGATTACCATGATGTTCTGATTCATAACCGTCGGGCTTTCCCGGCGGTTTTATTTTTGTGGAGTAATGAGCTATGTCGAACAAACCGTTTGTTTATCAGGATCCGTTCCCGCTGGCAAAAGATGAAACGGAATACTATCTGCTGAGCCGCGAACATGTCTCTGTCGCAGAGTTTGAAGGTGAGCAGGTGCTAAAAGTCGAGCCGCAGGCGCTAACGCTGCTCGCACAGCAGGCTTTCCACGACGCCGCGTTTATGCTGCGCCCCTCCCATCAGAAGCAGGTTGCCGCCATTCTGACCGACCCGCAGGCAAGCGAGAACGACAGGTATGTCGCCCTGCAGTTCCTGCGTAACTCTGAAATCGCGGCCAAAGGCGTACTGCCGACCTGCCAGGATACCGGTACGGCAATCATCATGGGTAAAAAAGGCCAGCGTGTCTGGACCGGCGGCGGCGATGAAGCCGCGCTGGCGCGTGGGGTGTATAACACCTACACCGAAGATAACCTGCGCTATTCACAGAATGCGCCGCTGGATATGTACAAAGAGGTGAATACCGGTACCAACCTGCCCGCGCAGATCGATCTCTATAGTGTCGATGGCGACGAGTATAAATTCTTGTGCATCGCCAAAGGCGGTGGTTCGGCTAATAAGACCTATCTCTATCAGGAGACCAAGGCGCTGATCACCCCAGCGAAGCTGAAAAACTATCTGGTGGAGAAGATGCGTACGCTGGGCACCGCGGCCTGCCCGCCCTACCATATCGCCTTTGTGATTGGCGGGACTTCCGCTGAATCAACGCTGAAAACCGTGAAGCTGGCGTCGACCCGCTATTACGATGGTCTGCCAACCAAAGGGAATGAGCATGGTCAGGCCTTCCGTGACGTTGAACTGGAACAGGCATTGATGGAAGAGGCGCAAAACCTCGGACTTGGCGCGCAGTTTGGCGGGAAGTACTTCGCCCATGATATCCGCGTGATCCGCCTGCCGCGCCACGGTGCTTCCTGCCCGATCGGTATGGGTGTCTCCTGCTCCGCCGACCGTAATATCAAAGCGAAGATCAACCGCGACGGGATCTGGATTGAGAAAATGGAGGCTAATCCGGCGCAGTATATTCCGGAAGAACTGCGTCAGCAGGGTGAAGGCGATGTGGCGAAAATCGATCTTAACCAGCCGATGAAAGCGATCCTCGCCCGGCTCTCCGCCTTCCCGGTATCGACCCGCGTTTCGCTTAATGGCACCATTATCGTGGCGCGCGATATCGCCCACGCGAAGCTGAAAGAGCTGATTGATAATGGTGAAGAGCTGCCGCAGTACGTAAAAGATCACCCGATCTACTACGCAGGCCCGGCGAAAACGCCAGAAGGTTATGCTTCCGGTTCGCTTGGCCCAACCACCGCAGGGCGTATGGATTCCTACGTTGACCTGCTGCAATCCCACGGTGCGAGCATGATTATGCTGGCAAAAGGCAACCGCAGCCAGCAGGTTACCGATGCCTGTGCCAGACACGGCGGTTTCTATCTGGGAAGTATTGGCGGCCCGGCTGCGGTGCTGGCGCAGCAGAGCATTAAGAGCCTGGAGTGCGTTGCGTACCCGGAACTGGGCATGGAGGCGATCTGGAAGATCGAGGTGGAGAACTTCCCGGCGTTTATTCTGGTGGATGATAAAGGGAATGATTTCTTCCAGCAGATCCAGAACAAGCAGTGCGCGGGCTGTAAGCAGTAATAACGAAAAAGCCCCCGGCAGGGAAACCTGGCGGGGGCTTTTATCGCGAAGGGCAGTTACTGCCGATCGTCAACGTAATTGATGTTGATGGAGTTCACTTTGCCTTTTACGATCTCGAAAGAGATCCGCTTGTTATCGCGCTGGTAGCCGATCCATTCTGCCCCATCGCTACTCTCTTTTTCACCCGGCCCATAAAGCTCTGTGACATTGTATTCGCTGCTACCTGGAGCAATGCCGCGCGCGGTATGCGATGTCGCTCCTCGCAGGGTTATCTGCGCAACGATATAGCTATCAAAATCTCGGCTCTGGCTGTCCCACCACAGATTTGCGCTATAGACATCAAAATCATTAAATACGTGACGATAAAATTTGTAGTTACCGTCGCCAAAAGGGACTTCACCGACAAAGTTGTCTTCGCTGCTCTTACCCAGCGACGCCTGGAGTTTATCACTCCATGGCTGACCCAGTGAAACGGGCTGCTGATTCAGCGTTACCGTAAAATCAGGCTCCTCAAGGCCCTGCTGTGCCCCGGCCACAGCGGTAAAACTCAGCAGCAGCGCTGCAAGGGATAAACGTCCGGTCATTATTTTGTTCCGTTGAGTCATTAGTTCAGCCATTTGGCTGGCTGATTAACCAGCACCTTTGCGCCCTGCATAACCACTAAGCCCGGCTGTTGATAATCAACGCGATAGGTTATGTTGCCATTATGGAATTCAGCGCCGGTAACGTTGTTTGCACTGTCCTGCAGCGTTTTCCCCTTCAGGCTAATCGTGGTGTTATCGCTGTTGCGCACGCCGTTATAGAGCACGTCGTCGCACGGCTTCAAGAATGCGCCGCAATTGTTGCGGACAAAGAGGGTAAACTTTGCGGTTTGTAATAAACGTGTCGTCGCACCCGCCGGGACATCCTCTTTGCTCAGGTCAAACTGTTCAGGCGCGTAATATTCGCCATTCACCGGCGTTCGCGTCATAGTCCAGCGAAGCGTACTTCCCTCGAGCTTTAATGTCGCCTGACCATTCACGGCACCAAAATTTGAATCGAAGCTGATTGTCGCAACGTTATTCTTCACCGAGCCCAGAAGGTTAGGTCTATCCTCATCAGCGCAATCAATACGATTCCCCTGCTGTGTGATGTAACAGTAAGTCCCAATCACCTTGTTGCCCATCTGCGTTAACTTCAGGCTTAGCGTTGAGGCATCGTTGTCCTTGCCCTGCCAGGTGCCAGAGAAACTTGTAGCCTGAGGCGCCATATCCGGGAGCGTTTTTCCCTCAAGCTGGCTTGCCCACTGTTGAATATCCCTGTCGATGCCGTCGTTTGGGTGGTTAGTACGGTAGTTCACCACACTGTCATCTGGCAAAATCCATGCCGCAGACAACCGACCATCGGGATAGATAACGAAGGCCGAGGCGTTCTCCTGAGCAAGATGCTGCATCCAGCCAGAAACAAACAGCCCACCATCCGCAGTGTGGTGCGGCTCGCCATAAACATCGAAGTTAGAAATAAAATTGTCGTAATCATTGCCGAGCAGCTTTTTTAACTGCACAACGACCGCTTTGTCGGCAGTAATGCTCTCAACCGTATCTAACTTATCGTACTGGTTAAGCTGAAGTGCGGCTGAAGCATGAGGGAGCGCAAATAACAGGCAGGTTAATAAAGCAGCGTAATATGGCACGTTGCCAAAGGTGCGACGATGATAAGACATACTCTTTCCCTGGTAACCTAAGTTGATTCTTATGATGTTTTAACTGTACGGAACAAAGTACATCACAGGTGATAAATGAATCTATAAAAAGCGATTGAATGTCGACGGTTAAGTGTTACAAAGCGCACTGGAGTTATACGTCATCGGCAAAATTTCGCACCGTCATTCCCTTAAGACAGGCCGGTTCGGCATAAGGAAAGGCGAAAGCTGTGGCATTACCGTTTTTATCTAAAGGGGTGATCCAGGCAAAAGTTTCATTAACCGAGTGCCCATGTGGCGCGCTAAAGAGCTTTAGCTGCGGGTAAATCTTTCTAACGTCTGACAATAAAATACATACATCACTCACGTCATAATGAATGATAAAAACCTTCGGTGGATGCTTATGATCCAATCGCACAGCGAGATTAGAGAGAGTAACCCCGCCATTAAGCGTGAAAGGTTTGGTTGTCAGCCAGTACTCATTGGCCGGATTCAGACGAAAAAGCGGATGCCCCACAATCGGCTCAACGGTATTCACATCCTGACCGATGCTCTCTTTGAGCTGATCTGCAAAGTCATTCAACGCTTTTAGTTTGATGAGATTTTCATCTGCATAAAGAGGAGTCGAAATACAAATGGTGGTGAAAACAAGCAAGGAGCGAATAAACAATGTGGTTTTCACTTCTGAATATGCGACAGTTTTTAACTTTATATTGATCATAAAATACATTTACAAATAACCCTAAGAAATCATCTGCGCATTTCTGCAGAACATTTTGACGAAGGTTAAAAACTCTTGGTGGCAACTATTAAGCATTCGCATCTAAACCAAGTTTTTCCTTTAAGCATTCCGGGCAGACGCTACAAAGATGATGAGATATTTTATTTATAGTAATTCTATCATTCATCTTTTTATTTGCCTTATCCCTGTCATAGAAAACAATGCCATCAACTTGATTTAAGCCGTGACTTACCAGCAATTCCCGATCAACAAAAACATACTCTTTCTTCATCCCCTCATCCGGCTTAATAATTACCACCTTGACTACGTCCGGCAGTTTCCTGCTTTGTTTCAAGGCCTCATTTATAGCCAATGAAACTGTCACATTTCGGGCAACATTGTGAATAGGACATAATGAAAACATTTTTAATCCTTATTTTAAAAGCCTCAGAATATACTTCATTTGTGCCCCAGGTTCATTTGGAACATCTATCCCACCGCGCCTTAAAACATCACAAACATGGGTTACACAGCTTTGTGTTTTAAGATCATAAAGAGGGCCATTCTTATCTAATACCCCCCCTAAGTATTTAACAGCTTCATCAGCCTTAGGTAATTCCACTTCAGCGCTTTTAGCTGCCGGAGGTAACCTATCAAAACCACGAGTTGTAATCATTGTTGATTCCCCCGGGCCCCCAGCCTGGTGCGTGTGTAAACTCATCCCATTAATTTTAACTTCAACAGAGTAATGACCGAACCGGTTATCCGGGGACCGATTGTCATGCCAGTGGATAACCGCTGAGCCTGATTGATGTTCAGACTTTATTCCACCCTTCAGTGAGCTGGTGCTGGTATTAGAACACTTACGCTGACTCAATCCCCATGGATCCACCCAGCCAAGCGCGTTAGGCGCATACTGATAAAGATTTAACCCGCCAGACAGCCCTATCGGATCCTGCTGGGTAAACCTTCCGTAATCCGGATCGTAATAGCGAAAAAGATTGTAATGTAAACCCGTTTCACGATCCAAATATTGCCCCTGCATTCGCAGGTTCTGCGCATAATCAGTGGGATTATCCAACGTTTCACGTAACAGTTTACCCCACGCGCTGTTCTGCCCTTTCCAGCGAACTTCACCCTCTGCGTCAGTGAGTAGCTCAGGGGTGCCGTTTGGCTGGCAATGAAACCAGTAGATCTCCGGGTCATTAATGCCATCAATACGTACAAGTGGATCGTAGCTCGCCTGATCGCTATAGACATATGTCAGCGGGACATCGCCATGAATTTCCTGGAGCAACCTGAAGCCATCCCAGACAAAATGCGTTGTTACGCTGCGCCCGACCACCTGGCCACCAAGAATCTGACGGCAGATTTTGCTGGTGCGTCTTCCCAGAGGGTCATAACGGAAAGTTACCTGCACCTGTGGTTTGTTGCGATTACGGGGCTGGCTAACGACTTCTATCAACCGATGTTCACCATCGTAGCGGTACAACCAACGCGTCTGCCCATTATCTTTCGCTACGGTGCGGCCGTGAATATCATACTGCCAACGAATACCATTTAATTGCGTCACGCGATTATGCCGCACAACTTTGGGCGAAAGATTATCCGTTGGGTTACCTGCGGCATCCCATCGCCACTGCTCGTGTCCGGGCAGCGACCCGTCCTGCACAAGCAGGCGCCCCGCACCGTCGTATTTCCAGCGATGCCAAATAAAGGGGTTATCATCACGCTCTTCGCGGATCAGGTTATTTTGGTAGTCATAATCCCAACGACGCGACCAGCGGCGAGGTGCTGGTCGCTGCGCATTGCCTTCGAAGACATCCCGTTGCTGTAATCGACCGAGTCGATCGTGATGGCTACGGGTTGTTAACAAACCCTGCGTTCGGCTTACCTCACGATGGAGTGTATCTCGGCTGAAATCTGTGATCGGCAGATTGTCGACGGCAATCCCCAACAGATGGCCACTACCGTAGTAATACTGTTTTAATTCTCGGCCATCAGGCAGTTTTGTCGAAACGCGATTACCCAGCGCATCATAGGACCATGCAAGGATCCCATTTTCGCTCTCTTCACTCGTCAAGCGTCCAAGATCGTCGAACGTAAACAGGATTTCCTGTTCAGCCTGGGAACTCCAGCTGTTCTCATCAAGCGCAAGATGCAGGCTAATACGCTTCAGGAGGCCTTCTGGTGACCAGTGCCAGCGTGTCTGGCCTTCAGGCGTCGTTCGTGCCAACAATTCTCCAGTCGCGCTCCAGCGAAAACTGTGCGTTATGGCCTGAGGATGATCGGCTGCAAAAGTTCGCGTCAGCGTACGTCCGCAGGCATCGTAGCTGTAACGGCTTATTACGCCATCCAGCCCCTGCTCTTCCAACAGCAGCGAGTCTGCTCCCCAACGGAAACGGTATGCTTCGCCATTTTGATTATGCAGCGCAATAAGACGTCCGCGAGTGTCCCAGCTGCGGCGGATCTCTTCCCCTTGACTATTGCGCGTCGCAATGAGCCGCCCGATAGGGTCATATCCAAATTCACTTCGGCCACCATCAGCTGATTCATGAATTATCGGAAGGCCTTTATCGTTCCACACCACGGTTTCGAGCCACTCTTCTGCTCGTGCTATCTTAAGCAGACGTCCGGCAGCATCGTAATGGTATCGGGTTACTTCGCCATCGGCTGTTTGAACAACCAGTGGCCAGCCCAGAGAATGATAGCGGTAACGAGTGACATAACCCGAACAATCGGTTTCGCGAATGATCAGGCCCGCGTCGTTGTACTCATGGCGCCTTAGGTTTCCACCCGCGTCAATTTCTTCGATAACTTGACCAAACTCATCGCGACGCCATAATGTTGTCTGGCCGAGAGCATCAACCACTCTCACAAGACCAAAATGTTCGTCATAATAAAAAAACGTGGTTCGCCCGTGTTCACTGATTGCCGAGGGCAACGCACGGTTTGGCAACCATTGAGTCGACCGCGAGTGGCCAGCAGCATCAACCTCTTCAACCCTGTTGCCTATGTCGTCATAGACAAACCTGACTCTATTGCCGAGCGGATCGATACGACAGGTTAATTGCTCGTCGTCATTCCATTCATAGCGCCAATTTTCTCCGCGCTCATCAATAAAACGAACAATTAACCCCTGCTGATTCCAGTAGTGCTGACGAGTTTGACCATCAATGTGTGTAACAGTGGTCAATCCTGCAACAAGGTCGTAAGCAAAACGGTAACCGTCACCGCTGTTTGTACGATTTTCAATTACACGCCAATGATCAAACATCTCCCAGCGGTATTCACTTTCCAGTCCACTTGCTGAGCGGTGCCACGTCATCAATCCATTATCGTTGTAACGATATTCACGTCGGGTAATACCTGTCGCATCAATTACTGAAGCAAGTTGTCCACGCGCATCATAATGCCAACGCATCAATGGCCAATGTTGCTCCCCATCAATATGGCTGGCCGCCGTTACGCGTAGTGGAAAACGCGCGTCGTCATAAGTTAGCTTGATGTTGATAGAACCGGGAGCATCATGGATGAAGACCAGTCGCCCCGTTTCATCCCAACCAGTCTCTAACGCATTTCCATATTCATCGCTCAATGAGGCCAAGCGTAAAATAGTCGGGTCTGCTCGAGTCGGCTTAAATAAGCGCCACACGGCACCATCTTCATCAGCGATAGCCACATCTCCGCTATCGTTACGACGAACAATTACTCCTTCACTGATGCTATACAGCGCCTGATCGATGGCAGGCATTCTGAAACGTAACTCACGGCCGCTATCGTCAAACCAAGTTACCTCTTCATTATCCAGCAACAGATAACTATCAAAAACGGTTGCCCAGCCAAGCCCACACAGCCCAACGCGGGTGGTAAGGCTGTTGTAACTCCGCTGAAATCGCAGCGGAAAACGCCCCGCGAGTGAAAAATCGAGTTCATTTTCATCGTTAAGCACTTTCACACCGGTCGCCGCATGAACAGGATTTGGTGAGCCGAAGAGAGCATTTACCGCCATATCTGCCAACATGCCACCGCCAGCTGCAACGATTGCGCAAGGCATGTTTTTCAGCATCTTCCCTGGACGGCCGCGGATGAGCGAAAGTGCGATCATGGCAACCGACAGCCCTGGTAATTTGCCGCTTTTGATATCACGGACCGTCAGCGTATCCCCACCTATGATGACATTTGGCGAAACAGCATCAGAGACCGTCCCTTCGCAAGTGCTTTTATCTTTTGCCCGAACGGCGGGTCGTCCATTAATAAAGACACTTTTTGAACCCTGAGCCAGATATTGCGGCCCCGAATGTTTTTCACAGGCAACCTTATCCTCTTCACAGGGTGAGGTTGCCTCGTTTGCCGAGCCCACCGTAGGCTGCCACATCTCGCTGCCAAACCGTTTTGCGCCGGCGAGTAACAATCCAGCATAGTCTGCGAAGCTGTCCGGCGATTGCGGCTGAGCGGGCGTATACTCGGGGGCTGTTAACTCTCCCGCAGCGCGCGCGGCGAGCTTGCCATTCGTTATTACATTGGACGACCCGGTTACGATGGTTCCCGCAGGTGATGGAGGAAATAACGCATCGCCGAGGCTGCTGGCCACATTGCTGATGTCATCCGTAATCCCGGCAACGTTCGCCAGTACTCCGCCCAGTATCCCGCTCAAAATACAGCTTGAGCCAATGGCCGCGACGCTGGCTGCAGCTGCGCCCACCCCCAATAAGGGTGCGGCGGTGGTCGCTGCAAACGCAACGGCCGAGCCGATTACGGCATACGCCACGCCTTCAGCAACAAGGCTTGTGATATCAGCGAAAACGCTGGAGTGGATAATTTGATCGCCCTGACGGGCAGCGTGTGTCTCGCTCATGCTACCGATTCCATTATTCGTGCAGCTTAAGGCTCTGTTTAATCCCTTCCCAACGCGCCTGGTCCTTGTCGTCAAACGCACGTAACGCTGAAAGGGTGAAGATCATAATGACTGCTGTATCAGGAACCTGAACAGCAAATTGCTTCTGCCTGGCTGGTTGCCCCTTTCCGGTAAAGGATGTTTCTACCTCCACCGCGCGGGTTTTGCGGTCCGATCCTACGAAAATTCGCTGAAATTCGCTCTGGTTTATATCACTCATTTGAGTACGTAAAACATCCCACTGGCGATGGAACTCTTTTTCAAAATCGCTACCTGTGGGGATGGTCCCCCGGCTGACAATGATCGAAAGGCCACTATCATTATCGCGAAGCACAGTCATGCTAGTATCTTGCCAATTGGCAGGAAAAAGAGAGAAGGAACCTTCCTGTAGCAGATATTCCATAATTCATCCTGAATAAAATAGGTACTAGAATCTAATTATCATAATGTCTGAAGCCGAGGCTTTTAAGACATGATGGCGTAGATTGAGAAAACCCCAAAATTATGCGATTCCCCTTATCATCCTTTGGAGTAACCCAGTTGAATTTCTCATTTGTTGCTCTACCTCTTGGCACACTTGATAGGGTGAGTTGAGGGTAAAGATCTTTAACCTGCGAAACCAAAATACATGACTGCTCAATATCAAAATTTATGATGTTAATACTATGAGGGTAATTAACATGCAATCGAACAATAAAATTATTAATCTGAACACCGTCATCAAGTTTAAATGATGGTGTTGTTAAGCGAATGTCATTATCCGGATCAACACGAGAAAGCGGCTGACCGGTTATTTCTCCAATAACACTTGCGTTCATACCGATACTATTTCTAAGTTCTGAAGCAAGTGACCATAAAGATTCTGTATTCATATTTTTTTCTTCTGCACATAAACAAGCTGAAAAAGACAGGGAAGCACTAATAAGTAAAATTCTCGCCAGGTTACGGTTTCGACTTATTAGCATCATACATCTTGCCATAATGTTCCTCATAAACCTCGTCTGTAAGCGAACTGGAAGCAACTTCTCCCCGTCTATATATTTCACCGATTGCTTTGCTTGCTGCGTTACGTGTAATCTTACCGCTATCCATATCTTTAAATATTTTAATATACTTACTCTCGTTTTGTGATCCAAAGACTGAGCCTATATCTACTCCCATATTGTGATAAATTTCTCGCCTAACCTCAATTTCATTCAACGTGGCATGACCCTCATCATTGAGCATGCTATTCACAAAATTGGTCCGAGATGTTAAATCATGAGTATAAGGGCTAGTGGCGTGCCCCAATTCGTGGGCAAGGGTAATAACAGCCTCATCGTCATTCGCCATATGTTCTGGATCCAGCACCATAAGTTTGTTATCAGTATCTGTCCAGGAGCCTGAACCTGGCACGTTTGGTGCTATATTCCACTCATCATCCAGCAATTTTTTCAAATCTTGTTGCATTTTAGGTGAGCTGTTTATTTTCTCTATCACACCATCGCTAAAAGGCATAAAGAGTTTCTTGCTTTTTTCATTACTGTAAACATAATCCCCTTTCAGCGGCGGCGGTGCTTTATATTTCGCGATCGGTTTTTGAGTTGGAGGAGACGCAGTGGCAGTTGCCACAGGCGCGGCATGTTTTACCTCACTTTGCGGAGAGAAAAATCGCTCTACGGCTGTGTGAATATCGCCTTTATGACCCGATCCCGGTGCTGCGGTTGGCGCAGGTGTTCCTTCAGTGTTGAGATGCAATTTACCACCGGTGGTTATATGCCCATCCTCTTCAACAAAAAAGTTAAACGATTTACCGATCAGATTGATTTTGCCGTTAGCGTTCAACTCAATCGCACTATCACCGGAGACCAGCCGAAGCTGCGTGCCAGAGGCGATAATAAATTGCTCAACCGCAGCATCAAGCTTGCCTTTTCCGGTGAGGTTTTCTGTTTGCCCCTTTACGACATGGGTCTGGTTGGCTTCAACGCGATGAAGCGCGTTTTTGCGCACATAATGACTGTGATTACTGCCAATGGAATGGGAAGCATCGTTTTTTACATGTACATCCAGATTACGCTCGGCCTGAATCCACACCTGCTCCTCCCCCGCTTTATCTTCAAAGCGTAGGGCGTTGGCGTTATCAACCGAGCCATCTTTTGAGCGGCTGAGAAAGCCCATCTGTGTTGCGGCAGCGGGCAGTGACCATGGCGGCATGCTCGCTTCGTTGTAGACGCGCCCTGTCACGATCGGACGGTCCGGGTCGCCGTTGATAAAGTCAATCACCACCTCATCCCCCACGCGCGGGATTTGTACCCCGCCGAAGCCCTGGCCTGCCCACGCGCTCGACACGCGCACCCAGCAGGAGCTGGTGTCATCCCCTTTCGCCTGACGGTCCCAGTGGAACTTCACCTTTATCCGGCCATATTTGTCCGTCCAGATACTCTCGCCCTGCGGGCCGACCACTTTTGCCGTCTGCGGGCCGTGGGTTTTCGGCCACGCTGTTACCGGCGCCGGGCGGAACACCACCGACGAGGGAATGACGGTGAAATCGGTGCGGTGCACCGTCTCGCCGTCTGACCCGCTGGCGTAGCGGTTCTCCTCGAGGAAGTAGTTCGCCTCGGTGGTCAGGTACTCGCCGTTATCGCTGAAGAACGGCGCGTTGTAGAGCGCAAAGGTGTGACCCGGCGCAATACCCGCTGCCGTGGCGGTGGCCTGAATCTGCTGGTGCTCCACCTGCCAGCGCTCCTGGCGGATGCGGGCATAATATTCACCGTGACCGTGCTCGACAAAGCGGCCCGGCCAGTCATAGACGTCAATGCTCCCCGGCTGCGGCGAGGCCGGATTCTGCCGGGCCTGGAACAGCCATGCGTTCGGTTTGCGGAAGTCGTAGTCGTCAAGGCTGTAGATGCCCGGTGTCACGCTGTCCTCCAGCGCCCACTGGCTGATGCCCTCTTCGCTGGTGCTGCCGCCGGACGGCGTCGGGTGGTAGGGAATGGTTTCGTACCCGCTGAAGGGCTGGTGTTCGGTGGCGGCGTCCGTCAGCACCATCACGTGCCGGTCGGCTTCGTGACTGAAGTGGTAGGCAATGCCCTCAAGCTCCATCAGACGGCTGATGAAGTCAAAACTGCTCTCCTGGTACTGCACGCAGTAGCCCCAGCTCCGGTAGCTGCCGGTCAGGCGGTCCTCAAGGTTCACCTGGTATTCCCCAAGCAGGGTCTTCACAATCTGCGGCACCGTCTGCTCCTGGAAGATGCGCAGGTTGCGGTCGCGCTTCATCGGCCACACGTCCGGCTCCACCGTCAGCCGGTAGACCGCATACCGCGTCCCGGACATCTCCGTGGCGCTCACCGCCACGCGGGTGATTTTACCGTTGAAGTGGCGCGTGCCGCCGGCAATCCCCTGCGTCGGCACATTCACCGTCACCGGCTGGCCGAGAAGCTGGCTGCGGTCGATACGCGCGTCGGTGCCCAGCACCGTCAGGGAAAAAGCAAACGCTTCAGACAGCGCCTCGCGACCGGTGAGTTTCCAGAAAAGCAGGCCGTCTACCGGCAGCTTGACCGTAATTCTATTCAACATAGTGATTAATCCCTCAAAAGCGACTATGTCAAAGCGCACCTGAAATTATCGGTGCGCTTATTGTTTTAATAAAATTGCTGTGTGTTTGATGGTGATTAAGGTGCCAGCATCAATACCTTGAACTGGCTCGGCACAATGCGCATGCCGATTGCGTTGGTGGAGTTTTGCAGGCTTACACTGGTCAAGCGTGTGGCCGGCGTGCCTTTCAACAATACGGTGAATGCACCGGTCAGGTGACGTGATGGCCCCATTACGGTGCCGGATGCAACGCCGGTCGCCACGCCTGGGTTGTCGCCGTTGGTAAGCGGCGTGACCGTCGCCATATTATGTGCGGGCATCCCCATAAAAAGGATATTCAGCGCATTCGGGATAGCCGTTGGCCCAAGCGCAATATCCGGATAGGGAATGGGCGTCGGAGCAGGCATCGGCGTCAGGCAGACGTCCGGAAACGCCAGGTCAACGCCCATCAGCTGGCAGTTAGCAAACATACTCTCTCCTTAACCCATATGGATCTGTTCAGAATCGACTTTGGTGATCGCTTTTGAAGTGATCACCGTGTTCTGCGCATGCATGCGCAGATAATCTTCTGCTTTCATATCCAGCTGCCCGGCACGCACCTGCTCCATCTGGCGCGTGGTGCGAAACAGCTGCTGGCTGATTTGCGTCACCGTCTGCCAGACCGATTCCGCCCGCTTGCCGACAATGCGCGAAAGGGATACCCATGCGGAGATCTTGTCGCCGCTGTAATTCATCTCGCTGATATGACACTCCCCTTTTGCCGCACTGATATTAAGCGCTTCACTGCTCAGGCTCAGAGCGCCCTGGCTGGCAATATGCAGATCGCCCTGTACGCTCAGCTCTGCGGCAGAGGCCGGATTCTGGCGCTCCAGCACCGCGAGCAGCCACATCTGGTTATCAACGGCGCTAATCAGTACCGTATCGCCCGCCTGCGGAGCGATGACGCAGCTCACGGCGCGACGGCAGTGCCAGCCGCGGCCTTCGCTTTCAACCATCAGGCTGCCATCCTCAAAGCAGTGAGTGACCTGTGCGGAGAACTGCCCGCTGGGGATCGCCGCCATCAGCAGCTGGTGATTAATATTCGTCATAATGAGTCTCCGTAAATTCTGCTATGGCGTTCGGCGCTCCAGGCTTCCGCCGCCAGTAACTCTTCGTCATATTCAAAGATGCCTTTACGATCGGCAAAGCGCGCGTTGTCCTGCCGGGCGCGATGAAAACGGGTGCGCGAAAAAGTCGCACCGTGAAAATCCGCCAGCCGGACATCGGCGGCAGAGAAGTCCGCATAGGTCAAATCACACAGGGTGAATTCCGCTTCCTGCGCGGTCGTCTGCTGCAGGATGCTCTGGAAGAAGCGGCTCTGCTTAAAGGAGGCCTTATTGAGCGTCGCGCCAACAAATATTGCCTGATTGAACAGGCTCCCCTGCGCCTGCGCTCCGCTTAAGTCCGCTTCCATAAACAGTGCCTGGGTGGCATTCACGCCGCGAAGCTGTGCCTGCTTCAATGATGCGCCTTTAAAGTTACATTGCGTAAGCTGTGCGCCGTTGAAGTCAGTGCCATCAAGCTGGTTATCGGTAAACTGACAACCGGTGAATTTATGCTTTGCATAGTGCTTGCCGCGCTGATCGCAGTTGAAAAAGACCGTGCGCTCAAACTGGCTCGCCTGCAGATCGACATCACGCAGATCGATACCAAACAGCGTAGTCATCAGATTAGTGCAGTTATCGAGCTTCGCTCCGCCAAGCGGGGTCTCATAGAAAGTGGAGCGATCGAAGGTCGAGCCGCTGAACAGACTCTTCTCCAGCGCACAGCGCATAAACTGGCTGGTATCGCTGCTTATGCGCGAAAAATCACTCTTTGCCAGATTGCAGTCATTAAAGACGCAGCGGGTCAGCGTTGCGCCGCTGGCGGTGATGCCCGCCATCTCGCACTGGTTAAATACCGTCTCTTCCAGCAGGGTTGCTTTAAGGTTTGCGCCGCTCAGCTGGCATTCGGTAAAAACGCTCTCTTTGAGATTAGCGCCTTGCAGATTGGCCCCCTGCAATGACACCTCCTGAAAAATCGCGCCGGAGAGATCGCAGCCCTGCAGATCGAGGTCGTCAAGGCTAAGTTCCATGATCGCTTCGCCGCCCTTTATTTTCTGCTGTAGCTCTGCGGCCGTTAATCTCTTCATATCACCTCCCCGTCACGCTTCGGCAATGTTTTAACCCGTTTGGTGTAAGCGCCCTGGAGCTGCGTCGTCTCGCTGGTAAAAGATTGCGACAGATCGGCACGGAACAGGTTGGCGAAGCTGAGATCGGCCCCTTCGAGGCGGCTTTTCTGCAACATCGCGCCCATCAGATTCGCCTCGTTAAGACGTGCGCGACGAAAGTCGGTACGAATAAACATGCTGCCGGTGAGAGTTGCACCGCTAAAATCTGCCGCTTCGCACTGCGCCTCGCTGAGATCGCTATTATTGAGCCTGGCCCGGGTAAAGCGCGCGCCGGTTAACACCGCCTGACGCAGGTTGCTCTGCTTAAGATGTGCACCGCTGAAATCTGCTCTGGCAAGCGTGCCGCCAGAGGCCACCGCGCAGGTCACAAGCGTGGCACCCGCGAAATTCGCCTCTTCCAGCTGGCTTTCGACCCAAGAGCAACTCTCCAGTTGAGCCGCGGTGAAGCTGGCATGCTGAAGCTCACATTTAATAAAGCTGGTTTTATTCATCACCGCATGGCTGAAATCCGGCTTCGGTAGCGTCAGCTCCATAAAGACGCCGCTATCAATAGTGGTGTAATTAAAGCGACACTCACTGAAGCCTGTCTCGCGGAATAAGAGATTATTCAGGCGGGCATGGCTGAAGTCACACGCGTCGAACAATGCGCCGGTCATCTCGGTTTCATTGAACTGCGCGCCCTGAAAGCCGGAGCCTTTACACTGCGCCAGCGCCAGACTGGCCTTGTCGAGGCAGCAGTCGCGCAATGAGGCATTTTGTAAATCGGCGCGCGCCAGCATCGCCTGAGTAAAGTTCGCGCCATCAAGCTTACAATCGCTTAAATTCGCGCACTCCAGCAGGGTGTGAGTAAAGTTTGCGCCGCTCAGATCCATGCCGGAGAAGTCGGCCCCGGTTAAATCGAGCCCGCTAAAGTCGCCGCCCTGCGCCATAGTGCGTTCAGCACGCTGGCGAATAATGAGCGCGATATCGCCGGTCAGTTTTATTGCCGGCGGCTGTTGCGCAGCGGACATCAGGTACATCTGATGCAGCGCTTCACGGCTTTGCGCCAGCTTCTTCTCGCTCATCTGCGAGGCGTTGCGCTCGAGCATATCATTCATACGATGCATCGATTCCGGGCCGCGCGGGCGATTTTCATCATTTGCGGCGTCAGGATATTTTGCTTCCATCTCCGCTTTACGCGCCTCGGCCTGCTGCTGCATTTCCGCCGCTTTACGCTCCATCTCTTCGATAAACTCAGGCAGTTCATCAAGTTTGGGCAATTCAGGTTCATCAAATGCTTTCATCAGGTCGCTGACATCGCCGCCCTGCGCCTCCAGCCGCGCCCGGTGCTGCTCACGCAGTTGTGTGGCACGCGCATTCTGGTTCTCGCGCATCGGGCTGTGATTTTGCTGAACCTCATTGTCGATCCACGGGCCGATAGCCTCTTCCGGCACCAAATCTTTTTCGCGGAAGGCAAACAGTGCCCCCTTCTCTTTATCAAGACGCTGAGTCAGGACTTTGCGGTAGTGATTAACGGAGCGTGTCGCACCCGTTTTTTCCAGCGCTGGCATCAGGTGCAGCACATCGGCGGCATCATCTTCGTTGATCCGCTGGTTACCGTGCCAAATCAGCACCATCTGCTCGAGGTGGGGGAAGAACCAGACGGTGGTAGCACGGAGCGCGATCTCCTCAAACAGGATCTCCTCCCCGCGCTGGCGCTGAATAAAGCAGCGCGCCTGCCACGGCGGTAAAGTGCCTTCCTGCACCGGCTTTTGCGGATGCATGTTCCAGATTCGCCAGGCGGCCTGCGGCGGCAGCGAATCACGCTCCTCCCACCACTGATCGGGGCTGGCGGCATTAAAGACGCGCCAGTCGATATCCGGGGCGAAACCGGGGAAATCATTCTGCAGCCAGCGGGCATCGTAGTTTTTGCCCATGCGGCGGAAACGGCGCGGCCATGTCAGATCCAGCGGCCCAAAGCTCGCCGGCTCCGGTTTCATGCGCGGCGAAACTACGCGCTGTTGTAGCGCTTCGATATTTGGCAAGCGACGGAACTGGGTGCCGTTGTAGTTTTCCATCACAGCGCCGATGCCGTGCGGGTTCTCTTCATACCCTTCACCACCAAACGCGCGGCTCCAGTCGAGGCGCATCTGTTCAAACGGTTTCGGTGCGGTCGCTCTTGAGCCTGCCCAGTAACGATCGCCGGTAACGGCGAGGGTTTTAGTCAGCGTGTCGACTTCGATGCGAACCGCACAGGCTGTTTTATCCTGATGGTGCTGCGTATACGCGTAACCGGTAGCAAGAAACTCAGCGCGCGCCTTCGGCATCGCCATATCGAGCACGCCGCCGCTCGTTTGCAACTCGCTGGCCGCCAGTTGCCAGAGTTCAACTTCGGGACGAAGCTTTGGCGCAGCACTCATATCAGCCAGCGCCATCACGGCAACGCCCAGATGGTTCTGGCCCTGCAAGCGGAACGGACGGTTTAACACGCTTAGCCGCAGCGGTTTGATAATCTTCATATAACTTCCTTTGGAAGATTAAGAGTGGTGTTGGCGTCTGAGAAAAAGGGTTATTTCAGTACGCTCGGAAGAGTATGTTTATTTTGTGTGGGATCGCTGCGCAAATAAACGATCGGCACCGTTGCGCCAACATTGTATTGCGTCATTTCCATGGTTTTAACGACAGTTACAGTATTCTTCTTTGTGTATCGATTTCCTGATCCGTCTTCAAACTCATAATCCAGAGTCACGTTGACAATGCCATTGGGGGCCGGTGTACCAGGCACCGCTTTAGTGATTAATGCATCGGTATAAACGGGATCGCGGGCAATCCTTTTTTTCATTCTCGCGTTTTTGAAATCCCGGAGCCCCAGAAAGAAAAAAAGGATTACGCAAAGTGCTGGAAAAATGTATGTCAGGTATATCAAAAGAAGCTTTCCCGATTGATTTATTCATATTGCTGCCAGATAAAGCTAGAAAAAAAGCAAGAATTTTAATGAAAAACCCCGATCATTATTAGATTCTTTTTTTCTGATACAGCACATAGAGTGTAATAATAGCAGCCTCGCCAAAGTCAGCCCTCAATGAGGGATATGGCCTCACGTCATTTCACACGGCATAAGTAGAACCTGTTTCGGATCATGAGGCATATAGTAAAGAATGACCGTATTGTTTCTCATTACTTTAATGAGTTCCTCAGGTGTAAAATATCTTTTAGCCGTTGCCTGAACTATTCCATCCCTGGTTGCAAATTCAACGACCATACGGAACTTTGTATTACCTGTGCCTGACGCACCTATCTTTTCTTTGCTTATTATTTTAGCTTTGACTCTGACCCCCCACTTTTTTGAACTCATCGTAGGTTGCGCCTGTGTGATAGCAATAAGCAATCACACCGACGCCTGCAATAACGAGAGCTATAATAGTAATGAAGGGTGAATCAAGCAAAACGAACCTCTACCAGAATTAATTGCCGAGAAATAACACATTGCAAAGTATGAACCCATATTATCATGACATTTCACTCTTCACATTGAGCATATTACGGAAAGGATCCATTTTCAAATAAACAACTGGAACCTTTGCACCGACTTTATAATTACATAAGTCCATCGTTTTGATCACAGTTCGTGCATGTTTGTTTCGGTAGGTCGTACCATTTTCGGCATTAAACTCATAATCCACCTCGATGTTAACAACGCCAAGCTTCGAAGGTGTATCAGGGACTATTTTTGTAATAATCGCCTCAACATAAACTGGATTACTAAGTATTTCCTTTTCACTTCGGCCATTTTTATAATTACGAATAACTATTGACAAAGCGATGGCAACAATAATGGCAGGAAAAATAAAATGTAGATATTTGAAATATTGCATAATACTAACTCGTACAATTTAGCATTATTGTCCGCAGCGGCTTGATAGTCATTATACATTTTATAGATTTCGCATAAAGTCACTCACCGCCTCATCCTTCGCCCATGGGAGCTGCCCCCCGAAGGCTGGCCTGCCAGCATACACTATTATCTAGTAAGAGTTGATATCGTGTCTTTTACTTGTTACACCCAGTGAAATTTCAATTTTATACGGCTACATTCGTCCCCCCAAATATTTTCGCCCTGCGGGTCTTGCATCTGAAACAAGGCTCGCAAGGCTTAGAAAAAATGAAAGAGGCCTACTCCATATCCTCAGGAACAAGATAAACCTGTTGTGGATCTTCAGGCATGTAATACAAAAAAACAGTATTTTTTCTCATGATTTTTATCAATTCCTCTGGCGTAAAAAACCGTTTTGCAGTAGCTGTAACTTTGCCATTATTTGTTTCAAACTCAAGATCCATCTCGTATTTCGTGTTTCCAGTACCTGACACCCCAATATTTTTTTTATTTACTATCTGCGCCTCAGTTTTAATACCTTTAGCCCTAAACTTTTCATTATCGTTGCCTGCTTTAATAATCCCGTAAGCCATCCAGCCCAATACGACAATTGAGATAGCGATGGTCCATAATGTTGAATTAGACATTTCATAACCTTACATAAAGACTGTTAATTTGTTAACCTGTGCCTTGATAGCGGATATGCTCATATCATAAATATTCTTTAGCCTCACTTTCACTTGCTGATTTGTTAAATCCAATCCTTTCTCAGCAAAGTCAACACCATTATATCCTGCTGAAATGCCATTCAATGAAATCGATAAGCCGGTAAAGGAAAATTGGGTTGCATGAGTGTTACTATTAAAGAAAGGAGTATCCAGGTCAATATTTTCATTGCTTTTTATACTTATTGCTTTAGGCGAGAAAATGCTGATTTCCCCTTGTGCATTGAATGTAACTTTACCAATAATATCTTCATCAAGATCCCCTTTTACGGTTCGGGCTGCATTGCCATCAATAGATATAATTTGATTTTGTTCTACTGAAAGTTTATCCACTCCTTGGATTTTGGTTACTACACCCTTTTTATACGTAACTTTTGTCGCAAGATTAATTGAGGATGCTGACGCTGATGCAAGAAAGTCACTTGAAGTAGTAACAACGTCCGGACTGGATATAACAGTGCCTTTCTTGTTTTTAACATCGAAAGCCGCTTTAGGAACAGAACTCTCATTGCCAGAAGCATCAACCACTTGCCCAAAAACAACTTCAGGGACTTCATACATGATTTTATTTGCAGCTAATGTACTCACGCTTGCATCTGTTTTAATCACTAGGTTCTGAGTATATGTATTATCCGAATACCCCGTTACCGACTTAGTTTCATTATCGACTATGGTCTCTTTTCGGCCTTTAGCCGTAACGGATATTGTCTGGCCACTATTGTATGTCTGTGTATCGTGATCATCGACAGTCACTGAACGGGTTGTTTTATGTTCATAAATTGTCGCTTGATGAACAACTTCATTATGTACACCTTCGACTGAAACGTTCATGTCGCGTTCAGAATGCAGATCGACAGATTCGCTACCCAGCCTGTCTTCAAAGAACAAATAGCTGGCGTTGTCTTTACTTCCATCCTTACTGCGCGTCATAAAGCCCATGCGCGTTGAATCATCGGGCAGTGACCACGGCGGCATGCTCGCTTCGTTGTAGACGCGTCCTGTCACAATCGGACGGTCCGGGTCGCCGTTGATAAAGTCAATCACCACCTCATCACCCACACGCGGGATCTGCACCCCGCCGAAGCCCTGGCCTGCCCAGGCGCTCGACACGCGCACCCAGCAGGAGCTGGTGTCATCCCCTTTCGCCTGCCGGTCCCAGTGGAATTTCACCTTTATCCGGCCATATTTGTCCGTCCAGATACTCTCGCCCTGCGGGCCGACCACTTTTGCCGTCTGCGGGCCGTGTGTTTTCGGCCACGCCGTTACCGGTGCCGGGCGGAACACCACTGACGAGGGAATGACGGTGAAGTCGGTGCGGTGCACCGTCTCGCCGTCCGAGCCGCTGGCGTAGCGGTTTTCTTCCAGGAAGTAGTTCGCCTCAGTGGTCAGGTACTCGCCGTTATCGCTGAAGAACGGCGCGTTGTAGAGCGCAAAGGTGTGACCGGGCGCAATACCCGTCGCCGTGGCGGTGGCCTGAATCTGCTGGTGCTCCACCTGCCACCGCTCCTGGCGGATGCGGGCGTAATACTCCCCGTGACCGTGCTCGACAAAGCGGCCCGGCCAGTCATAAACGTCAATGCTCCCCGGCTGTGGCGAGGCCGGGTTCTGCCGGGCCTGGAACAGCCAGGCGTTCGGTTTGCGGAAGTCGTAGTCATCAAGGCTGTAGATACCCGGCGTCACGCTGTCCTCCAGCGCCCACTGGCTGATGCCCTCCTCGCTGGTGCTGCCGCCGGACGGCGTCGCGTGGTAGGGAATGGTTTCGTACCCGCTGAAGGGCTGATGTTCCGTGGCGGCGTCCGTCAGCACCATCACGTGCCGGTCGGCTTCGTGACTGAAGTGGTAGGCAATGCCCTCAAGCTCCATCAGACGGCTGATGAAGTCAAAACTGCTCTCCTGGTACTGCACGCAGTAGCCCCAGCTCCGGTAGCTGCCGGTCAGGCGGTCCTCAAGGTTCACCTGGTATTCGCCAAGCAGGGTTTTCACGATTTGCGGCACCGTCTGCTCCTGGAAGATGCGCAGGTTGCGGTCGCGCTTCATCGGCCACACGTCCGGCTCCACCGTCAGCCGGTAGACCGCATACCGCGTCCCGGACATCTCCGTGGCGCTCACCGCCACGCGGGTGATTTTACCGTTGAAATGGCGCATGCCGCCGGCAATCCCCTGCGTCGGCACATTCACCGTCACCGGCTGGCCGAGCAGCTGGCTGCGGTCGATGCGCGCGTCGGTGCCCAGCAGCGTCAGGGAAAAAGCAAACGCTTCAGACAGCGCCTCGCGACCGGTGAGTTTCCAGAAAAGCAGGCCGTCTACCGGCAGCTTGACCGTGATCCTGTCTTGCATGGTGAAGTCCTCTGTGACATCTGATTTTAATGAAGGGTGAGCCTGGCGGTGCAGCGTTAGCGAGCGCGATGGAATTTCAGGCTTTGAATAATTTCCTGATATTGCTGTTGGTAAGACTCACTAAATTCACCCGGGCAGGTGCCCACATAGCTGACCATTTTCTGACCCGCTGCAGGATCCGCCAGCAAAATGATGGTTTGCCGCTGATAAATGATCCGGTTGTCATTGCTGAACTGATAAAACAACTCGACGGCAGGATTGCCATCAACGTCTAACATTTGGGTGGATTCGAGGTGAAAATCGGTGAGCGTCATCTCCAGCTCGCGGATCTTTCTGGCGGCGACGGTATGAACCTTATCATCGGCTTTGGCGCTGGCGCGAGAGACAACAAACGTAAATTCACTGCCACCGTTATTACTGTGTGTTAATAAATTCATAGTTCTGTCTTTTTTATAGGTCGGACGAGACTAAGGTCGTGATGAAAAGAAGAAGCCGTTGCTCCCTGCAGCAAGGTGAAATGATACGCGCGGGATGACGCTCCCGCGCGTGACCGGGTCAGGGTGCCCGGGTAAACAACGATTACCGCGGCTGCGGATTGATAAGCCAGGTGCCCGGGTTAGCAATATCGACAGTCTGGCTACGAGTCTGGCCATTGCCTTCCAGCACCAGCTCGTAACGGCCCGGTTTCACTTTCAGAGAGGCAAAACCGTTGGTGGCCGGTGAAACAGACTGGCTTTCGCCGTTGAGCGTCAGCTTCTCGCCCTCGTTCATCCGAACAAAGAGTTGTGCTATCGGTGTCTGCGAGGCCACCGGTGCGGCGCTCGGCGTTTCGCTCTGGCTCTGTGCTGGCTGAGCCGTCGGCTGTGCAACTGGCTCGGTCTGGCGCGGCGGCTCGACAGGCGCGCTGTTCTGCTGCGGCTGCGAATTATTGACCGTCTCCGTTGCGCCCTTTTCAGGCTCCGAGCTGCTGCTGAACAGCAGCGCGCCGGCGATAACACCAACAATCACACCTGCCGCGACCAGCGCGGGCAGTTTGTAGCGCTGCCAGCCAGCAACCTCAACTTTTTCCGGCGTCTCTTCAACCGGTACCAGCATGGTGCCCGGCTGCTTCACGTTCAGCACATCGTCGATCCCGGCGACCGGCATCTCAATCAGCGCGGCAAACTCATCTATCGACTGCGGACGATCTTCCATCTTCAGCGCCAGCGCGCGATCGACAGCCTGCAACAGCGCGTGAGAGTACCCCGGCAGCCCGCGCTGGGTCAGCGGGACATAGGTGTCCTGAATGCTGCGCACTACGCTGACCGGCGGCGGTGAGCCGATGATCATGGTATGCAGCACGGCACCCAGGGCGTAGATATCGGTCCACGGCCCCTGCTCGCTCTCGTTGTCGTCGGTATATTGCTCGATCGGCGCATAGCCGGGGCGCAGCATGGTTTCGGTTTCATCAGAAATCGAACCGATACTGCGGCGCGCGGAGCCGAAATCAAGCAGCACCGGTAAGCCGTTTTCCTGAATCTGGATATTGTCCAGTGAGATATCACGATGGAGATAACCCTCATCGTGAATGGTCTTGATTGCCCCCAGCAGCATCGGCAGCATGCGGCGGATCCAGGCTTCATTGATCAGCGCCGGATTCTTCTCGCGCAGGCGCGACAGCGTCGTGCCGCTGTAGAACACCGTCCCCATGTAGGCGGTGTCGTTCTGCACCCAGAAACGCAGCACATGCAGCAGGTTCGGGTGGTTAAAACGGGCCAGTAAACGGGCTTCCTGGATAAAACTGTTCAAACCGGCGGTAAACGCTTTACTGAAGCGCTCGCTGCGCAGCACCAGCGTCATGTCGTCGTTACGCACTGCCAGCGAAGAGGGCATAAACTCTTTTATCGCGATGGTTCGCTCAAGCTGGTGATCCCAGGCGCGATAGACGATGCCGAACCCTCCACCACCGATCACTTCTTTAATTTCAAACTCATTGAAGCGATATCCCGGTGGCAACGCGTTCGGTACACTCCGGTTGTTATCGTGATCCGTCATATTGGAAAACTCTCTTGATAATGGCGTTACGCCGCAAACTGACAGTGAAACTCACCCTGCTCAAACGTGACACGTAAACGCTTATAATGCTCGTCTCGCGCGCTGGCGTCGAGTAATAGCTGGCTCATAAGCGGCAGCAAAGTGTTGGTAAGGATGGAGTCAACCATACGTCCGCCCGATTCCACTTCCGTACAGCGGGCAACGATCTGTTCAACCACGCTCTCATCCACTTCCGAAACGATGCCATGGTTCTCTTCGAGACGACGCTGAATGCGCTTAAGCTGCAGACGCACGATCATCGCCAGCATCTCATCGCTTAGCGGATAGTACGGCACCACCAGCAGACGGCCCAGCAGCGCAGGCGGGAAGACTTGCAGCAATGGCGCGCGCAGCGCATCACGCAGGGCATCTGGCTCCGGCATCAGCTCCGGGTCGGCGCACATACCGGTAATCAGATCGGTACCCACGTTGGAGGTGAGGATGATAATGGTGTTACGGAAATCGATATGGCGACCTTCACCATCTTCCATCCACCCTTTATCGAACACCTGGAAGAAGATCTCATGCACATCGGGATGCGCTTTTTCAATCTCATCCAGCAGCACCACGCTATAGGGACGACGGCGCACGGCTTCCGTTAACACGCCGCCTTCACCATAACCGACGTAACCCGGAGGCGCGCCTTTCAGGGTAGAAACAGTATGCGCTTCCTGGAACTCGCTCATATTGATGGTGATGATGTTCTGCTCGCCGCCGTAGAGCGACTCCGCCAGCGCCAGCGCGGTTTCGGTTTTACCGACACCAGACGGGCCGCAGAGCATAAACACGCCGACCGGCTTGTTCGGATCGTCAAGGCGCGCGCGCGAGGTGCGAACACGTTTGGCAATCAGCTCCAGACCGTGACGCTGACCAATAACGCGTTCATTTAAGGTATCGGCCAGTTTCAGCACCGCGTCGATCTCATCTTTCACCATCCGGCCCAGCGGAATGCCGGTCCAGTCAGAGACCACGGCGGCAACCACGTTGGCATCCACGGAGGTAAAGAGCAGCGGCTCGTCGCCCTGCAACGCGCGCAGCGCATTTTGCTGCTCGGTAAGGGTGCCGCGTAACTCGGTCAGTGCCTCTTCCGGCGCGGTATGCAGCTGCGCACGCTGGGCGATGATGCTGTCCACCAGCGCCTGCTCCTGCTCCCAGCGCTGCGTCAGCTCATCGCGCTGCGCGGCGAGTTTCTCCAGATCGGCCTGCAGTTTCACCACGCGCTCGCTGTCGCCAACGGCGACTTTGGCTTCACGATTGGCAATCTCGATCTCCACGTCCAGCGCGTCGATGCGGTGCAGGCAATCTTCCAGTTGCGGCGGCGGTGAACTCTGGCTGACGGCAACGCGCGCGCAGGCCGTATCGAGCAGAGCAACCGCTTTGTCCGGCAGCTGTCGCGCCGGAATGTAGCGATGCGACAGCTTCACGGCAGCAACTACGGCTTCATCCAGCAGCAGTACGCGGTGATGTTTCTCAAGCGCCGACACGGTGCTACGCAGCATCAGTACCGCTTTCTCTTCGTCTGGCTCGGCAACCTGTACGGTCTGGAAACGACGGGTCAGCGCCGGGTCCTTCTCAATGTATTTTTTATACTCGGCCCAGGTCGTGGCACCGATGGTGCGCAGCTGTCCACGCGCCAGCGCCGGTTTCAGCAGGTTGGCAGCATCGCCAGTGCCCTGCTGGCCGCCTGCGCCAATCAGCGTGTGGATCTCATCGATAAAGAGAATGATCGGCGTCGGGCTGGACTGCACTTCGTTAATCAGCGCCTGCAGACGCGCTTCGAACTCCCCTTTCATCCCTGCGCCCGCTTGCAGCATGCCGATATCAAGCAGCCACAGCTGAACGTCAACCAGCGGCTCAGGCACGTCGCCACTGGCGATACGCAGAGCCAGGCCTTCGACCACAGCAGTTTTACCTACCCCGGCTTCACCGGTCAGCAATGGGTTGTTCTGTCGACGGCGCATCAGGATATCGACCATCTGGCGGATCTCTTCGTCGCGCCCGACAACCGGATCGATCTTGCCATCACGCGCACGCGCGGTGAGATCCTGACCATACTGAGCAAGCGTTCCCTGCTGAGCCGGTGCAGCAACGCCGCTTTCATCATTCAGGGCGACCGTTGCCTGCTGCGTCTCTTTGCTGTTGGCGCAAATGGTGTCGAAATTATCCAGCAGCGCATCGGCGCTGACGCGATCGAACTGCGGGGAGATGCCTTTCAGTACGTTGGCGAGGCTCCAGGTTTTCAGGATCCCCGCTAACAGATGACCGCCGCGAATGCGCGTCACGCCAAATTTCAGCGAACCGTAGACCCATGCGCGCTCAACCGCTGTATCAATATGCTCTGACAGGTCGGAAACGGAACTTGCGCCGCGCGGCAGTTTATCCAGCGCCGCGACGATATCGCGCGTTAGCGCCTGCTCATCAAGTGAAAAGTGGCGGATAACCTGCTGCAGATCGCCATCCGACTGCTGCATCAACTGATGCAGCCAGTGAACCAGCTCTACATAAGGGTTGCCCCGCAGTTTACAAAACGCGGTGGCGCTCTCCAGCGAGGTGAATAAGAGTGTGTCGAGTTTGCCGAATAAGACGGCGCGGCTGATTTCTGACATGGGTTCTTCCATTATTCATAATTAATTAGCACTTCATCCTTCGTGCTGTCTCGTCGATGGCGGCCCCATCTCCTTTGTGCTTACGGGTGTAAGCGTCCGGGATACGCCGGCTTACCGTGCAACGCAACGCGAATGATTATGTGCAGACGTCAGACAGGGATGCAAAATCGAAGGATTACCCCTCCGGGCTAAATACCAAATCTCCACGCGCTTCTGGTCTCGGTTGCATACCAAGCCAGGCGCTATACCCCAGACGGCTATCGCCGCCCAGCGCGGCGCCGACAACATCTTCGCTGCGCAGGATAATTTTCACCGCCCACTGATACTCAATGCCCAGATACTGGCGCACCCAGTCACGAAGCGCGGCGACATACTTCTCTCCCGGCAGAAAGCGCCGGTAGGTTTCAGCCGGTAGCGGGCCGATCTCAATGCGAAATTTATGGCACACATCGCGCACCGCCTCACCAAGAAAGGTGGATTGCCCCAGACGCGGCGCGTGCCGTCCACCCTGCAGACGCGCGCGTTCGCGCGGGCTGAGCGGCATCCACTGCGGAACGTTCTCCACAATGTGGACCGGCACATTGAAATAGCCGCGCAGGATCTTCGCCAGCCCCTCGGGATCGCGGCCGTTACGGGTTAAGTGCCCTGCCAGCGCGAAGCGGGAATGGGGGCTGAGCGTCCCCTTCTCCAGCTGTCCTGGCTGACCCATACCGATCAGCGACGCGATATAGTGCTCGAAGCGATTATTGTCTTTGCGATCGAGAGAGACCGTCGGTTGCGCATCCGCCCAGGCACGATAAAAGAGCAGCGTCAGCCGGTGATGGAACAGATCGGCAAAGGCGCTCATGCTCTCATCCTGATGATGGTCGATACGCTCGCGCGCATACTCCGTCAGGTGGATGGGCAGCGGGCCGTTAGGGCCAAAAAGACCAAAGCTGTAGATCGACACATCATAGAGAGGCGACGCTTCGCGCTGTTTCACCCCGGCGAGCGTTGCCGGCGCGAAGCTGAGCGATGGCGTCTGCCCGACGCGCAGCGACTCAAAGCGCGGCAACGGCGCGCGCCCCAGCGGGTAGCGCTCACCGCCGCGCGCATCCACGCGACGCAGCAGAGTAAAGAGATCGTAACGCCACGGCGTCGCCATCACGTTCTGCCAGAAGGCATCCGGCAAGCTGTTCAGGCGGACGATCGCAGGCTTGAGCGCGGGCGTGTCGGTCATATCAGCGCCCTCTTGCCCATACGCGGCGGCCAATAACCCACTTCGCCGCGCTGCTGGCTCTTGAGGGTAAACTCCGTAAAGCTGTTCATGCCCACCAGTCGGGCAAAGACGCGCTCCAGCACGCTGCCGAAAAGCCACGGGCTGAAGCCGGAGAAGGCCTGCTCATCAACGGTAAGGGTAATGCCAACGCCACGGGCAAAGACAATCGGCCCCGGCTCCGGCACCCGGCGATGTACTGGCTCCAGCACGCAGTGGCGCACGCCCTCAATCTGGCGTGCCACCGGCGCTTCCGCCAGCCGGGTATAGAGCCCTAGCAGCTGGCGCAGCGCCGCAGCGCCTTCGCCGTTTTCGCCATCCATCAGGCTGAGGTAGTTCATCTGCAGTTGGCTGATTAAGCGCCAGGTACTGAGCCCTTCTGCCAGCGCCGGACGCGGCGGCGTCGGCCCTTTGCGCAGCTTGAGTGATTTCACCGGCAGCGAATCGGGCAGCACAAACTGCCCCATATCCTGCTGCAGCATCAGCGGCAGATCGCGGCTGGTGCACAGCACTTCTGCGGTGATGTAGCGTAAATCTTCTCGCCACGGCGCATGCTGCTCATCCACCAGCGACGCGAAGACTTCAGAGCCGATATAGCCAGTGCGGGTGCCGTAGCGCTGGGCATGCTCAGAGAGCGCGCGCTGCTCGCGGCGCACTGAGAAGTAGGCACCGTAATTGCCCTCATCCTGGCTCCAGCTGCTCCAGAACGGGCGGAAGGTCTGCTCATCGCGCTGGCCGTCGACGCTGGCGTGGATTTTGCCAACAGAGTAAATCTCATAATCCAGCGGACGGATGTTATCGACCACCAGATGGTATTCGTGCAGGCTTTCGCTCAGCTTCTGCCGCTCGGCGATCTTTGGAAACAGGTTGATGACCGGCGTACAGTGCAGCGCCAGATGGCTCTTATCCACCACCCGCTCCAGCTGACCGTCCGCTTTATCAAGCAGAATAATGATATCGAAGGATTTGGCTTCGCCGCTGCTTTCCAGCATGGTGCGCAGCCCCTGCAGACTGATAAAGAGAAAACGCGACGGGAAAGCAAAATACTCCTGTAGCAGGCGGTAACCGTCGAAATTGCGCAGGTCGTCAGGCAGCAGAGACTGGTTAGCCTCAAAGCCCTCCTGGCGCAGCGCGTCATCCGCCAGCACATGGAGTGCAGCCTGCGGCGCGTTTGCCTGGCAGACCATGCCTACCTGATGCTCCATCAGCAGTTCAAGCAGTTGCAGCGCCTGCATGTCAGGCCCGCTCAGGAAGAGTTCCAGACGGTCAAAATCGAGATGGCTGAGATTTACCGGGCCATCGCAGCTCAGGCGAATACGCAACGCGCTCTGCGCGCCGCGCTGGCTTAAACCAACCTGCGCCAGAGGAAGATCGGCAGGCACGCCGCCAAGCTCAACCTGGCTAATTTTCAGCGGCAGCAGCGTGACGTCGTGGGCGGTGGTGTAGCTACAGGTGACGCCATTCTTCTTCATCAGCTGGCTGTCCATCATGGTGCCGCGCGGCACCACAAACCCGTTGCTCAGATCGCCTTTGGCGCTGTCCGGCTGCAGTTCTGCAATTGCCATTGAGGGCGTCGGCGCCAGGTAGTTCGGCGCGACCATCTCCAGCAGACGCTGGGAGAAGCGCGGAAACTCGGCGTCCATTTTTAACTGTACGCGGGAGGTGAGAAAGGCAAAGCCCTCCATCAGGCGCTCGACATAGGGGTCGGATACATCCATCCCACGCATGCCCAGACGTCCGGCCACTTTTGGGTAGCGCCCGGCAAACTCCTGGCCCATCTCACGCAGCCAGGCGAGTTCGCGGTTGTAGTACTCCAGTAATTTGCTTTCCATGAATTACCCCGCGTCTTTCAACTCGAAATGCCCGTTTTCAAGATCCACATCGGTGCGAAAAAGGAACTCCAGCGGATAGGGCACACACCACAAACGACCTTTGATCTCAATCGACAAAATATTGTGCAGATCCAGCGATTTGGTATCGGAGATACAGCGCACCTGCAGGCCCTGCGGCAGGATGCGCGGCTCAAAGTGCAGGATCGCATCGGTGAGCTTGCGTTGAATATCATTCCATTCAATATCGGACATCCGCTGGCCCGCCAGCGGCGAAATACCGAAGTTGACCACCGAGCGGCGAACTTCATCAAAGCCGGAGAGATCCTGCTGCGCTTCGTTATTGATGGTATTAAACAGCCACTGCAGATCGCGCAGCACATTGCGGCGCAGCGCCGAGTGGGTGATCAGATTGTTATTCGCTGGCTCCTGCGCTTTGTCCGGTGCGTCATCGGTCAGGCGATCGAGCAGCGAGGGCTGCATTTTATCGCGCGCGCCGACAGTATCTTTGCCGCGACGCGAGCGCCAGCCGCTGCGCAGCAGATCGCCCTCGTCATGTTGTGCGGAGTTACTCATTCGTCGCGTCCGCAGCGAAGGTCACTGTGGCGAGATCGAGCAGCGAATATTCGGCACCGTCATTGAGCCACACTTTTTGCCCCATCCCGAGGTAATGCGCCGACTCGCCCGACAGCTGCTGCCATTCGGTGACGCGACAGAGTTTGAAGCGATCTTCTGCGTTAGCCTCCAGCGGATAGCGCGCCGGGATCTGGCACACCTGTTCGCTGCCATCGCGCAGGCGCACCAGCGTGTGACGCCAGACTAAATCGGTGACGCTGGCGGGCGGCTGAAACTGCATCGCGGAGATAGCGCTAAACGGCAGCCAGAAGTAGCGACCATTCACAATCGCTTCGCATACCGGCCCAAAGCGGCTGTCGCCATCCATCAGCCAGTCGAACGCTACCGTCTGCCCATCCTGTGTGGCGAGCTGACCGGGATTGGCGTCGGCCTTCTCCAGCGCCGCGTCACGCAGCGCGTCGGCATCACTGCCCTGCGGATCCAGTGCGCTAATCACCTCTGCCAGCCATGGATACTGCTCGACCGGTGCAACCGGACGCGCGCGCCCGGCCATCACGTCGGCACGCTGACGCTCGCCTTCGATCGCCTGCTCCAGCAGGGTGACGGTCGGCTGCGCCTGCGGCTTAAGCCCCTGCCAGCTTTTTAACTGCGCCTGCGCGCGTGTCCAGTTGCCGTCCAGGCAGAGCAGCTGTGCGAACGCGGCGCGTAAATCGGCGTCGCCCGGCTGAGTGCGAATACGGCTCTCAAGCTGTGCAAGGCTATCCTGCAGGGATTCACCCGCCAGTTGTTGAAATAGGGTATTCATGGCTGCTCCTTAGTTGACGGTTTTGTAGGTCCCGACTGCGGGATCGCGCAACTGCGGATGCAGGGAGTCAATCAGCAGAATATTGAGGCGAGTGCCCGGTTCAAACCATGGGGTCCAGACTTTGCGCACTTCATCAAGCCGCGCTTTTAAGCGTGTGGCATCGCTGGCCACTTCGCGCGAAATCTCGACGGCGACGGTGCCGTTGGCCTGCCAGCCGTTGAGGCTGTTGACGTAAGGCAGGATCATCCAGCTCTGCGCCAGACTGCCTTCGCTCACCACCATACGTTCGTTATTGACGGTGGTGATCAGCAGACGGTCGGCGTCCACTTTGTCGCTCAGGCCGCTCACCGGGAAACCGTGAACGAAGGTCATGGTGATTTTCTTTTCAGCGCCGTTGCTGACCTGCGTAACATCGCTGCGACCATTCAGCCAGCCGCCCTTCTCGCATTTCCCATCCTCTTTAGCGGGAATGAAGAGTGCTGCCGCGCTGGCATCGCCCTGCCAGAAGGTGCGTAAATGGCAACCATCCTGCAGGGTGAACTCCTGCCACGGCGCACGGTTAGCGGGTGGGGAAAGGTCTTCAGGGCGGCCAACCGGCTGTTGCAGCGTCGTGGTTTGCGCTGGCGCTGCGCCGTTTGAGGTGACGACCGGCTGCCACTCTTTGGCTTTATCTGCGGTACCTTCAGCCAGCGTCGTACCCTGCGCGTCGGTCAGTTTCCAGTGCACCTGCGTCAGGGCACCGCACTGGTTTTCCAGCAGCGCGCCAAGACGGGGTAAGAAGTTGTTCAGAACGGAAGGCTTTTTCTCGCCGCCGGTGACAATGCGCAGCGGCAGCGTCTTGCCGCACCAGCTTTTTGGAGTGTTATCCTCAACATTGTCGATCCAGACATCCAGTTTTTGCGAAGGCGATTGCACGATGCGGTAGTTTTCTGCCTGCGCGCTGCCACATGCCGCAAGCAGGGCCAAACCCGGTAGCCAAAGTTTCATAAAAGTCCTTGTAAGCTGTATCAATCACGAAGAGGGAAAAACTGAGCGGCTTCAGAGATCGTATGCAAAAGCGTGGTCTCCTGAGGCGTACCCATCCACACCGCCACGGCGCTGTAGTTATCCTGCTGGGTTTGTGACCCGGCACCGTTTTTCAGCAGGATTTGATTCATTAATGTCAGCCACTCGTCGGGCGTATTAACCATATGCAGCGATTGCTGCATCTGCTCTTCGGTGACGCCGTGCCAGAAACCATCCGTACACAATAAGAAAGCGTCACCATCTTCAATCGGCACCACATCACTGTAGCTCGGCTCGCGCTCATCTTCGCCGAGGCCGAGCGCGAAATAGAGCAGGTTGCCGTTAATGCCTTCAACCTGATGTCCGGCGTCTTTCATCTGCTGGACCAGGCTGTGATCGGTGGTCACATGATAGAGCCAGCCGCGGCGAAAGAGATAGAGACGGCTATCACCGGCGTGGGCCCAGTAAGCCAGCTCGTAATCGCGATCGATAAACAGGCTGACCATGGTGGTGCCCATGCGGTTGTAATCCCTTACCGCTTGCTGCTCTTTACGGATTGCACGGTTCGCGCCGTTGATGTAGTTGCGAATGTACTGGGCATTGAGGTGCTCATCGCCGTCAAACTCGGTGATGATGGCATTGCGCGCCAGTTCGGCCGCCTTGTCACCGCCGGGCAAACCAGCGATGCCATCGCAGACGACAAAACAGGCGGCACGCTCGCCGATAGTTTCTCCGGTCTGATCCTGATTACTGGCACGCTCACCTTGTCGTGATATTGAGGCGGTGCTGATATTCATTCTTCCGATCCGCTTTGTGAGTCTTTGTACTGGTTAACCTCCATGTCGTAAGCGTGGAGGAACGCTTCACCGAACAGGGTATGGAAGTCATCGTCAATCTCACCGGCGGTTTGCGCATAGGTGCGCACAAAGTAGTCCCACATCGCGGCCTTGCGGTTGGAGAGCACGCCAAGACGTGAGGTCGCGCCGTCACGTTTTGCATCCTCTTCCAGCTGCTCAGGATTAAAGGATTGCAGCATCGCCGCGATAATCGCGCGGATACCGGAGATCATCCCCAACTGGTGTGCCTGCAAGTCGATCAGCGCATCGCGTACCGATTTTTTCGGCGGCATAAAGCCCGGCATGCGGTTACCGAACATCTGCATCAGTACGGTTTTACCCGACGGCAACAGTTTGAACGGATTGTTTGCATCGTCCAGCACCATCGTCATATCTGCTTTCACGCCGCGCTTTAAGATCGAACGCGAGGAGAGCAGCGCCACGGTGCCCTGCGAGAACATACTTAACATCTGGCCAAACTGGCGCATGTTCTCTTTATCAAACTGCGGAACGGGCTGCATATCGCCAAGCCCCATCCCTTCGAGCAAAGCTTCGAGCAGTTCACCCTGTAGCACATCGCCGCTGTCGCCGGAGGTGCTGGCAGGTGCTGATTTCGCGCCGGGGCTCTGCACCGGATCGATACGCAGGCGCCCTTTCGGCGTCTGCGCCGCGCTGCGCTGTACCGCCTGCGGTGTCGGCAGAGTGATGCCGGCATAATCCTGCGGCTCCTGCACGCCTTCCTGCAGCGGCATCGGCTCCTCTTCGGCGAAGAGCGGCGTGCCGCTTAAATCCTCTGCGTGCAGATCGGTAATAATCGGTTGCGGCTCTACCGGCGGCTCGCTGGCCTGCAGATCGGTAATGATCGGCGAAGAGGGCTCCTGCGGTTTCGCCGGGGCAATCTCATCAGCATGCGCCAGCGGTACAGCACCACTCAGCAGCCCAAGCGGGTCGTCGCTGCGTGCCTGCGGAGCACTGCCGCTGCCGCCAAACAGCGCCAGCGGATCGAGTTCGTCGCTCTCAGGCGCACTCTCTTTCGGTGCCTGTACTGGTTCAACCGGCGGGACTAAGGTCGATGGCGTGGCGTCATTGAAGATGCTGTCGTTTTTAAACAGCTGTTCGTCATTAAACAGATTGTCTGAATCGAGCGATTTTGGCGCGACCAGCGGTTCGTGGTTGCCCAATAATGAGAGCGGGTCTTCCGGGTTGCGCTCCGGCTCTTTTGGTTCAGCAAAAGGATTGAAGTTTTGCGGCTCGGCGGGTTTGGCACGGCTGCTGGAGATGCTGTCGGAGATTGAGAACTCCTGCATCAGGCTGTCCCAAATCTCCGTCGGCACGGAGGCTGGCGCGCCCTCTGCTGCGTTTTTCGGTGCAGCGGTCGGCGCAGGTGCAGGCTTCGCTGTCGGTGCAGGCGTTGGCTTCGGATACATCTCCTCGGCCATGCGGCTTACCGGCTGCGTGTCCTGAATAAGATCGCTCACTTCGATGCGGTATTCATCGATACCAAGAATGTCCCCATCCTGAAGCTCGACCTGACGGCCGCGCTCAAGCGGGATGTCGTTGAGCACAACGCGCGTCACATTGCCGCGGTTGGTGACACGGCATTCACCCGTGCCGGAGATATGAACAATGGCCTGCAGACGGGAAATAGAGCGGTCGTTATCCGGCAGCACCAGATTATTGTCGGTGCCGCGGCCAATGGTGCCGCCCGGAGGATAAAAGTCGCAGCGGCTTTGCGGCGGCTGATGACCGGGTTTATTGGTGATAATAGTGAATCGCATCGCGTATTCCTGCTGGAGTTATGTGCACTCAAACGGCGCCGTTTTGGGTAAAGCGGCTGCGTTTGAATACGGGCATCTGAAAGCGTTACTCAGCCCACTGCGGGGAAGGCAGTGCGCCCTCCCCGCTATTGTGAAACGACTCAGACGCCATCCAGGCTATGTGCCAGGGTTTCCAGACGATCGTTCATCGATTTTTTCAGACACTCCGTGTCTGAATTACAGCTGTTGCGCTGGCTTAACCACGCTTTCTGCTGTGACTGCAACTGCTTGTCGAGGTCCTTATTGCCCACCTTGACCGCTTCCTGACGGAAAGATCGGTAGGAGCGCGCGACGCTGTTATCCAGTGACGCCAGCTCGCGATCGCTACAGATCGCTTTCTCAGGTGCAGAAGCCGCTTTAGCACAGTCAAACGACGCTTTCGGCTTGCTGTTTTTATCTACAGGCGCGAGTAACAGGATGGTGCCATCCGTCCAGTTGAGCAGTACGCTTTTGTTAACCACTGCGAAACTGGCATCAGCGCCCGGATCGCCGTTAGAAAAGTTTCCTGATGCACAGGTAATGTTCTCAACCTGCGCTTTCGCTTTACCGTCTAAGCCCAGCTCATAGGTTTTAGCGGCATCTTTCTCCGGAATAGATTGCGTTGCCGCAACCCAGGCGTTAAGCGTGGAACCGTTCTCTTTTATCGTCGGTGACTGGCAGTTTGACCCACCCGGCAGCGATGTGGAGATCCCCTTATCGGTCACGCTCAGAAAGCGTCCCACCAGGCGATCGTCATTGAACTGATAGTTCAGGGTACGTTCTGATTCCGTATTGATAAAAGCTTGCTTAACCTGCCACTCGCCCGTAACCGGCGAATTCCCCGCCAGCGCCAGTGACGGCAACAGGGTCGCGGCGGAGATTGCCGCCGCCAGCATCACAATTTTATGCGTCTTCATCGGTCAGTTATTCCCATAGTCGCCGTTTAAGTACAAGTTCACTTCAAAGTTGCGACGATTAATCAAGCCTTTCACCACTTTATGATTACTGGTAACGGCGCGTTTAATTTCCGTCATCGCGTCAGAAATCTGACCGCGGTTGATAAAGCCAAACACATTTCTCAGTCGTCCTCCCGGGTTATAAGCGAAGGAGACCAGTGCATCAAACTCATACTGTTTGAGAGGCACAAAAATACCATTTCTGACACTGTTGACGTACGGGGGGACCGTTGCACGCAGTAAGTTTGTCTCCTGCTCATCCGTCAGGCGCACCAGTTTGGCGTTATCTTTAGCAAACTGGCTCGCTTTGTCGTCCTTCAGCCCGGCAGCTTTACTGATCTTCTCTGCCGTAATGGCATCGATACCAATTTCCATCATTTTAGCTTTGATGGACTGCTCAGACCGCTCTTTCATATCGTAGCCCGGCCCAAGCGTAACGCCGCTTGCGCCGCCTGGCCAGTGCAGATAACAGCTTTTGTTCGCCCAGGCTTCACGATGAAAAATGAAGCTCATACCGCTGGCGGAAATATCCATTGCGCCAACCGCCTGACGCCCTGCGCTGCCGGAAATCGGCGGCTGCGGCGCGCGGGTTGTCACGGGTTTACCCAATGCAGCGAGCGTACGACGCCCGACAATACCGTCCACATGGAGATTCTGTTTAGCCTGGAACTGTTTGACAGCCATTTCCGTTTTCAAGCCGAAAATACCATCATCACCGACGTTAAACCCTGCTTTACTCAGCAGTTGTTGTAACTCTTTGACATTCGTACCACGATCACCCTTGCGCAGAACACTCATTCGTTCATCCTCAAAATATTCTTTAATATTTATACGCATTCAAACGACACAGCTTTCAGCAAAGCTGCTGCGTTTGAGTAGCAATAGCTCTCTGTTGCAGGAAACACGCTATTTGATAAGAGGAAGTCAAAACTAAAGAGGAAATGTGTGGTGTTTATCAGCACGAAAACAGGGTGAGCCCTTGCGGGCTCACCGAAGCAATTACGCTTCTTTGTTTTCTTTGATGTTCCAGCCAGCGCTGGTTTCAGCACCTTTACCGCCGGAAGAGGACTGCTCCCAGTACTGCTGTTTCACTTTCGCAGCCTGGAATGCATAGGTCACACCTACGGTGTCGCCGTTGTCAGCACCGGTGTACTGAACGGAGGTCACCAGCACGTCTTCCAGAGTGATGCGAGCATATTCAACCTGCTGACCACCTGCTTTGCAGACAGAGAGTTCAACTTTGGTCAGATGCTTGCCGCTGGAGCAGTGCTTCAGGATAGCGGTAGTGGATTTGTCAATGAGTGCATTTACATGCAGGTCGTTGAAATTGACTTTACCGGCACCGCCGCCACCGCCAACACTCATGTTCCCTGGCTGTGAAGCACCCCAGGAGAAAGATGTGATATCAGTCCAGCCGGTGTGGTTAGAGTCTTTGGACTCGCCCGTAACTCCATCGACCTTCAGAAACATATCAATAGCCATAATATTTACTCTTCGTTAATGATAAATATTGCTTTCGAAAAAGCGCTTATATGGCAAATGGGTAAGCATGGGGCTGAATAAAACCGTCCATATTTTACCTCTGCCTCTTTACATTCCGAAAAAACGGGTGTTTCTTCAGAAATTCGTTTTCTCTCACATAGAGAAATTTAATCTTTTAAAGTGATAATTTGATTACTGTGAATCAGTTTAATTCCCAGAACCAGATTTCCTTGCAATGCGGAAAGCAGTTTGAGTTACAAATAAAAGAATTACTTGTCAGGGGCTCAAGCATATCAATATGCCCACCGCCATAACCATCAATTCTATTAAAAAAAACGACACCACGACGTTTTAAAAGGGCCCGACCACCCTCGACTTTGTCAGTGTAAATTTCCGCACTACCAAAAATATGGGGTTTATTGAGTTGGTCGGCCAGAAGCTTGGCCCCCATTTCAAATTTTTTACCTTTTAACGGGCCTTTTCTGATAGTAAACCGCCCTGAAAATTCAATGTTACATTTCAGCAGCGCCAGGCTCATTCTTACTGCGCAAGTGTTTTCGTACTGGCGACCTTGCCGTAGTAAGGCCTTAAAATCATAGCCTATCTCTGAAAAAAGGTCATCAGAGTCTACGAAACCTGCTCGCACATCATTTGAAGAGTAATGCTGCTTTTTCAATTGTTCATATAATGGCCTCATTTTTTACTCCTCTCATTACAAGGAAGAATATCGGCCATCGATTTAACAATATACTCAGCTGCAGGTCGTTCTCTTTCCGCTGATTTCATTCTTGATAAGCTTGAATAAATATATTCATGCGCGGAGCTGGGAAGGATTTTTTTGTAGTTACACCATATTTTACCTTCGGTTGCATCCAGCACGCCTAAAAAATACATATCAGCTTTAATGCGCTCACGTTCGTTTTTTTTATTATTCCAGGCGTTGAAAAAACGCTCGGCGGTGAGCTTAACATCATGCCCGGTTAAAAGTGCAGGATCGCGTGGGAATACAGAAGTGTCATCTTCTGGTAAAGATTCAGCCCTGGGATATTCATACGTTTTAGTTTCCGCTAAAACCATCACAGGCACTGTTATTAAAATAGTGACAAGTAGTGCTCTCATTTTCATCACAAATCCCTCTGTTACGAAAAGTATTAGTTGACCGTAAGCGCATCGCGCTTACGGTCTTACAGCCTTACGCCTCTTTAGTTTTCAGCGACGGCAGTTTTGAAACCAGACGCAGAGAAACGGTCAGACCTTCAAGCTGGTAGTGCGGACGCAGGAAGAATTTCGCTGCGTAGTAGCCTGGGTTGTCTTCAATTTCCTGCACCTGCACTTCTGCAGCAGCCAGCGGTTTACGCGCTTTGGTCTCCTGCGAGGAGTTTGCCGGGTCACCGTCGACGTAGTTCATCACCCAGTCGTTCAGCCAGCGTTCCATCTCATCACGCTCGCGGAAGGAGCCGATTTTGTCACGCACGATGCACTTCAGATAGTGCGCGAAACGGCAGCAGGCGAAGAGATACGGCAGACGGGAAGCCAGACGCGCGTTGGCGGTGGCATCAGCGTCGTGGTACTCCATCGGTTTTTGCAGCGACTGCGCGCCAATAAAGGCAGCAAAGTCGGAGTTTTTGCGATGAATCAGCGGCATAAAGCCGTTTTTCGCCAGTTCCGCTTCACGGCGATCGCTGATAGCGATCTCGGTCGGACACTTCATGTCCACGCCGCCGTCATCGCTCGGGAAGGTGTGGCAAGGCAGGTTTTCTACCGCACCGCCAGACTCAACGCCGCGGATAGAGGTGCACCAGCCATACTCTTTGAAGGAGCGGTTGATGTTGGTCGCCATTGCGTAAGCGGCATTCGACCAGGTGTAGTTGTTGTGGTTCGCGCCATCTGTCTCTTCTTCAAAATCGAAGCTGTCGACCGGGTTGGTACGAATACCGTACGGCAGACGCGCGAGGAAGCGCGGCATAACCAGGCCCAGGTAACGCGCATCTTCAGACTCACGCAGCGAACGCCATGCGGCGTACTCGGTGTTCTGGAAGATCTTCGTCAAATCGCGCGGGTTCGCCAGTTCCTGCCAGGACTCCATCTGCATCACGCTTGGTGCAGTACCGGTGATGAACGGGCAGTGTGAGGCCGCGCCAATGCGCGCCATTTCACCCAGCAGCTCCACATCCTGCGGGCTGTGGTCGAAGTAGTAGTCGCCCACCAGGCAGCCGAACGGTTCGCCACCGAACTGGCCATACTCTTCTTCGTAGATCTTTTTGAACAGCGGGCTCTGATCCCAGCCGACGCCTTTATAGCGTTTCAGGTTGCGACCCAGCTCCTGCTTGGAGATGCTCATAAAGCGGATCTTCAGCATCTCATCGGTTTCAGTGTTATTCACCAGGTGGCTCAGACCGCGCCAGGCGCTCTCCAGCTTCTGGAAATCTTCGTGGTGAATAATCTGGTTGATCTGCTGCGACAGCTTCTCATCAATACCGGCAATCAGGTTCTGGATGGTGCGATAGGTGTCGGATGAGAACGTAACGGTGTTCTCCAGCGCCTGCTGCGCCAGGGTTTTCACCGCACTTTCAACCGCCGAGCGCGCCTGATCGGTTTTTGGACGAAACTCTTTATTGAGCAGAGAGCTAAACTCGTCCTGGCTAAAGGACTGGGCACCCTGCTGTAGTTCTTGTTGTTGAGAAGGATTGCTCATCAATTATTCCTCTTTACCTTGCGCGCTCTCGTCACTGTTCGGCATCTGGCTGAGTGATTTCAGCAGGGTCGGATCCTGCAGAACTTTTGCAATCAGCTCTTCAGCGCCGTTTTTACCGTCCATATAGGTCAGCAGGTTAGAGAGCTGGGTACGCGCTTCCAGCAGCTTGTTCAACGGTTCGACTTTGCGGGCAACGGCGTCCGGCAGGAAGTCATCCATGCTTTCAAAGGTTAAATCCACGTTCAGACGGCCATCACCGGTCAGGGTGTTGTCTACGTTAAACGCGACGCGCGGTTTCAGCGCTTTCATGCGTTCATCGAAGTTGTCGACGTCGATCTCGAGAAATTTACGCTCTTCAATAGAAGGTAAGTTCTCCACCGGTTTCCCTACCAGATCCGCCATTACGCCCATCACAAACGGAAGCTGGATTTTGCGCTCCGCGCCGTAAACTTCCACGTCGTACTCGATCTGTACGCGCGGCGCACGGTTGCGGGCGATAAATTTCTGACCACTGTTACTCATTGCCATGATGTTCTCCATCGAATATACGCGGTGAAGGTTTGATGACAGGCAACACGCCTGCCGTCATAACGCGGTTTGCGTCACTCCTGACGCCCAAAAATATTTTGTAGCTGATTGACGCCGTCCGGCGCCAGATCGCGAATGATCTCCATAAAATCCAGCTCGATTAATCGCTGCACGCGGTCGATCATCAGCGGTGCGGGGTGGCTCGGCTCATGCTGGGCAAAGTACTGTTTTACCTTCTCCAGCATTAACTGTGCATCCGCACGCGTGGCGACCTGCGCGGTACGCCAGTCGGTCATCGCCGGTAGCGGAACGGCAGCCGCAGGTTGCGCAGCGCTCTGCGTTGGTTGCGGCTCAGATGTCGTCTCTACAGGCTCATCAGAGCGGGAAGCGCGGCTGACACCGGCAATCATACCCACGGTCTTAAGTAACTGTTCCATTTCCGGCACCCCGCTTTCGCCCAGTTGTTCCAGCAGCCATGTACGGATGGTTTGCAGACGCCCTTCGATTTGCCCGATAGCTTCAATGCCGGGCTGACCGCCACGCGTCAACTCATCAATCAGGCGCACCCGTCCGCCGGGATAGCCTGCACACTCTGTTTTGCTGCCGTCGAGCAGCGACTGCGCATCACGCACGATAATTTCATCGCCGTTGCTGCGCAGTAATACGGACTGGCGAAGCGTGGTGGTTAGCGATGATTTATCGCTTAACCCGGCCAGGGCGTTAATGCGGTAGAAGGGATCAAACTCGCCGCCGTCGGTTAGCGATGGCCAGAGCTGATCCCAGTACAGTGAGAGAGCCTGACCCAGCAACAGCAAACCATCGGCATACCCTTCAAGGCCGCGGCGGCGTGTCCAGGCGTGGGTCAACGCCATCATCACGCGGATATCTTTGGTGCGTGACAGCAAGCCGGTGGCCAGTTTTTCCACGCGCGTCCAGTCAGCCGGTTCAGCAGGAATAATGGTGCTGCCAAACTGCTGCTCGGCTTTGCCAAGGCTCGCCTGCTCCATCGCCTGGAAATCGGCGTCGTACTCAAGGTTTTCACCGCACGGCTGCTCCGCAGTAACCGGAGCCAGTAACGTTTCAATAGTCATCCGCAACCTGCTTATTCATCAAACATTGGTGGGTAAAGACCGTGACGACCGGGTCTTGCGCCGCCCGCCGGTTCAAACAGTAGCGTAAAGAGTTGACCGGTAAAGTTACCGCTGTGTACATGCGTGTAGAGCGGATACCCGTCGCTACGGTTGGTCCACCAGAAACTAATCTGACGCTGCGGATCAAAGCACTCGGCGGCCTGCTGCCAGCCGATCGATGATTCGCCATCGCCTTCATAACCAATCACATCGAGAATTTCCGAGCGCGCTTCCGGCTCTGCCAGCTGTACCGGTGGGATAGCCAGCAGCGCCTGATCGAGCTGCTCCGGCGAATAGCCGTTGCGCACGGCGTGAAGCATGGTGCGTCCCAGTTGCTGATACCAGTCACCCGCTTGTGCCAGGTGACGCGGCGACCACTCTAGTGGGTTAATCGCCATCAGCGCGCAGAGCGGATACTGGCGGCCAACGCTATCGCGTCCGGGAAGCAGGCAGCCCATCTGAACCTGTTGCCCGCCCAGCATCGGCGGTACAACGAAGTTCCAGATTGGCGCATTGCTGAACTGCCGTTCACCGCCGCGCTGCTCCTCTTTTTGCCAGTTCATCAATCCCACCTGAAACCAGTGGGACCATTGACGCTGCAGAGCGTCTGGAAAGCGGCGCTGGAGAAAATCACCCGCACTGGGCAATTTCCCATACCAGCTAATTGCAGAAGTCGTAGTCATTAGGCGTTCCTTTGCGGATCAAGGACATGCGAATCGTGGAAGCTGGAACGGATTGCGGATACTGTTAGGCGCAAACTCCAGCGTGACCTGATGCCCGTCAACCGTGAATGTCGCCTGGCGGCTCAGGCTGCTGCTGCCAGGGCTCACGCGCGCTTTATCGAAAAAGCGGTTCAGCGCCCAGGCGCCGTTGGTCACCAGTGTTGCCGTAGTACCATTGGCCAGACCCAACTGCATGCGCACCTGGTTGGTGCCGCCTGTGCCCGGCCAGCTAACAATTTGTACCGCCTGCGGCCCGTGGCTGTAGCGCAGGATCTGTCCGTCCACATCCAGCGTCATATTGAGGATAGTGTTATCCATCCGCACTGTACGCACCGTAGTACGAAAAGAGGGGGTTGCACTGCCATTGGCAAAGAAGGCATCGCGAATCGACTGCGCCTGCTGGAACGGGACCAGCACCCCTTCGCTTCCCGGCAGCGTTTTGCCATCGATCCCCGGCATAAAGCGCCATGTGGCCTGCGTGGTATCGACCTTATTGGTCAGGTTATCGCGAAAGAAGACATCCATCAGGCCGGTACCAGGGGCGAACATACGCGCCAGATCGTCCGGCGTCACTTCAGCGCTGGCAGAACGCACCAGCGGGTAACGCCCGGCGATCGCCTGGCGGCAGAAGCTGCCCACTTCGACGCTGATGCGTTTACGCACATTTTCCATATCACGACGTTGCGTATCGCTGCTCGCGCCGACCGCCATGTTGCTGAACATGGTTTGCAGACCGCCCGGCAAGCGCCCTGCGCTGGCCTGCAGGCGGCTGATTGCTTCACCACCCGGTGCTGGCATACCGCTGTTGGCCGCGTCCTGCACCGCCGTCAGATAGCGATAGAGTTCATCAACTTGTTTGAGGAAATCATCAAAGACGATGGTTTTACCGCCCTTCTCCAGCGGCTGCGCCAGCTCAATGATCGGCGCAAAGTGCTCGGTCACGCGCTGTTCAGGCGTCTGGTTAGCGGCCGCGTTGCCCGCAGCGTTGTTTTCACGATTGCTGAAGAGCGACTCCAGCATCTGTGTACCGCGATTGCTGCTTTCAGGGCTTTTCTCTTTCTCCGCCGCCGCAGGGTCATCGCGCACCAGCGTCAGTTGCTGGCTGAGGTTAACCACCAGACGGCGCAGCGGTGAGTTGTTGCTGGAGAGAACACGCGCGGTGTTGATGCGCTGATTGAGATCGGCGCTGTTATTCAACTGAATATCGCTTAAGAAGCTGTCCCAGAGGGTAATGAAGTCGCGAGCGTAGAGCTGGCGCACTGCATTATCCGTCTGCTGTTTGTCTTCAGGCTGCGTGGTTGAGCCTAATACCCATGCGTCATCTTCATGCAGTGAGGCGGTCACCGGCGCAATCTGCGCATTGAAACTGTTCCAGTAACCGTCCGGCGTGTAGAGCCCAGGAATGCCATCGTTTACCGGCTTGCCGCTTTTACGCGAGAAGACCAATTCACTCTGCGGACCACCCAGCGTAGTCAGCGACACCGGCTTGAGGTTTTCATCACGCTCCAGCAGGCGTTTAAGGCGTCCATAAACACGGGTTGAGAGTGGCTGCTGGTTAATCAACGCCTGCTCGCGGCTGATGAGCGCATCATCTTTTGCATAGGGTGAAGCGACAATCTGCCGCTCCAGCAACTGCATCAGGTGCCACTCAAGCTGGCGGATCTGGGCTTTGGTCACATTCTGCGGCAGGTTGCGCTCCAGATTGAGCATCACCCATGAGTGCAGGAATTTGCCATCGTAATGTTTTGGCTGGTAGAGCATCTGATACGCTTTCAGCGCTTCATAGCTGTACTCGACGTCACTGCCGTTGTCATTACGCAGCCAGGTGGTGACGCGCATTGCCACTTCCGGCAGCAGCATCTGCTCCAGCGCTTTTCGGTAGAGCGCCTGCGAGGCATCCGACACATCGTTACCGCGATAGAGCCCCATACGGCGGGTGATCGGCGGATGATTGATATCGAACTCTTCACTCTGCGGCAGTTCGGCAAGGCCATTCAGCAGCGGCAGTAAGGCAAACAGATCCCCCTGCTGGCGGTTACGCAGCGCTTTAATCTCCTGATCGAGCGCCGGCACTTTCGCCTGGACTTCATCAAGGTAATCTTTGTTGTTGCCGTAGCTGGTGAACCAGAGCGCGCTAAGGATAACCAGCAAAGCCAGCAGTGCGGCATAACCAGACCAGATGACTGCACGGCTGCGCAGCTCCCACCAGCGGTTCTGCCCGGCGATCCCCGCCTCCTGGAAGATAACGTTCTGCAGCAGATGCTTGATAAAGAAGCTCTGCCCTTTACCACCCGGCACCGGCTCATCCTTGCTGACGGAATCCCAACTATCGCCCGACTTGCCCTGCGGCAGAGAGAGTGCACGATTAAGCTCACCCATCACCCGATCGAATGGCAGACCTTCCTGCGTGCCGCTGGCGAAATAGATACCGCGCGGCGAGAACTCGGTCTCAAAATTGGAGCGGGCAAAAATCGTATCAAGATAGTCCGACAGCAGCGGACGCAGCGCGGCAAACTCTTGCGGGAAGAGGAAGCACTCAGCGCGCGCCTGTGGATCGCTTTCACGCAGCATCGTATCCGGCAGGCCGGCGTCCAGACGCTGTTGCAGCAGGGCAAACTCCTGAATGAAACTGCCCTGCAGATCGAAATCGGCGAGCTTCGCTTTTTCCCACGGGAAGGTGAAGCCCCAAATCTGGTCGCGCTGCGCTTTATCAAAGCCAGAGAAATAGGCGCGGAAACCCTTAAGCAGGTCAGCTTTGGTTACCAGCACATAGACCGGGAAACGGATGCCCAGTTGCTCATGCAGTTCGGTAAGACGTTTACGCAGATTGAGCGCCTGCTCGCGCGAGGCTTCAGCAGACTGGGTCAGCAGGTCAGCGATACTGATGGTGATAATCACGCCGTTAATCGGCTGGCGACGGCGGTATTTCTGTAGCAGGCCGAGGAATTTATTCCACTCGCTGGCATCCTGAATCTGCTCGCTCTCCTGCGTGGTATAGCGTCCGGCGGTATCCAGCAGAACGGCTTCATTGGTGAACCACCAGTCGCAGTTGCGCGTGCCGCCAATACCGCGCAATGCGGTTTTACCGAAGCGATCGGCGAGCGGGAATTGCAGGCCGGAGTTTACCAGCGCGGTGGTTTTACCAGAGCCTGGCGCGCCGATAATCACATACCACGGCAGCTGATAGAGATACTGGGTACTGAAACGCTGCGTCCACAGGCCACGCTGGCCCGGCTGGTTAAAGTGCGCTTTTTTCAGTACCTGTGCCGCCTCTTCGAAACGGTCATTCAGCACCTGATCGTCGCTGGTCAGACGTTGACGCTCAGCGGGATCTTTCGCCTCTTCGCTTTTGAGGTTGTCCATCAGCTTGCGGTTGAGCCACGCATTATAGAGACGCGGCACAATGTGGCTGTGAACCCAAATCAGGTACATCACCGCAATGGCGATCATGCGGTTTTGTTCGGACTCCAGCGGTCGGGAGTCGACGACCGACAGCAGCGGCCCGATCATCCAGATAACCGCAGCCAGCCCGGTAACGCCAAGGAAACCCCACAAAATGCGGTTAGTCAGCAACGAAAGCAACATGTTCATCCATTAGTTTCCTTGCGGCAGTCCGTTCAGCTCGGCAGCCGTATTTTCCGGCGACACAAGCAAGGTAATTTCGACACGGCGGTTACGCGCGCGGTTTTCGGCCGAGTTGTTCGGCGCGATGGGATCCATCTCCCCTCGCCCTTCGGCTTTCACACGCTCCGGCTGCGAAAGGTGTTTTTGCAGCAGCGACTGCACAGAGCGCGCGCGCTCCAGCGACAGTTCATAGTTGGAGGCGAAACGGGCGCTGCGAATCGGCACGTTATCACTGAAGCCGACCACCAGGATCTTACCGCTGACATTGTTCATTGCCTGCGCAACGCGGTCGATGACCGGCTCGTAGCTATCGCGCGCAACCGTGGAGGCAGAGGCAAACAGCCCGTCACCTTTCAGAGTCACGACGCTGCGATCGGCCTCATCACGTACCGCCACCAGGCCGGCCTTGATTTCAGGACGCAGGAACTCGCGCAGGTTCAGCACCGGCTGCACATGCTGCACCGGCTGTTGAACGGAGACTTCCGGCAGCTGTGTCTGGTAGATCTTCGCCAGCACCGGATTGGTGTTGTCGCCCAGCCGCCAGTTGAGGACGATATAGAAGAGGCAGGCGAGGAAACCCGCCAGCCCGGCACACGCCCACAAAGGGATCACCGGACGCCACAATTTGCGCATCACCGGCTGATCTTCCGGATGCGGCGAGAGCGGCGGTGGGTAGTTGCCACGTACGCCGCGGATCATCTGCCATAAACGCTGCTTGATGGTTTCAAGCTGTGTACGGCCGTTGTCCATCACGCGGTAGCGACCTTCAAAACCCAGCAGCAGGCAGAAGTTGATTAACTCCAGCAGCGCGATATGTTCGCGCGGGTTTTGCGACAGACGCGCCAGCAGCTGGAAGAACTTCTCCCCGCCCCAGGTTTCGTTGTGAAACGTCACCAGCAGGCCGCTGCCGGACCACACGCCGCGGCTGCCCCACGGTGTGAGCGCGGCGGCTTCATCCAGAGCGGTGCAAAGACAGTAGCGTGCGCCCACGATGACTTCGTACGCCAGGCCAGATTGCTGGCAGCGTACTTCAAAACGGCGGATTTCATCTATCAGGTGCTGACGTAGCCCGCTCTGATCGTCATGAGAGACCGAATAGCGGATCTGCGGTATCGCATTGAGCAGCGGATTTGCGGCCGCCACCAACGGATTGTTACCACTTGCTCCTGCCAGGACGGCATCACTGCCGGAGGCGTGTTGTTGCTGCATAGTGTGCGCTCGCTGTGTTATTCCGTCGGGCTACGGATGGCCCAAAATTCCATATCAAGACCGGGGAATTCGCCCGCCAGATGCAGTGCGAAAGCGCCCGATTTTTCCATTTCGTTCCAGAGCTCGCCGCCCTTTTCCAGTTCAAAATAGTTATAACCGGCGTGCCATGGAATTTGCGGCGGTGCAACAGGCATGCTGCGTAGCTTCATGCCAGGCAGCTGAAGCTGCACCAGATCGCGGATTTTGGTCACCGGCGCAACTTTCATCTGCGCCGGGAAGTGGGTTTGCAGAATTTCGCCCGGCACGCTGGCTTTCACCGCCAATACAAAACCAAACTCGCGCGCCATCGTGGTGGTAGGCAGCGTGGCGATATTGAGTCCATGGGTGCGCTCGGTGAGCGGCAACTGGATGGCATGCTCTTCCATTACCAGCGACAAACCCTGGCGCAGCATCAGCTGCAGTTTACTGAAGCAGCCAGCGAGATCGTCATGGTCGTAAATGGGGAGCGTCTCTTCCGGCGAGCGCGCCGCGGTCCAGGTGGTGAGCTCGGTGGCAAACGCCAGCCAGCTGCGCCATAACTCTTCCGGGTGGATCATCGGCAGCGATTTCAGGTGCGACATCTGCCCGACGTGATGGTTAATCAGTGCCAGAAGCGAGAACTCCACCATTTCAGAGGTGTTGAAACGCCCAGGCTGGCGCAGACGTTGACCAATCTGCTGGCTGCGCTGCATCAGCAGGCTCTGCAGATCGTTCATCACGGCGTAAAGTGAGGGGTTGTTGACCGCGTTTAACATCGGCGGAATATAGCGATTATCGATGCGAACCTGGTTGTCGTTGCGCTTTTCAAGCACATGCGCCACGCCAATTGCCGTCCACTCTGCGCTGAGATCCTTCTCCAGCATCAGCTTCAGGCGCAGGCGCCCAAACTGCACCGCAGCGGGACCAACGGACATCGCGTTATCATCATCGACTTCGCTCTCCCAGGTGATGTAGCGCGCCAGCGAATCTTTCTCTTCGCTGAAAATCACTTCATCACGACCGCCGCGACGTGCTGGCAGCGCCAGCACGACACGTTCGTTAGTGAGATTATCCGGGATCACCAGCGGGGTTGGCGCCTGGCGAGCATCGTTGAAAGAGAAGAAGGTGCCGTCTGGCAATAAGCCGCTGGCGTAACTGACGGCAATGCATCCCTGGCGAAGCATCGCGTCGTCGAGTTCGATATCAAGGTAGCCCCAAAGATAGGGCCGCTGCAGTGTTCCCCACTCGCGAATATGGTGCTGAAGATAGCTTTCCGCGCGTTGAAAATGGTGAGGACGCAGAAACATACCTTCGGTCCAGACGACCTTTTCTGCTTTATTCATACTGTATTCCTGTCAGGATGGCGCTATTTGGAAATCACGCGTATTCCGTTAACGTCGAGAAAGATGTTGGCTTCCAGCGCATCTTCTGACGATTTCCAGAACTCATAGAAGTGAGACTCCCCCTGTACCGGAAGCGGCAGGGAGATTCGCCATTTTTTGCCGTCCAGCGCCTGATACTCCGCCATCACGCCGATGTAGCGCGCTTCAGGCGAACTGTTGCCGGACAGCGTTTTTGACAGCTGACCGGGCATCAGGAAGAACTCATCACTGTTCAGCAGATTGCCGCCCAGTGCGCTATCGGCGTTGTTTTGCAGCGACCAGAAATCGGCGGACATAAATGTCGCGTCCGATTTCAACAGCAACACCCTGACTTTAAGGGGAGCGGACTCATTGATTTGCGGATGAGCCCTGAACTGAAGGTTATAGCTGGTAGGTACGCTGTGTGAAGACGATCCACAACCGCTGGCCAGGGTGGCCAGCACAAAGAAAAACACCAGGCTAATCTGGCGTACAACCGAATTATTATTCATAGCAGGTACTCATCACGGCTGGATTAATCGATGATCCAGGTCCCGGATTTAACGTTTTTGCAAGCTTTACCGCTGCCGTCGACCGTTACACAGTTCGCTTTTTTACGCTGAACTTTGCGGCGATCGTTACGCAGCGTTTTTTCGTACAGATCGCTTTTAACGACCGCACGCATCGGCACGTAGCCAATCAGCTCTTCCTGACCTTCATCGGCCAGCGCCATCCAGAAGTGTTCAACCTGACCAAGCACAACGTAGGTTTTGCCCGCTTCCAGCTGGCGAATGACTTTGCCGCCGAAATCAGGTTTGCTCATTACAGATGCCGGATAGAGTGCGCGGTAGTCTTGTTTAACCGGTTCGAACTCCTTCGGCGGCAGTACGGCATAACGGTGGGTCAGGGTTACGCCATTCACTTCACTGGTAACAATTGTGTCGTCGGAAGGTGCGGGTTTCTGATGTTTTACACAGCCAGAGACGCCAAATACAAAAAGAAGTGCCAATACGATTCGCATGTTCATAGGGTTTGTTCCATTGCAAATATATTACTGTGTTGACGTGCATCGTTATGGATAGGGGAAATGAAATCGTTATGAATGACTCAGTTCCTTGTCCGTTAAACGACCTGTTAATGAATTAAGGGCATAGCTACCGCACGAGCCTGTCCGCGAGGACCGCCGCAACAATATTACTTTTCATTGACTATCGTGACATGATTTTACAGATCGGATAATTCAATTCAATATCATTGCCGAGCCGTTGAAAAACTATTACTTAATTCTTTTGCAAATTAGGATAAATCTCAAGAATTAATTTCACTTAAGCAGAAAAACGGCAAAATTTTGTTCTGAGATGAATCCCTCTCCGCCAATTATAATCCTAAACTGATGAATAATAATAAAAATTTTATATGCATAATCCGGTAGTATACAGACCGAAATATGAGATAGGACAATTCCTAAAAGTCAAAAAGAGCGAAGCAATACTACAATATTTGGTAGCTGATATTCCACATTGTCGGGCTAACCTTTGCGCTAAGAATGTTTATTTGGGACTTTTCTTCGCCACAGCCTCTTTTTTTGCGAAATATATCGACTTTTACTCTTCGTATTCTGCAAAAAAGATAGTTACAGGCAAAACTATTACCGCAGTAAATCGCTTTTACAAGGTACCCGCTGTACTTTATTTCATTCAGTGTGACTAAACTCTAATAAAGCGCGCTTAACCGAATCCATTCAGCAAAAGGCCGGTGATTAAAAATAAGGCAATCCGGTATGCGATCTCTTTGATATCTGCCTTCTCATCCTTACAGACGGATCTCGTCGCCACTGCCGTACGCTTTGAACAGCCGAATTGCTCAGAGGCGAGAGGTAATTTCTCCGTATTGACACAAATTGCCGGGCACAGCACACGAATTGTCTGAGATTCGTCTATGGTTTTGGTCAAGGTTGAATGCAGCGGCCCGCTGCCTGCTTGCTAAGGAGACGTCAATGATAAAACCTGTTTTGCGCCAGCCGCGCACCCTCTTTCTGGTCATGCAACTTGCATTGGGTGGAACATTCCTTGCCGCAAATGCCCCAACATTCGCTGCTGAAGCGCAAAACCCGCCGCAAACTCCCGACATTCTTCTCGGTCCGTTATTCAGTGATGTGCAAAGCGCCAAACTCTTTCCCGATCAAAAAACCTTTGCCGATGCCGTGCCCAAGAGCGACCCACTGATGATCCTTGCGGATTACCGCATGCAACGGAACCAGAGCAGCTTCGATCTGCGCCATTTCGTCGAGGTTAACTTCACGCTGCCAGAAAAAGGTAAGCCCTATGTGCCGCCTGCCGGACAAAACCTGCGTGAACATATCGACGGCTTATGGCCAGAACTGACGCGCACCACGGATAGCGCGGGCAAATGGGACTCACTCTTACCGCTGCCTAAACCCTATGTTGTGCCCGGCGGGCGATTTCGCGAAGTCTATTACTGGGACAGCTACTTCACCATGCTCGGCCTTGCCGAAAGCGGTCACTGGGACAAAATCGAAGATATGGTCGCCAACTTCGGCTATGAAATTGATACCTGGGGACATATTCCGAATGGCAACCGCAGCTACTACCTCAGCCGTTCTCAACCGCCCTTCTTCTCATTAATGGTGGAGTTACTGGCGACACATGACGGTGATGAGGTGCTGAAAACCTGGCTGCCGCAGATGGAAAAAGAGTATCAGTACTGGATGGAGGGCGCTGATGCGCTGCAGCCGGGCGAAGCAAATAAACGCGTGGTGAAGTTAAGCGATGGCAGCATTCTCAACCGCTACTGGGATGATTCCTCCACGCCGCGTCCGGAGTCGTGGCTGGCAGATGTCACCACAGCCAAAAACAATCCGAACCGCCCGGCGACAGAGATCTACCGCGATCTTCGCGCCGCTGCGGCTTCCGGCTGGGACTTTAGCTCCCGCTGGATGGATGATCCTGAGCAGCTTGGCACGATCCGCACCACCAGCATTGTGCCGGTCGACCTCAATGCCCTGATGTTTAAGATGGAGAAGATGCTCTCCCGCGCTTATCAGGTCTCTGGCGATAGCGCTAAAGCGAGTCACTACGACGCGCTGGCAACAGCCCGGCAAAAAGCCATCGAAACCAATCTGTGGAATACAAAAGAGGGCTGGTACGCCGATTACGATCTGAAAACCAAAAAGGTGCGTAATCAGCTGACCGCCGCGGCGCTCTATCCGCTGTTTGTTAACGCGGCGGCAAAAGATCGCGCCGACAAAGTAGCGGCGGTGACCGAAGCGCGGCTGTTAAAAGCGGGCGGCATCACCACGACTACGGTTAAAAGCGGTCAACAGTGGGATGCGCCGAATGGTTGGGCACCGCTGCAGTGGGTCGCCGCCGCCGGGTTGCAGAACTACGACCACCAAAAACTGGCGATGAGTGTCAGCTGGCGCTTCCTGACCAATGTTCAGCACACCTACGATCGCGAACAGAAGCTGGTAGAAAAATATGATGTCAGCTCCACTGGCACAGGCGGGGGCGGCGGTGAATATCCGCTGCAGGATGGCTTTGGCTGGAGTAATGGCGTGACGCTAAAAATGCTCGATCTCATCTGTCCGAAAGAGAAACCGTGCGACAGCGTACCGCAAAAACAGCCTGCGGATGAGGCCAGGCCTGCCGCTGAGCCAACGGCGCAGAAAGTCGCGCAGTAGTGTATAAAAAAAGGCCGCATCAAAGTGCGGCCTTTTTTCAGAGAAAATCCGTTACCGGCGTACAAGTCGGAAAACTGCCAGCACCACAATCGCGCCAATCACCGCGACGATAAAACTGTGCATGTTGAAGCCCGTAATGTCGCCGCCATAACCGAACATTGTCGCCAGCCAGCCACCGACCACTGCCCCTACAATCCCCAGAACACAGGTCAGAATAAAGCCGCCGCCGTCGCGTCCTGGCATAATGAATTTCGCGATAACGCCCGCAATCAGGCCAAATAAAATCCACGCGAGAATACCCATATTCACTTTCTCCTTTCGTTTATGACGTGTAAATGAACACACTACCTTGCAGTGCGTTGCGTACAGTATAGATGTCTTGCGCAAAAGCGCTGCCATCTCACAGATTTAATTCATAATTTAATGAGATAATTTCTACCATTTGTATTAAGTTCTGGCATAGATTGCCGATAAACAATCGACGTTGTGTCAGTATCGAGGAGCCATTCGGCGTGAGCAATTACAGTGAGCAGTTCCTGAAGCAAAATCCTCTGGCCGTGCTGGGCGTCTTGCGCGACCTGCAAAACACTCAGGTGCCGGTGTGCATCAGCTGGGGTAGCGGTCAATTTATCAGCAAAATTCTCGAGGTTAACTCTGAGATGCTGGTGATGGATTTTGGTAGCCAGGAGTATGAAAACAGCGCCGTTCAGCGTGCCGGTAAAGTGACTATTACCGCTGAAACCCATGGCGCAAAGGTTGAGTTCACGCTTAATGCGCTCACCACCGGCGATTATCAGGATCTGCCTGCGTTTATCACGCCGCTCCCGGAAACGCTGTGGTTTATTCAACGTCGGGAATATTTCCGTATTAGCGCCCCGCTCCACCCGGCTTACTTCTGCAAAGCGAAGTTACCCGATAAGAGCCAGTTGCGCTTTCGTCTCTTCGATCTCTCACTGGGCGGCATGGGCGCATTGCTGGACGGCGCGTTGCCGGAGAATGTCCAGCCTGGCATGCGCTTCACGCAGGTCGAACTGGATATGGCGTCGTGGGGGCAGTTCTACTTTGATGCGCAGTTGATTGCAGTGGGCGAACGCAAAGTTGTGGATGGTAAAAATGACACCATCGCCACGCCAAGGCTGAGCTTCCGCTTTTTAAATGTCAGCCCGGGCGTCGAGCGCGAACTCCAGCGCATTATCTTTGCGCTGGAGCGCGAAGCGCGCGAACGCGCCAGCCGGGTGCGCTAATTACATCGCATCCATCGCTTTTTGGACTTTCCAGATATAGCGCGGGGCTTGTGGCGCGGGGTGTTTTTCCGCTACGTGCTGCAAAAAGCCCTTCGGACTTAGCGAGTTAATCTCGTCAATCGCCTCCTGGCGGTCTGAAGAGAAGGTGCGTAGCAGCGCACCCGCGCCATTCACATACGAGACCACCAGCGCGTACTGCATCACCAGCGGATCTTTGATCCCGGCAAGCGGCCCATGTTCCAGAATGCTCAGGTAGGCTGCCCCCATTGAAATATTGCGCTCCGGGTTTTTCAGCTCGCGTGTTGAGGGTTGCCCGCTCCAGCCCATACGACGATAGACTTCGCGCCCCGCCGTTGACGCCTTCAGCTGCATCAGACCTACCGCATTCGATTTACTCACCAGCTCCGGGTTGCCTCCGGACTCCACGGCAATCATCGCCGTAATCAGTTCCGGGCTTACGCCCCATGACGCGCCGGCTTTCTCGCTAATTGGCATCCACTGCATCGCCCGTTTGACCGGCACTTCCGGGTTCCAGTCAGGGTTACGATAATCCTGTTTTGTCGAGCTACAGCCCGCCAGCAGCACCACTAAAAAGGCAAACCATCTTAATTTCACGCCAGAAAATCCTTATATAAGCTGTACATCACGGCGGATGACAATGACCAGGGTTAGCGGCATGATAACTGTTTGTTTAGAGATGTCAGCAAGGAAATGCCATGTCCACTTTCCATTTAATTGCCCCCTCCGGGTACTGCATCAATCAGCGTGCTGCGGCGCTGGCCGTTGAACGGCTGACCCGCGAGGGCCATCAGGTCCATAACCAACAGGTGATTACGCGGCGTGAGGAACGTTTTGCCGGTAGCGAAGCTGAAAGGCTGGCGGACATCAATGACCTCGCCCGTCTGGCTGGGGAAAATCTGATTGTTATGCCGGTGCGCGGTGGCTACGGCGCAAGCCGACTGCTGGCCGACATTGACTGGCAGGCACTGGTCGAGCGCCAGCAGCAGCAACCACTGGTGATTTGCGGCCACAGCGACTTTACTGCGATTCAGTGCGGCCTACTGGCGGCGGGTGGCACCATCACCTTTAGCGGCCCGATGCTGGCGGGCAACTTTGGTGCTGAACCGCTCAATGCCTTTACGCAGGAGCACTTCTGGCGGGCAATACGCAATAAATCCTTTACCGTTGAGTGGGACGGCGACGGGCCGCAATGCCATGTTGAAGGAAGATTATGGGGCGGAAACCTGGCGATGCTGACCTCGCTGATTGGCACCCCCTGGCTGCCAACAGTGCCCGGCGGCATTCTGGTGGTTGAAGATATCAATGAGCATCCTTACCGCGTTGAGCGCATGCTGTTACAGCTGCTCTATAGTGGGATCCTCGCGCAGCAGCGCGCGCTGATCCTCGGCAGTTTCTCCCATGCGCAACCCAACGATTACGATGCGGGCTACACTTTAGAGAAGATGGTGGCCTGGTTACGTTCACGGGTGGCAATCCCGGTGATCGCCGGGCTGGACTTCGGCCACGAAGCGAAAACCGTCACGTTGCCGCTGGGTGCGCACGCCATATTGCAACACGCTGAAAAATCAACGCTGACCCTCACAGGCCATCCCACAATCTCGGCGTAAAAAAAGCCCTTAATGCCCTTATTAAATTGCTTTTTCTGCCGTTATTATAATGTGCCGTAATAAATCCCGGTCCGTGCCGGGATCTCACCGAGAAGAGAAGGAGATGCATACCATTGGACGCTGGGGCGATAATTAGTCTGTTTATTCTGGGTTCTGTACTGGTAACCTGCAGTATTTTATTGAGTTCGTTCTCATCCCGCCTTGGTATTCCGATTCTGGTCATTTTTCTGGCGATTGGTATGTTGGCAGGCGTTGACGGCATCGGTGGCATTCCCTTCGACAACTACCCGCTGGCCTATATGGTTAGTAACCTGGCACTGGCGATCATTCTGCTCGACGGCGGTATGCGCACGCGCGCCAGCTCTTTTCGCGTTGCCCTCGGCCCCGCGCTCTCGCTGGCAACTGTCGGGGTGCTGATTACTTCAGGTCTGACCGGCATGATGGCGGCCTGGCTCTTCAAGCTCAACATTATGGAAGGCTTCCTGATTGGCGCGATAGTCGGCTCAACCGATGCGGCGGCGGTCTTCTCGCTGCTCGGCGGTAAAGGGCTGAACGAGCGTGTCGGCTCAACGCTTGAGATTGAGTCCGGCAGCAACGATCCAATGGCGGTGTTTCTGACCATCACGCTGATTGAGATGATCCAGAGCCATCACGCCAATATTGATTTCACCTTCTTCCTGCATATTCTGCGCGAGTTTGGCCTCGGCATACTGCTTGGTGGCGCGGGCGGCTACCTGCTGCAACAGATGATCAACCGCATTGCCCTGCCGCCCGGGCTCTATCCTTTATTAGCATTGAGCGGCGGCATTCTGATCTTCTCTGTTACCACAGCGCTGCACGGCAGCGGCATTCTGGCGGTCTATTTATGTGGGTTCGTGTTAGGCAATCGCCCGATTCGTAATCGCTTCGGCATCCTGCAAAACTTCGATGGCCTCGCCTGGCTGGCGCAAATTGCGATGTTCCTTGTGCTCGGACTGCTGGTGACGCCATCTGATTTAATGCCGATTGCACTCTCTGCGCTGATCCTCTCGGCGTGGATGATCTTTATTGCCCGCCCGCTCTCGGTGTTCGCCAGCCTGCTGCCTTTTCGCGGTTTTAACCTGCGCGAGCGCATCTTTATTAGTTGGGTCGGTCTGCGCGGCGCGGTGCCGATTATTCTGGCGACCTTCCCGATGATGGCCGGGCTGGACAACGCCCGCCTCTTCTTTAATGTCGCCTTCTTCGTGGTGTTGATTTCGCTGCTGTTCCAGGGAACGTCTTTGGGCTGGGCGGCGAAAAAAGCGAAAGTGGTGGTGCCGCCGGTGGGCTGGCCGGTTTCGCGCGTTGGGCTGGATATTCACCCCGATAACCCCTTCGAGCAGTTCGTCTACCAACTGAGTGCCGATAAGTGGTGCGTTGGTGCGGCGCTGCGCGACCTGCACATGCCGGAAGAGACGCGCATTGCGGCGCTGTTCCGCGATAACAGCCTGCTTCATCCAACCGGCAGCACCCGGTTACGTGAAGGGGATGTACTCTGCGTGATTGGTCGCGAAAAAGATCTGCCAGCTCTCGGAAAACTCTTCAGTGAGTCGCCGCCGGTGTCACTGGATCAGCGCTTCTTTGGTGACTTCATCCTCGAAGCGAATGCCAAGTTTGCCGACATAGCGATGATTTATGGTCTTGATGAGGGACTTGAGCATCGCGACAACCAGCAAACGCTTGGTGAGATTGTTCAGCAACTGCTGGGTGCCGCTCCGGTGGTGGGTGATCAGGTTGAGTTTGCCGGTATGATCTGGACCGTGGCAGAGAAGAGTGAGAATTCGGTATCAAAAGTGGGTGTAAAAGTGGTGGAAAGCGAGGCGGAGTAAGCGCCTCGCGAGAAGTTACATTGTCACAACAGGTACGCGCGGCGCCAGGGCGCACATCAATTCATACCCGACGGTATTGGCCGCCGCGGCTACATCATCAATCTTGATCTCCCTGCCCCACAGCTCTACCGGCGCGCCGATACTGGCGTGCGGGCACGGCGTGAGATCGACCGTCAGCATATCCATTGAGACCGCGCCAACTACCGTGGTGCGAATGCCATCCACCAGGACTGGTGTACCGGTGGGAGCCTGGCGCGGATAACCATCTGCATAACCACACGCTACCACGCCGATACGCTGCTCCGTCTGCGCACGGTAACGACAGCCGTAGCCGACGGCGTCGCCACTCTTCAGCGTCTGTACGGCAATAATCTCACTGCTTAGCGTCATTACCGGGCGAATACCGCTGTTTGCCACATCCTGCCACCTGCCCGAGGGCGAGGCACCGTAGAGAATAATGCCGGGGCGAACCCAGTCAAAATGCGCTTCCGGGTGCCATAACGTCGCGGCAGAGTTGGCGAGCGATCGCGGTAACGGTAGCCCTTCCGCCGCCTGCTCAATGCGCCGCATCGGTTGCGAAATGCCGTCCGGGCGCTCCGCTTCGGCAAAGTGCGACATCAGCGTGATATTGCCGACGCTGGCAAAGCTGCTCAGCTGCTGCCAGACGCTGTGCACGCGCTCCGGCAGGAAACCGAGACGGTTCATACCGCTGTTGATTTTGAGGTAGATATCAAGCGGTGCCTGCAGCTTCGCATTTTTCAGCAGATTAAGCTGCCAGTTACTGTGGATCCCACTGGTGAGACGGTACTGGTCATAAAGCGCCAGCTCCTCCGCATCAAAAAAACCCTCCAGCATTAAGAGAGGCCCTTTCCAGCCGCGCTCGCGCAGCAGGATCGCCTCCTCAAGGTTGAGCATCGCAAAGCCATCAGTTTTATTAAGCGCCGACCAGATGCGCTCAAGACCGTGGCCATAGGCATTTGCCTTCACCACCGACCAGACTTTGGCATCGGGTGCCGCGCGGCGCACTATTTGCAAATTATTGGCTAACGCCTGTAAATCGAGGGTTGCCAGAACCGGACGAGACATGTCTATTCCTTACGCCTGTCAGCTGTGTACACCATGGAGATGCTGGGCACGCGCAGGCGTGAATCCCGGAAGATAACGCGCCACGCTCAGATCGTCAGCGGCGATAGCCGGTGTGTTGCCGGTCATCAGATCGCTGAGCAGTTGCCCGGAGCCGCAGGCCATTGTCCAGCCCAGCGTGCCGTGACCCGTATTGAGCCACAGGTTTTTAAACGGCGTGCGGCCAACCACCGGCGTACCGTCCGGGGTCATTGGACGTAAGCCGGTCCAGAAGGTTGCCTCTTCAACATGGCCGCCGCGCGGGAAGAAATCGCGCACCACCATCTCCAGCGTTTCGCGCCGCGGTTGTAAAAGCTCGGTATTGAACCCGACGATCTCTGCCATGCCGCCGACGCGAATGCGCTGATCAAAACGGGTAATGGCGATTTTGTAGGTCTCATCAAGAATGGTGGAAACCGGGGCGCCATCCTCTTGCGCCACCGGAATGGTCAGCGAGTAGCCCTTGAGCGGATAAACCGGGATATCGACAATCCCCTTCAGCAGGCCGGTGGACCAGGAGCCGAAAGCCATCACGTAAGCATCGGCTTTTACCACCTCTTCTCCGCACTTCACGCCGTAGATCTTTTCGCCTTCGTAAAGCAAGCGATCGACGGGCGTGTTGAAGCGGAAGACTACCCCGGCGGCTTCGGCCATCTGCGCCAGCCGCTGCGTGAAGAGCTGGCAATCGCCGGTTTCATCGTTTGGCAGACGCAGACCGCCGGTCAGCTTGTGCGCGACTTCACCCAGCGCCGGTTCCACCTCTGCCAGACGCGCCGATTCCAGCAACTGATAGGGCACGCCCGCTTCCTGCAACACGGCGATATCACGGGTGGCGTTCTCATACTGTTCGGCGGTGCGGAAGAGTTGCAGCGTTCCGCCCTGTCGGCCTTCATATTGAATACCGGTGGTTTCCCGCAGCAGTTTCAGACAATCGCGGCTATATTCAGCCAGACGCACCATGCGCCCTTTGTTTTCCATATAGTGCCGGGTATCGCAGTTGCGCAGCATTTGCCACATCCATTTGAGCTGCGATGAGGAGCCGTCGAGCTTGATGGCGAGCGGCGCGTGGCGCTCAAACATCCATTTGATCGCTTTCAGCGGCACGCCGGGCGCAGCCCACGGTGCAGCATAGCCCGGCGAGATCTGCCCGGCGTTGGCGGCGCTGGTCTCCAGTGCAGGCCCCGGCTGGCGATCGATTACGGTGACATCATGTCCGGCCTGGCGTAAATACCAGGCGCTGGTAACGCCAACAACGCCGCTGCCCAATACAACAACTCGCATATCCCTTCTCCCGTGAGTAAAGCACAATCATCTGATTACAAATTGATAACTCAGATGAAAATATTATTCAACATATGGCTTTTTTATGGTGACGTTCCTCACAACATCGCCGCCAGCTAAGGGCTACGGATATTCAGCATCTCCTGCTGCGCACCCTATCGCCGCAGCATAATATTTTGGCAACTCGGTTTTTTACACGGTGAGCGAGCGGGAATATCGTGAAGATTTGGTGAGGGCTGGCGTACACTTTTAAATCAGTGTTCTATGCTTGAAATGAGACGCTCCATACAGAGAGCGTCGAGAACAATGAGGGCGCGCTAATGGCTACGATTGACTCAATGAATAAGAATTCTATTCGTCTGAGCGATGGACCCGACTGGACATTCGAGCTGCTGGATGATTACCTGGCAGAGATTGACCGGGTGGCGAAACTCTACCGGCTGGATACCTATCCGCATCAAATCGAAGTGATCACCTCAGAACAGATGATGGATGCCTACTCAAGTGTCGGCATGCCTATCAATTATCCCCACTGGTCGTTCGGTAAAAAGTTTATTGAAACCGAACGGCTCTATAAGCATGGTCAGCAAGGCCTGGCCTACGAGATTGTCATTAACTCCAATCCCTGCATCGCTTATCTGATGGAAGAGAACACCATTACCATGCAGGCGCTGGTGATGGCGCATGCCTGTTATGGACACAACTCGTTTTTCAAAAATAACTACCTCTTCCGCAGCTGGACCGATGCCAGCTCGATTGTCGATTACCTGATCTTCGCGCGTAAATACATTACCGATTGCGAAGAGCGCTACGGCGTAGTCGAAGTGGAAAAACTGCTCGACTCCTGCCACGCACTGATGAATTACGGCGTTGACCGCTATAAGCGTCCGCAGAAAATCTCGCTGCAGGAGGAGAAAGCGCGGCAAAAAAGCCGGGAAGAGTATCTGCAAAGCCAGGTAAATATGTTGTGGCGTACGCTGCCAAAACGCGATGAAGAGGTGGCCGTCGCTCAGGCGCGCCGCTACCCGGCGGAGCCGCAGGAGAACTTGCTCTACTTTATGGAGAAGAATGCGCCGCTGCTGGAGCCGTGGCAGCGCGAGATCCTGCGCATTGTGCGCAAAGTGAGCCAATATTTTTACCCGCAGAAGCAGACGCAGGTGATGAATGAAGGGTGGGCGACGTTCTGGCACTACACCATCCTTAATCATCTCTATGACGAAGGCAAAGTGACTGACCGCTTTATGCTGGAGTTTCTGCACAGCCATACCAACGTGGTATTCCAGCCGCCTTACAACAGCCCGTGGTACAGCGGCATTAATCCTTACGCTCTGGGCTTTGCCATGTTCCAGGATATTAAGCGCATCTGCCAGTCACCAACGGAAGAGGATCGCTACTGGTTCCCGGATATCGCCGGTTCCGACTGGCTGGAGACGCTCCATTTCGCCATGCGTGATTTCAAAGATGAGAGCTTTATCAGCCAGTTTATGTCGCCAAAAATCATGCGCGATTTCCGCTTCTTCACCGTGCTGGATGACGATCGCAATAATTACCTGGAGATTGCCGCCATCCATAACGAAGAGGGCTACCGTGAGATCCGCTCGAAACTTTCATCCCAGTACAACCTGAGTAATCTTGAGCCGAATATTCAGGTCTGGAACGTCGATCTGCGCGGCGATCGTTCGCTGACGCTGCGCTATATTCCACACAACCGCGCCCCGCTCGATAAAGGACGCCGCGAAGTGCTGAAACATGTGCATCGCTTATGGGGATTTGATGTTCTGCTGGAGCAGCAAAACGAAGATGGCAGCGTGGAGTTGCTGGAGCGCTGTCCACCGCGAAGCAACGTGCTGTGATATAAAAAAACCCCTCTGATGAGGGGTTTTTTGTCACTAGCGGCTTTGTAGCGCGAGATCGCCAGGCATGGTTTTCTGCATCTTGTGCCAGATCTCCCCGCTGTCATGCCCGTAGCGACGAACCAGTTCATGAACCTGGTCGTGCTGGGCATGCTCGCAGATCTCTGCCAGCCGATGATAAAAACCGAGCGCGAGGCTACGTGCCTCCGGGCTGGAGAAGTAGTGGCGACCAATGCGGGTATAGAGCCCTTTCATGCCGTTCAGGATCAGACCATAGATCGGGTTGCCGGAAGCAAACGCCAGCCCGCGAAAAATGTTGTAATCCAGCTCAGCAAACGCATCGGCGTGATCTTCGACTTCACGCGCGGTGGCGAGCACCTTTAACGCATCTTCAGGATGCTGGCGAAACGCAGTGCGAATGAAAATCGTGGAAATGTTGGTACGCACGGACAGCAAGTTATCGATCAACTGCGGTACGCTTTCGTGATCCAGACGTGCCAGCGTTTCCAAAATATTCAGACCGGAGGTTTCCCAGAAATTGTTCACTTTTGTCGGTTTGCCATGCTGGATAGTGAGCCAGCCATCCCGGGCAAGTCGCTGCAGCACTTCACGCAGTGTGGTACGAGTGACGCCAATCAGTTCAGAGAGCTCGCGTTCAGCAGGAAGAATCGACCCCGGAGGAAAGCGACTATTCCAGATACTTTCGATGATGTACTCTTCCGCGAAACCCGCCGGGCTCTGCGCCTTAATGACCATATAAGATTTCCATAACACAGCTAAGCAATGAGCACTCATCATACCAAAGCATGCAGTGGGCAGGTAGCGTAGGGTAGGAAGAAAAAAGGCGATCAACGTTTTATTTTGACGAATTTGCTACATGAATATTTCGTGCAAATATGCCTTAAATCCAAATAATTAACTGAAGATCCGCCAAAATGGCGTAGGCGATGTTTCACTTTTTGCTGACTAAACATTCCATTACGCATTATTTTGCCCCCGCTAGTGGCCTTGAGATTGATTTCGTTTACACTGCGGTCTCTACGCATCTCCAGGGAAATGATTATGTTGCGATATTTAAATAAGTGCTCACACGGGCGCGGCGCCTGGCTGCTGATGGCGTTAACCGCCTTTGCGCTTGAGATGACGGCGCTGTGGTTCCAGCATGTCATGTTGCTCAAACCGTGCGTGTTATGCATTTACGAGCGCTGCGCCCTCTTTGGCGTGATGGGTGCCGGTATTGTCGGAGCCGTTGCGCCAAAAACCCCGCTTCGCTTTGCCGCCCTTGCCATCTGGATCTATAGCGCCATTCGCGGCATCCAGCTGACGTGGGAACACACGCAGATCCAGCTTCACCCCTCCCCTTTTATGACCTGCGATTTTGCCGCGCGCTTCCCGAGCTGGCTGCCGCTGGATAAATGGCTGCCGCAGGTGTTTGTCGCTTCCGGCGATTGCGCGCAGCGTCAGTGGGAGTTCCTGAAGATGGATATGCCGCAGTGGCTGTTGGGCATCTTTGTCGCCTATCTGGTGGTGGCGCTGCTGGTGCTGATTGCGCAGTTCTTTAAACCGAAAAAACGCGACCTGTTTGGCCGGTAAAAAAAACGCTCCTTCGGGAGCGTTTTTTATTGATGAAAGCAGTGATGAGACGCAGAGCCTCAATCCGCCCAATCAGGCTTGTTCAGGATAGGCAGCAGTAAAAAAACACTTTGCGGTGAAGTGAAATAAAAGCAGGTTGTAAGCAATGCATTAGCGCAAGACGAATCGACACCTTCAGAGGTTTTGAGTTGTTTTGCGCTAATTTTTTGCCCCATCCATGCCCCATCTTTCACATCACCGGATTATCATCGAACTCACCGGTGCGCGCGTCGTTGATGATGTAGGTGATCACGCCTTTGAAAACCAGGCGGCCTTCGAAGTCATCACTCGTCATCGGGTAGGTGATTTTAGGCCTGTCGAGTTCTTCCAGTCTCGGTCGAGGGTAAAGCCGCAACCGCAGCATACGCATCTGCTCATCCATGTGGCACATCACGATCGACCCGTCTACTGGCGTTGCCGACATGTCCAGAACCAGCAAAGCCCCCTTCTTTATCGCTTCACGCCGGGACTCAGTCGCCGCGCGCAGGAAGTTTGTCGCAGAAGGTACGCGGATCAGCTCATGGTCGAGAGATATCTTCTCATCCATGTAATCGGCAGCAGGTGATGGGAACCCCATATCAAATCCCTCCGTTCGGGTTGTACATCATGAACGTACGGAGCTCACCCTCTTGTTGGGAGATATCCTTGAACGTGCTGACATGTCCCTCAATCCACTGGTTGGCCTGCCTTGGCGACAAGTCCCAGTTAAAGGTGAGTAAAACCTTAACGAAGTTTTCTGTAGTGATCGTGCGTCGACCGCTCGGCTCCATCACTATGGCCTGCCTGAATGCTGTCTCGATATCGTCTCTTCTTGGCATAATGCACCCCCGCAATACTGTTTTTATATACAGTATTTATCATCAGAGAATATATCAAGAAGGCGAAGCCTATTGATGATCAGAATGTTGATGAAGATTTTTCTATTCCTAAACATTCTCTTTGCAACACATAGGCTTATCTTTATAGGATTTGTCCCACTACATTCTCGATCGATGCCACGCCCGATGGTAGACTATGCCCCTCATAAAACTGATGATAAGAAAATGTTAAAACTTTTTGCTAAATACACTTCTGTTGGCTTAATCAACACGCTCATCCATTGGGTTATTTTTGCCATGTGCATTTACGTTTTTCAAACGAGCCAGGCGCTAGCCAACTTTTCTGGATTCATCGTCGCTGTAAGTTTCAGCTTCTTCGCTAATGCACGATTCACGTTCAATTCTTCTACTACCACTTTGCGCTATATGCTTTATGTAGGCTTCATGGGTGGGCTGAGTGCCGCTATTGGATGGATGGCTGATAAGTGCGGTATGGCGCCGATTATTACACTCGTTGCCTTTTCTGCTATCAGCCTGGTGTGTGGTTTTATTTATTCCAAGTTCATTGTCTTTAGGGATGCGAAATGAAAATCTCTCTGGTCGTTCCGGTATTCAACGAAGAGGAAGCAATTCCAATCTTCTATAAAACAGTCCGGGAATTCGAAGAGTTACAGCAGCATCAGGTTGAAATTGTATTCATCAATGACGGAAGTAAAGATGCTACTGAAGCCATTATTAACGCCCTGGCGCTATCCGATTCGCTTGTCGTGCCGTTATCTTTCACGCGTAATTTCGGCAAAGAGCCGGCCTTATTTGCCGGGCTTGAGCATGCTACAGGCGATGCTATCATTCCGATTGATGTTGATTTACAGGACCCAATCGAGGTAATCCCTCACCTCATTACGAAGTGGCAATCCGGGGCCGATATGGTGCTGGCAAAGCGGGCAGATCGCTCTACAGACGGGCGGCTGAAACGGAAAACAGCAGAGTGGTTTTATAAACTGCACAATAAAATCAGCAGCCCAAAGATTGAAGAGAACGTTGGCGATTTTCGCCTTATGTCCAGGGAAGTAGTAGAAAATATTAAGCAGATGCCAGAGCGAAACCTTTTCATGAAAGGTGTGCTGAGTTGGGTCGGCGGGAAAATTGACGTTGTCGAATATGCTCGCGCAGAACGCGTCGCAGGAGATTCCAAGTTTAACGGATGGAAGCTGTGGAACTTAGCTCTTGAGGGTATTACCAGCTTCTCCACTTTCCCGTTGCGCATGTGGACTTATATTGGCTTGGTCGTGGCTGGCTTATCATTCCTGTATGGCGCATGGATGATTATCGATACCCTGGCTTTTGGTAATCCGGTGCGAGGCTATCCATCTTTGCTTGTTTCTATACTGTTTTTGGGCGGGATACAGCTTATCGGAATTGGCGTTCTTGGTGAGTATATCGGAAGGATTTATGTCGAGTCGAAACAGCGACCGAAATATCTGTTGAAAAGTAGGAAATCTGATGATCAACATTAAGGAACGATATCTTTTATCTGCATTGATATTAGTTGTTATTGTGGCTACAAGTGATTTGTTCCTCATAAACACTGGTGACTTCTATCGACTTGATTATGGTTTCATGAACGATGCTGCGATGTTCAACCGTGATCTTCCACTTATTTTTAATATTAAGCCGTTATTTCTCCCACTGTGGGAATACGACTATAAAAGCTCATATACAGTTCTGGTGTATTGTTACGCATGGCTATTATCATGGGTTACACCTTTTTTTGATATGCGTGTTTTCGCCTCATTACAGAAAGCATTTTACATAGCCTCTGTTTATTTACTTTTCTCATGCTGTAGCGAAATAAACAAAAAGTGGATAAAGTTCCCGATATTTGTTATTTGCTGCATACCATTGTTATCATCTTCAATTCTGAGCTTTTCCAACTCTCTTTATCAGGAGCAGGCGTTGATTCTTTTCATGCCGCTTCTGATGGTTGCCATTTATAAGAGAATGGATTTTTCAACGTTTTTGATCTTGTCTTTTATTGCGTGCTCTAAAAGCCAGTTCTTTTATCTACCACTGCTGATGCTTGTTTACTATGTCATTTATGACAGAGAGCATATGTTAAGAAAACTGGCCATGATGATTGTTGCTCTTGGATTAGCAGTCTCCTGCATTGTGTTTACTACCACGGCAACTACGTATAACAAGTATCACTCTGCTTACTTTGGTGTATATGCACTGGATAAGTATGCTGGCCTGAACAAGGCTCAGTATGACACAGACTGCGCGGGCGTTGATGCGTGGGGCAATGTCTTGAGCCTTGAAGAGGGTGCCACCCCAAGTGATATAGGAGAGTCCTGCTTCAAAAAACATCCCGAGGCCGGATTTAAGAGCTCTGTGCAGTACATCGCAGAAAATCCTATGACGATAATAACTCTCCTTTTCGATAAAAATATCAAATCACAAATGGATGAGGTTTATTTTCACGTCTACAAATCAATAAAAGTGATGGTGAATGACAAAGGATTTACAAGTAAAATAACCCATGCAAAGCAGAAACTTTATGGCTCACTCAGGCCTATTATTTCAATAATAATCCTGATAGCTTCAGTAATCTTTTTCAGAAACAGGCTGAGCGGTTTGCTTTTTCTCGCCAGCGCCACTGCTATATCTCAGTTTTACATAGCTTTCATCGGTGAAGGGTATCGTGACCTTGCAAAGCATCTGATGCCAATGAATTTCAGCTTCGATATGTCCGTATTCATTCTGTGCATACTAATTGTATCTGCATTGAGCAAGAAGCTCAGAGCGTAAAAAAAGGCCGCATATAGCGGCCTTTACTTTACCAATCTGTTGATGCGATTAAACCCCTAAAAAACCTTCTGTATTGGTTTGAATCTATAACTGCGGATGTCCTGATGCACAACCTTTCATTGCTATTTGGCGTTGTGAGGTACTGCTCAATTAGTGCAGATGTACCTGAGACGGCCTGATCGCCACGCTGAATGGTCGTATACCCACCATCGTAAGAGCCGAAGATTGTAAAGTTCCCATTCACGTTTGCAATGTCTGGAGTAATAGCGCTGTACTCACCAAATATCAGCAAATTATTTCTGAAAGGTATATTTGTGACGATCATCGCTAGGGTGCCTTTAAAGCCTATGCCTGACTTATTCCAACCGGCAGTAGCTGTAACCCTATCTCTGTTCGAAGATCCGCTAATTACCTGCACTGGATACGCTTTCTGACCTTGAAATGCATCAGAACTCGAAGAGTCTCCCCTCATCATCCTGTCGATAATATTATTAAGCGACTTGTGCCCAGTAACTGAGTTTCCGCCTACCAGAATAGATTCTGTTATGTACGGTACCGGGTACTTCTTCTCAGAGGTCGCCGCAACAAAAGATCGGAATGTTTCGTTGGAGCGAATACCTCCGGTTATCGTTGGATCACCAGCCCCATCCCAGACAAAGACAGCAAACTCACCATTTCCGGCGTTACGGAAAACCTCAGCCCCCCGTAAGATTTGTGTAACATCGTCCGTCCCTGCGCCCGAAGAAGAGGTAAAGGTACCTAAAACAGGAATTACCTTTTTGTTTCGGCTGTGGGCCTGCATACCCGCAAAGCTACGGCGCATACGGTTCAAATCATTGGCGACCCTTTCTGAAATGGTTCCAGAACTTTGCCGCTCCGCATATGGATCAGCTAAAACGATGTCATAATAATCGAGTAACAAATCAGATATAACATCAGCACCATACCATGCATCAACTATCACAACGGGCTTATTCGAGTACTGCCTGATTAGGTCATAACGCGTTTTTTGTTGCGCGTAACTTATGTTACGGCTCATTGCCTCGTCATAAGTCGCCCACCCAAGGAGTGCAGGGTGATATCGGTAAGCACTCAGGAACTGCTCGGTTGTCATTCCCGGAGCACCGACTTCAGTACTGACTATAACGCGTAAGCCAATTGCCCATGCATTATCAAGCACCTTCTGTACGGTGCCGTCACCATCATTTTCAACCGTGTTAGGGTGGCTGAAGTTACCATAGTGCTTGATGGTATTGATGCCGAGAGATTTTATGAATGCCAGTTCACAGAGGTCGTAAGCCGATTCAACATACATGATCCGCAGTTTTGCATCGTCCTGCACTTTATCGGAGAAAGACACCTTCACGACGCCCAGCGAATAACGCGAAGTGTTAAGGCTCATTACACCCGTGTGGAGATTCCACACATTCTGGCTGGCTGTAATAATTCCGGTCACCTTATAAGTTTTCGCCGGGTTCCAGTGAACATTTTTACCAGACGTCAGAGCAGAAATGACAGACGCGGAGTTATCTGCAGCTGCAATATCGCAACCAAAATCTTCCGGTGAATATATTTTGCCATCTAATCTCTCGATCTCTTCCTGGACTGTGAGCCCTGAACTAGCACCAACCATGGATGCGCCTGCAGCTGATGCAAGCATCGCCCTCAAAGCCGAATCACCTACGGATATCCATGCATCAACACCAACACCGCCAGTTGAGCCAGGCGTTGATCCAGCAGCTACTGTTTTAGTGAGCACGCCATCCCACCGATAGTACTCACCATCTGTTTCGTCCTTCAGAATCTGGTTTGGCAGTGTCAGTGTCGCTCCGGCCTGGAATGTACCAACCGGAATCCATCCATACTGCGCTATTGCCTGCTGAGCGAGCCAGCGAATTCCCTCAATGGTGTAGTGAGCATTACCGAAACGGTCGATATACTGGTGAACCAGGGAAGTAACGAACTCATCGATCTTACCCGCATTGAATTTCAGATCACGCGGGGACTCGCTCGGGACGGGCATATTAGTCGGTGTGGTAGCCATATTTTTTCCATATAAAACCCGGCGCACCGGCCGGGTGTAGTTGAATTGGACAGGTCTTATGAGTCGATAGCTTCGCTATACTCTGCGACAGACAGAGAAACCGTGTTGTCTGAATTAGGCTTTATAGTCCCCACCTTCCATAACTGGCTGTCCAGCTCTTCGACGGTTGCGATCAAATAGCGCGATGGCAGCTGCACCGTGTCGCCATTCCAGATATTGAGTTCAATATTTGGTATTGCGGCCGTAAATCCGTATTTCGTTTCACTGCGCGCAGTCGCCGGATAACGCTGCGTAGGATTTCCCAGGCTGTCAGTAACCATCACATACATCGTGCCGGTAAAAGTGATTGACTCGCTGGTATCAAAATTATTTCCGGCGCGCCCTGTTATGTAACCCTGATGCTGGTTGCTGTCGTAGATGTCCGGCATCTGAATGACACTGCCCACCTGTATAATGCCGTCCTCGAACACCCGGGCATTCATGCGAACACGCGAGTAAATCAGACGCTTGGTCTCGCGTAGTGCGCGCTCTCTGGCCTGATATTCATTACGAAATCCGACGATCTCCATTTTGTTCGGATTCTCAGCTTCCTGCTCTAGGATAGCGCCGTTTAACACGCGATAGTTGATGTAGGTCTTGTTGTTAGTTTTCGGGTGAACATACGACACCTGCACCCCGTCATATCCGCCAGGAAGAGTGGCTTCGTACGTCATTTTGTACTCGTCCGTCTTCATATTGGCCCGGTTGAATACTGCCGCCGGATAGTTAACTTTCTGGTCGCGCGTGAAGGTCAGCACGCCGTCATCCCAGTACGGCACAACCGACGCTGCATTACAGATAGCCTGTACGCGGTCGCCCAACGAATCATTCTCATCATCGAACGTGTAGTCGAAGTAACCCAGACGTTCATCAGGCAGGCTTTCGGCGATCGAGTACAAACCGTAAAGGTCAATGCTGCTGACAGGCTGCTTTTCGCCTTTCTTTTGGTCAGTCTTCTTCGCCTTGCCGGTCTTTAACCAGCGCTCAGCCGTTGCGTCGTCAACATCTACCACCGAGCCAACCTCCAGTTTGCGGAGGTCGGCACCGGCGTGCAGGTTGGTTGCCACGATTTCTACCAGTGCCATGATTTATCCTTAGCTCGATGCGTGAATGACGGAATATTTGTTGTTGATGTCCTGCTTGGCGATATAGTTCAGGAGTTCATTAAACGCGTAAGCAATGACTATCTGATTGGCTACTTCGACCCGCAACTGCAAAGCACTGTCGATGATGACAATGACGCAAACCGTCTCTTCGTTAAGTCACAAATCATCAAACTACGCCGGGAGAAGGAAATCGCAGCAGAAGAAGCCCGCGAAATGTGGGACGAGGCTGAGGATGCAGATGACGTGAAAGCGAACTGCTGCGATCGGCTCGTTGGAGACAAATTGCTTGGGCTGTTGGGTGATGACCCCTGGTATGCGAACTGGCCCTCTGTACCAAACCACAAATACCAATACCTCGAACGCATCATTGATGCGGTGCGCGGTGGGCTCGCAGAACTGGAGCGTACCGCATGAAGGCACTAATCACCCAGGAGCTTAAGGCTCCTTTTTTATTGCTGGCGTTCACCTTCAAACGTATTAACCAACAGTTCCGGGAGCAGTGATTATGGCCGACATCATCGACAGTGCATCAGAGATTGAAGAGCTTCAGCGTAACGCTGCACTTTCCGCTCACCGCGTCGACCGCAATGCGGTATCGGCTGAGCATTGCGAGGAGTGCGGCGATCCTATTCCTGATCTGCGGCGCGCGGCGATGCCCGGCTGCCAGATGTGCGCCGAGTGCCAGGGGATTATCGAACTGAAGCGCAAGCAGAGAGGCTTTTAACGATGAAACCAAAAATGACCCGCGGCGAATTACGCGTCATCGCCGATACCGACCATGTGCAGTGCGGTGATGCTGCGGCAATGGCAAACATGCTGCTTGAGTTGCTGGGCAGCGGGTCAGTGCCAAACCCAGTGCTGGTTTATGCCGATAGCTATCGTGACCTGGCAAAAAAAGGTGTTGAGTCGGTTCAGATATGGAGCGTTATTACTGACCTGGAGAGAAACATAACTCCGCTGTTCAACGCCCCGGCAGCGCCTGAGGAGGAGGTGTGAATGGAAACTATTCAGGACATCCGTAACCAGTTAGAGGTGATCGTTGTCGCCGCGCACCGCGTCGCATGCTCTCTCGATATTGGCGATGAGCGCACTGAAGCTTTCGAGCTTTACGAAGCACTGCGCCGACTTCAGCGTAAGGGAGCGGCTGCGGAGATGCTGGCGGCCACAAATCCTTTATTCAATCTTTCGCAGGATGATGACGATTATGACTGGTGGGTGGATGATGACAACTGAGCTGCGCACCATGATTCAGCGAGAAGTTCTAATGACGATACCGTCAAGAACATGTTGAAATATAACGTTTATTAATAATCATAACCCTTCCTTTGCGCTGTCTTACTGATATGCTCATATTTCACCCAACCCCAAGAGATGATATGAGCATTGATTCGATAATCCCTTGTCCGTTCTGCGGCGTTCAGCCTAAAGAGATGCTACTGGATGTTTGCATTAGCACTCCACCATCAAAAGGTGCTGATGGCCATCACGATGTTATCTGCCAAACGGAGGGTTGTGAGGTTCAAAACAGGGCTGTTTATAACAAAGCATGGAATATTGTTGCCGGAGATACAGACACTCTGCATGAAGCGATAAAACACAACTGGGTTTAACCACCACCTCTGTTCAACAAAGCCGCCGAGTCCGGCTTTTTGATTACCACTCGGTAGCAACTTACAGGCGATTCCCTGAGTCGCCTGATGGGTGTTAAGCACCGATAAGACCTATCTATCATCCCTTAATGTTTGCCGCCTGCGGGCGGCTTCTTTTTGCCTGGAGTAAACCATGAGTGAAGCGATCCAACTGGTGCCCAATAAATGGGTATCGGAAGAAGTGCTGATGGCGATCACTGGCCTGACCAAAAACGCTATCAAGTCCGCGCGGGAAAAGTCCTGGATGGAAGGCCGCGAGTACCGGCATTACTCCGGAGACTGCCAGCCGAAGGACAACTCCCCTATTCTCTACAACCGCCACGAAGTCGATAACTGGGTGGAACGTCAGCGCCCGGCGATCCCCCGTCAAAAATCTGCTTAAATAGCCCCTCTTTCATAACAGAGGAAGAAGCATGTCTAAATATCCAACCGGGGTCGAGAACCACGGGGGCACACTGCGCCTGTGGTTTATCTACCAGGGTGTAAGGGTACGTGAAAATCTTGGCGTACCCGATACCCCTAAAAACAGAAAGATGGCTGGCGAGCTCAGAACGTCAATTTGTTATGCAGTCAAAACAGGGACATTCAACTATGCAGAGCAGTTCCCGCAGTCTCCAAACCTCTCTCGGTTCAGTTTACTTCGCCCTGGCGCAACCCTGGGTGAAATAGCCGATCGCTGGCTTGAACTTAAAAGGATGGAGATAACACTCAACGCATTTAGCCGCTACAAGTCTTACATCAAGATTTGTGTTGATATTTTGGGGAGAGAAAAGAAAGTTTCTGGCATCTCTAACGAACACATTTTGTTGATCAGGAAGGAGCTTTTGACTGGATATCAAATGCCCGCCAAGCATCGCGAGCACTGCAAACCCAAAAAGGGAAGAACAGTGAGAACCGTCAATGTGTATCTCAACTGTCTTGGTGGCATGTTCTCGTTCGCAAAGCAAAATGGATACATCGATAAAAATCCATTCGAAGGTATCGATCCACTCAGGAAGAGCAAATCAGAGCCTGATCCTCTTTCCAGGGATGAATACTACCGCCTTCTCGATGCTTGCCCATCAGAACAGATAAGGAATCTGTGGATTCTGGCAATTAACACCGGTTTACGACATGGTGAGATCAGCGCGCTGGCGTGGGAAGACATAGACCTGAGAAACTGGACTATCACCGTTAGTCGTAACATTGCTTTGAAGGGGCACTTCACGCCTCCCAAGACAGAGTGTGGTAACCGTGTGATAACGCTCACTGACGCAGCGATACAAGCCCTCAAATGCCAGATGGCTTATACAAGGATGGGTAAGCAACATCAGATAGAGGTGCATCTCAGAGAGTTTGGCAGAACTCGTATTGATGCATGCACTTTTGTTTTTGTACCGAGACTCACAGCAAGGAACGGTAAGGGTGGTGACTGGTACGCTCCCGGGTCATTTGGAGCCACATGGAACGAAGTTCTGAAGCGCGCCGGCATTCGTCATCGACGAGCATATGAGTCGCGGCACACTTTTGCATGCTGGGCGTTAAGTGCTGGAGCCAACCCCAACTTCATAGCTACACAAATGGGCCACACATCTGCACAGATGGTTTGCAACGTTTACGGTAAATGGATGACCGATAATAACAGCAACCAGATGGATATTTTGAATGCACACTTTGGAGGAAATGTCCCACACATGCCCCAGGCACAAAATCAGTAAGATAAAACCTCTTTCATATCAACGCTTCAGTCTGCCCAATCCGGTTTATTCAGGATATGGGCTTGCCAGTCACGCACTTCAGACTCTTTCACCGCAATATGGCGAACGGAAATTCGTTCAGCGTGCATCGCTGCTTTTGACCCGGTACGCAGCGGGTGCCAGACCGGCAAATTTTTCCCCTCTGCCAGCAAGCGGTACGCACAGCTTGGCGGCAACCATTCGAAGGTTGGCAGATTCTCACGGGTCAGCTTGATGCAGTCCGGTTCATATTCGAAACGGCGCTCGTAGTTACGGCACTGGCAGGTTTTGATATTTAACTGGCGGCAGGCGACGTTGGTGAAGTAGATCTCGTCAGTGTCTTCATCCATCAGTTTGTGCAGGCAGCACTGCCCGCAGCCGTCACAGAGCGATTCCCACTCTGCGTCCGTCATTTGGTCGAGAGTTTTGCTTTGCCAGAAAGGAGTGTCGCTCATGATAAAATCCGCCGTTGGTAACCAGGGTGCACCTTATAACCACTCTGGCAGAGGGATGCAAGTTTTGCCGCCCGAATGAGCGGCAAAAGCATTAAAGCACGCGGGTCGAGAGAGAGTGTTCGTTGAGGCGCAGCTCGAGTTCATCACCGCTGCTAAGCGGCCCGACGCCTTCAGGCGTACCGGTGAGGATCACATCCCCCGCTTTCAACGTGAAAAATTTACTCATATAGGCAATCAGCGGCACGATTTTGTGGATCATGTCTGAAGTGCTGCCCTGCTGGCGGATCTCGCCGTTAATTTTCAGCTCCAGCGCGCTGTTCTGCGGATCACTCTCAAACTGAGCGGCCGGAATAAAACCCGAGATGGGGCAGGCATTATCAAACCCTTTCGCTTTCTCCCACGGCTGCCCTGCTTTTTTCAGTTTGCTTTGCAGGTCGCGCGCGGTCAGATCCAGCGCCACGCCGTAGCCTGCTATCGCTTGTTGAACATGATCTTCGGTGGCATGGCGCAGCGTTGCACCAATTAGTACCGCCAGTTCAATTTCATGATGCACCGAGCCAAGTTCAGTCGGCAGCACCAGCGGCTGGCGAAGGTCACACAATGCGGATTCAGGTTTGATAAACAGCACCGGCTCTTCCGGCGTCACGCTGCCCATCTCCTTTATATGCTTCGCATAGTTACTGCCGACGCATACCACTTTACTCACCGGGTAATCCAGCAGAGCGCCCTGCCAGTTATGATGTTGATACATGTTTTGCCTCTCCGGTAACACGTTGAACATGAGCGAAAAATGACTATCCGCGCCGCCCGGCGGTTTGTCAAATCGCAAAATGAGAGGGATGTAGTGGGTTTAAAAAGGCGGTGGAATAATCCGCCGCCTTTAGAGAGAGTTATTGCTGAGTGTTCGCCGCGAGATGCGCTTTAAGTAAATTTTCCGGCGGCGGCGGAAGTTGTAAATAATATCCCTGCTCGCTGAGCGCGGTTTTTACTTTTTCCAGATCCGCGCCGGCTAATTTTTTACTGCCGTCGAGGGGTAAAATCATCGCTAACTGCGGTTGGCCGAAACTTTGCATTAATGTTTCCGGCACACGAGAAAAATCGTCTCTTTTCTCAACATACAGATAGGTCTGTTCACGTCTGGCACTTCGATAGATCACACAAAACATACTTTTACTCGGAATTAGGAGGTGGTTACTTGCCTGAATATAACAGGGACTATAACATGCCCGGTAGTATTCAGAATATCACCCCGATTTCGGGTGTTTAGAGCAAAATGAGTAAGGTCAGGATGTCAAACACGCCCATCGAGCTTAAAGGCAGTAGTTTTACCTTATCCGTGGTTCATTTGCATGATGCAAAACCCGAAGTTATTCGTCAGGCGTTAGAAGACAAAATCGCTCAGGCTCCTGCATTTTTGCAGCATGCTCCCGTGGTGGTGAATGTCTCAGCACTGGTAGGTCCGATTGACTGGCCGCAATTGCAAAAAAGCATTGCCGCCACTGGCCTGCATGTTGTTGGTATTAGCGGCTGCAAAGACGCTGCACTGAAAGCGGAAATAGAACGCGCTGGCTTTCCTATTCTGTCGGAAGGCAAAGAGAAGGCGCAACCGCGCCCGGAGCCCGTTGCTGAACCGGTATCCGTCGCCACGCCGGCTATTAAAACACGGCTGATTGATACCCCGGTGCGCTCAGGTCAGCGCATTTATGCGCAGAACTGCGACCTGATTGTCACCAGCCACGTGAGCGCAGGCGCGGAGTTAATTGCCGATGGCAATATTCACGTCTACGGCATGATGCGCGGCCGCGCGCTGGCGGGTGCAAGCGGTGATGATGAAGCACAAATATTTTGTACCCACCTGACGCCGGAGCTGGTCTCTATTGCGGGTGAGTACTGGCTGAGTGACCAAATCCCGGCCGAATTTTATGGCAAAGCGGCGCGTCTGCAACTGGCAGGTAACGCTTTGACAATTCAACCCTTAGATTAAGCCCTTTTAACAAGGAACTCCTATGGCACGCATTATTGTTGTTACTTCGGGTAAAGGGGGCGTCGGCAAGACCACCTCCAGCGCGGCCATCGCTACTGGTTTAGCCCAGAAGGGCAAGAAAACGGTCGTTATCGACTTCGATATTGGCCTTCGTAACCTTGACCTGATCATGGGCTGCGAGCGCCGCGTTGTGTACGATTTCGTTAACGTTATCCAGGGCGACGCAACGCTGAACCAGGCGTTGATTAAAGATAAGCGCACTGAAAATCTCTATATTCTCCCGGCATCGCAGACGCGCGATAAAGACGCCCTCACCTATGAAGGCGTTGATAAAGTACTGGAAGATCTGAAAAAAATGGACTTCGACTTTATCGTCTGCGACTCACCGGCTGGCATCGAAACCGGCGCGCTGATGGCGCTCTACTTCGCCGATGAAGCCATTATCACCACCAACCCCGAAGTATCGTCCGTGCGTGACTCTGACCGTATTCTGGGCATTCTGGCTTCCAAATCACGTCGTGCGGAGAGAGGTGAAGAGCCAATTAAAGAGCATCTGCTGCTCACCCGCTACAACCCAGGCCGCGTTAACCGTGGCGACATGTTGAGCATGGAAGATGTGCTGGAAATTCTGCGCATCAAACTGATTGGCGTGATCCCGGAAGATCAGTCTGTACTGCGGGCCTCCAACCAGGGCGAGCCGGTTATTCTGGATGCCAATGCTGACGCCGGTAAAGCGTATGCCGATGCCGTGGAACGTCTGCTGGGAGAAGAACGTCCTTTCCGCTTCATTGAAGAAGAGAAGAAAGGTTTCCTCAAACGCCTGTTCGGAGGATAAGTTATGGCATTACTCGACTTTTTTCTCTCCAGAAAAAAGAATACCGCCAGCATCGCTAAAGAACGCCTGCAGATTATTGTTGCAGAGCGCCGCCGCAGCGACGCTGAACCCCACTATTTGCCGCAACTGAAGCGCGATATTCTGGAAGTCATCTGCAAATATGTGCAGATCGATCCGGAAATGGTCACCGTACAGCTGGAGCAGAAAGGGGACGATATTTCTATTCTGGAGTTGAACGTCACGTTGCCAGAAGCGGAAGAGACGAAATAGTCTTCGCAATAAGGGCAATAAAAAAAGGCAGAATAAATTCTGCCTTTTTATTTATCTGCTCAAATACACTGTAATTATTTACAGTCTTATTGCGGATACTCTGCTAATAACGCGTTCAGACGATCGGCCATCAATTCACCGCGCCAGCCGCTGATTAATTCCGGCAGGCTATTTTGCGTCTTTAATTTCCAGTGCCAGTTTAATAACTGATTAATCTGGCGACGCGAAGCCAGCAGCTCAACGCTAATATTTTCGCTTTCACTGATGGTCTGCACCTGCGCTTTAATCGCTTTAAACGCTTTGCGATAGCCGGGCATATCCATCAGATTACGTAGCGGTTCAGGCAGTGCCTCTTCCGGCAACTCCTGCGCCTGCGCGACCAGTGCCACAAGGGTTTTACCGTGAAAACGGATTTCGCTGCCGGAGAGACCAAGGCTATCCAGCTCGCCGAGGCTGCCCGGCATATAGCGCGCCACCGCCCAGAGATGTTCTTCACGCACCACAAAGTTAACCGCCATGTCGCGCTCGCGCGCCTTGCGCAGACGCCACGATGCCAGCAACTGTAAACAGGCCAGCTGGCGCGGGCGCAGCTGCCAGGCGTTAGTGATTTCACGCCATGCCTCGTCCGGTGCCAGCACTTCCTGGCGGCGCTGCATCATTAAGCGACACTCATCAAGCGCGGCAGCCAGCCTCCCCGCCTGCTCAGTTTCTGCCAGCAGTTTCCCGGCGATAGGCAGCAGATACCAGACATCTGCCGCTGCATAGTCACACTGACGCTCGGTCAGTGGACGCGCCAGCCAGTCGGTGCGGGATTCGCTTTTATCAATCACCGTCCCGGTAAACTCCTCCACCATCGAGGCAAAGCCCCATGACATCGGACGGCCGCAGAATGCCGCGAGGATCTGCGTATCAATCATCGGCTGTGGCTGTACACCAAACGTATTGAGGAACACTTCCAGATCTTCGCTTCCCGCATGCAGATATTTGGTGATTGCCGTATTGGTGAGCAGGTCGCGAAACGGCGTCCAGTCGGTAATGGTCAGCGGATCGATAAGCGTGACACGCTCACCGTCATACATCTGCAGCAGACCCAGTTGCGGGTAGTAAGTGCGGGTGCGGACAAATTCCGTATCGAGGGCAATGGCTGGAAACGCACTGGCAGCTTCACATATGGCTGCCAGCGCATCGTTCGTCGTTATCATCTGGTAATTCAAATCATTTTCTCTTCAGTTTGCGCCCATAAAAAACGCCGGCTTTAACCGGCGTTCGGGAGGCTAACGGATAGCTCAGGCGTTATTGTCCACTTTGGCACGCGCTTCGTCACGTAATTCTCGTCGCAAAATCTTTCCGACGTTCGATTTCGGCAGCTCCGTGCGGAACTCAACCTGCTTCGGCACCTTGTAGCCTGTAAGCTGTCGGCGGCAGAAGGCGATCAGCGCCTCTTCCGTCACGGAAGCCTCTTTTTTCACTACAAACAGCTTCACCGCTTCGCCGCTGTTCGCGGACGGCACGCCAACGGCAGCCACTTCAAGCACACCAGGGTGCTGCATCACCACATCTTCGATCTCGTTCGGATAGACGTTAAAACCGGAGACCAGAATCATATCTTTTTTGCGATCGACAATACGCAGGAAGCCCTCGTCATCCATCACCGCAATATCGCCGGTATGCAGCCAGCCATCACGCAGGATCTCATCCGTTGAATCGGGACGCTGCCAGTAGCCAAGCATCACCTGCGGCCCTTTAATGCAGAGCTCGCCCGGTTCGCCCGGGGCGACCTCGTTATTGTCGTCATCCACCAGCTTGGCTTCGGTAGACGGCACCGGCAGGCCAATACTGCCGCTGTGGTAGTCAATATCGTGGGGGTTGACGCTCACCAGCGGCGAGCATTCGGTCAGGCCATACCCTTCCAGCAGATACTGCCCGGTCAGTTTGACCCAACGATCCGCCACCGCCTGCTGCACCGGCATCCCGCCACCGGCGGAAAGATGCAGTGATGAGAAGTCGAGCTTTCTGAACTCGTCATTATTAAGCAGCGCGTTAAACAGCGTGTTCACGCCGGTCATAGCGGTGAAGGGGTATTTGCCCAGCTCTTTCACCAGCCCCGGAATATCGCGCGGGTTGGTGATCAGCAGGTTCTGCCCGCCCAGCTCGATAAACAGCAGGCAGTTCATGGTCAAGGCAAAGATGTGATAAAGCGGCAGCGCGGTGACCACCAGCTCTTTGCCGCGATGCAGCAGCGGCCCGTAAGTCGCGTTTACCTGTTCGAGGTTAGCCAGCATATTACGGTGGGTCAGCATCGCCCCTTTTGCCACGCCGGTGGTGCCACCGGTGTATTGCAGAAACGCCAGATCCTCGCACACCAGTTCCGGTTTGACATACTGCATGCGGTAGCCGTTTTGCAGCGCGCGGCGAAACGAGATGGCGTCCGGCAGATGATATTTCGGCACCAGCCGTTTGATATATTTAACGACAAAGTTGACCACCGTCCCTTTTGCCGTTGAGAGCTGATCGCCCATGCGGGTCAGAATGACGTGGCGCACCTGGGTTTTGTCGACAATCTTCTCCAGCGTGTGGGCAAAGTTGGAGACAATCACAATTGCCGCCGCGCCGCTGTCGTTAAGCTGATGCTCAAGCTCACGGGGTGTGTAGAGCGGGTTAACGTTTACCACAATCATCCCGGCACGCAAAATCCCGAACAGCGCAACGGGGTATTGCAGCAGGTTCGGCATCATCAGCGCCACGCGATCGCCCTTTTGCAGGCCAAGCCCCTCCTGAAGGTAGGCGGCAAATGCCCGGCTGCGCTCTTCCAGTTTACGGAAGGTCATCACCTCGCCCATGTTGATAAACGCCGGCTGGTCGGCATAACGGGCTGCTGAGTGTTCAAATAATTCAACCAGGGATTGATAACGGTCAGGGTTGATCTCCGCAGGCACATCGGCGGGATAACGATTTAACCAAACCTTTTTCAATGCATCACCTCTAAAATGAGTGTTTGTTGTCATCGCAGCCCCAGTTAATAAACAAGAAATTAACATTATATTAACTCAGCGTACCAGTTTGAAAATTAACCGGACGGAAGGTTGCGAAGCGCGTCACTAATTATTTTTGTCATCTAATACAGAAAACAAAAACAGCGGCCGGGCCGCTGTTTATTTTTCCTGTCAAAACAAGAAATTACTCTGTTACGACCGTTTGTACACGAGCGGGTTCAGGCGGATACCAGCCCCATGGACCGTAGCCTGTGCGCCACGGATAGGCTCCCGGGCCGGAGAACCACGGGTCGAGCGGCTGCGGCGGCATCATGATTTGCTGCTGCAAGCGCCAGCGCTTGTAGCCGTTAACCTGCATCACCATGTAGGTGTAGGAGGCGCTGCCAACTTTACCCGCTTCGGTGCCGGTAATCGGCCCGACCACAGTGACCAGCTGGTTACGGAAATCGACCGGGTCAACAAAACCGTTGATGTCGGCATAGATGCGCCCGACAGAGGGCTCGCCCAGCACCGGGCGCGCGCCTTCATCCAGCGGGACAGAGGCGATCTCCAGCCGGGTTTTGCCCTGCTGATTGATCACATTGATCACTTTCCCGCCGAAACGCCCCTCCTGACCGACATAGAGCGTTGGCGCATTCATCACCCGCACTAAATCTTGCTGCGGTGTCGGGCTGGTGCCCTTGATCGCATCGGGCACCGTCACGCACCCACTCAACGCTACCGTTACCAGCCCTGCCAGTAACAGCTGCATAACCCCTTTTTGACCCGCCATCATGCGACCCCTTAACTCAGTTAGTACTACTGAGATTCATTCCCGGCCAGGAAGTTTCTTCCACGCCACTTCGTTACGCAAATAAACCGGTTCCGCCTGTTCAACGGCAACCCATTTTTGCGCGGCAAAAAGCTGGCGGGCGATGGGCAACATATCTTCTGCCGTGGGCAGTAACATCTCGCCGTCGGTCAGCGTAAGAGGACTATTCGCTGCTAATTCAGGCCATGCGCCCCAGCCGGTGCCAACCATCGCCCAGTTGCCATCAAGCTGCTGCAAACGATCGCTTACCGCCTCAGGCTTCAGCACCGCTTCGGTCTCTTCACCGTGCCAGACGCCGTCGGCATCGCGCTGATACTCAGCCCAGTAGACTTCGCCCATGCGCGCATCAATGGCGGCCAGCACACGGGTCGCACCGGTTTTACGCCAGGCACCCTGCGCCATCGTCGCCAGCGTCGAGACGCCAATCATCGGCAGCTCCGCGCCGAGCGCCAGGCCCTGGGCGATACCAATACCGATACGCACGCCGGTAAAGCTGCCGGGCCCGCGGCCAAAGGCCAGCGCGTCGAGATCCGTAAGCTTGACCTCAGCGTCAGCAAGGGCAGCTCTGACCAGCGGCAGAATGCGTTGTGTGTGTTCACGAGGGCAAAGTTCGAAGTGAGCGAAGGTCGTACCGTCATTCCACAGGGCGACAGAACAGGCTTCTGTGGCGGTATCAATAGCCAGAATTCGCATGGGTATAGCAGTCCAGATTCAACAAAATGGCGCGCATCTTACCACACTTCGCGGAAAATTACTCCGCTGCGGGCCCGGCAAGAAACTCCACTGCGCGGCGGATATCACGCGTGCGCGGTGCCGGCGGCAAGCTGGCGAGAAACACCGCGCCGTAGGGCCGCATCACCAGACGGTTATCGCAAATCACCAGCACGCCGCGATCGTCAATATCACGGATCAGGCGACCGACGCCCTGCTTCAGCGTAATCACCGCATCCGGGAGCTGCACTTCATCAAAGGGATCGCCACCGCGCAGACGGCAATCTTCCATTCGCGCTTTCAGCAGCGGATCGTCCGGCGAGGTAAACGGCAGCTTATCGATGATTACCAGCGAAAGCGTATCGCCGCGCACATCGACGCCCTCCCAGAAGCTGCTGGTGGCAACCAGCAGTGCGTTACCGGCGTCAACAAACTGTTGCAGCAACTGCCCTTTACTGGTTTCACCCTGCAACAGCACCGGCAGGCTAAGTGTGGCACGGAACTGTTCTGCAAGATCGCGCATCATGGCGTGGGAGGTGCAGAGCATAAAGCAGCGACCGTTGTTGGCCTCAATCATCGGCCTTAACATCGCTGCCAGCTGGCGCGCAGAGCCGGGCTGATTAGTCTGTGGCAGATTGCGCGGCACGCAGAGCAGCGCCTGGCGCGGGTAATCGAAGGGGCTCGGCAACAGCAGCGACTCGGCTTCGTCGATGCCTAGCCGCGCGGTGAAGTGATGCAGATCGTCGTTAACCGACAGGGTCGCGGAGGTAAAGATCCAGCTCCCCTTCTTCTCTTTCATCACTTCCTGGAATTTATCGGCGACGGTCAGGGGCGTCAGCGCCAGCGTAAAGTTGCGCGAAGTGCACTCATACCAGTAGCTGAAGCCGGGCTGGTTGAACTCTTTCAGCCGCTTGAGGCGGGCGCGGTAAACCGTGGCGCGCTCAAAAGCGGCGTCCAGCACCGCTGAACGACCGAGGGAGAGTTTCGCCACGTCGTAACAGAGTTCGAGGGCGTCATCGAGCAGCAGCAGCGCACGCTGAATCCGCGCATCGGCCAGCAGTTCGCGCAGGTTCCCGCGATAGCCCGGCTCGCCGAGCTGCAGGCGGAAATCCTGCGCGCTTTGCGCCAGCCGGTCGGCGCATTTCTGCAACTGCGCGGTATCGCGTAAATCGGTGCGGTAAGCGATGGTGAAATCTTTTGCCAGATCGAGCAGCTGGCGGCTTGAGAGCGACTGGCCAAAATACTGGCTGGCGATATCGGGCAGCTGGTGCGCTTCGTCAAAGATCATCACCTCAGCTTCCGGGATCAGCTCACCGAAACCGCTCTCTTTCACCACCATGTCGGCGAGAAAAAGGTGGTGGTTGACGACGACAACGTCGGCTTCCATCGCTTTTTTACGCGCCTTCACCACGAAGCACTCTTTGTACATCGGGCAGTCGCTGCCCAGACAGTTATCGTTGGTGCTGGTGACCAGCGGCCAGGCGGCGGAATCTTCAGCCACGCTGACGCAGGTGCTGATATCGCCATCTTTGGTCTGGTTAGACCAGGAGCGCAGCAGAATGACATCGCTCAGCGTTTGTACCGGCAGATCGCCACCGGCAATCGCTTGCTGTTCGAGACGCTCGATACAGAGGTAGTTTGAACGGCCTTTGAGCAGCGCCGTGCGCCCGGTGTACTCCAGCGCTTTTGAGACGGTGGGCAGATCGCGGCTGTAGAGCTGATCCTGCAGGGCTTTCGAACCGGTGGAGATGATCACTTTCTTCCCGGCGCGCAATGCGGGCGCAAGGTAGGCGTAGGTTTTACCGGTTCCGGTTCCCGCCTCAACCACCAGCGGCTGCGTTTTTTCAATCGCTTCGGTCACGGCGTAAGCCATCTGGCGCTGCGGTTCGCGCGGTTTAAATCCCGGTATCGCTTTGGCAAGCTGGCCGTCTGTTGCAAAATCGTCCGTCACACTACCCCCTGGTTAAATCGCCAGTGATTATGTCAGGGTGCGCGGATTTACGCCAGCCAGGTTTTTGTGGCACTCTTCCCGGCGAATCTATGTAACCAGGAAGGAAAAGGTGATGACAATTGTGCGTATTGACGCGGAAGCCCGCTGGTCTGATGTGGTGATCCATAACCAGACGCTTTATTACACTGGCGTGCCGGAAAACCTCGATGCCGACGCCTTTGAGCAGACAGCTAACACGCTGGCGCAGATTGATGCGGTGCTCGAAAAACAGGGCAGCGATAAGTCACGGATCCTCGACGCCACTATTTTTCTTGCCGATAGCGATGATTTTGCAGCGATGAATAAGGCCTGGGATGCGTGGGTCGTGGCGGGCCATGCACCGGTGCGCTGCACCGTGCAGGCGAAGCTGATGAATCCGCGTTATAAAGTTGAGATCAAGATTATCGCGGCGGTCTAATTACTCCTCCTCGTCTTCCTCATCTTCAAAGCGCGCCACAATCCGCTCACCGGTATGGCTGGCGCGCAGCTCTTGTGCCACCAGGGTAATGGCCTCGCCGCTGCTCATGCCGCCGGCCATAAGTTCCTGAATATGTTCGACTGCTTTCTGTTGCTGTTCGTGACTGAGGGCGGGTAATCCTGCAAACATGGTCAACTCCTGATAAATTATCGGCGCTAATTATTCCACGCGTCTGTGCACTACGCCAGCGAAGACGCTCAAGAGCCAGGAATCATGAAACAGTTAACCCCTGCCCAACTCTCGCTTCCGTGGCGCCGCGACGCTGCGGAATTCTATTTCGCACCGCTCAGCGCGCAGCCGTGGGCGATGCTGCTCCATTCGGGGCATGCCGATCATCCCCATAACCGTTTTGATATTTTAGTCGCCGATCCGCTCACCACACTGACAACGCAGGGCGATATCACTTATCAGGATGGACGCGCGTCGCAAGGCGATCCGCTTGAACTCTTACAGCAGGCGCTGGATGCGTGCGGTCTGCATGCTGAACCCGCGAATGACCTCCCTTTCCAGGGCGGTGCGCTGGGCCTGTTTGGTTATGATTTAGGCCGCCGTTTTGAACAACTGCCCTCACTGGCCGCGCAGGATATTGCCGTCGCGGATATGGCGGTAGGCCTCTATGACTGGGCGCTGATTGTTGACCACAAACTGCAGCGCGTAACGTTGTTGAGCCACGGGGATGTCAATGCGCGCCTGGCCTGGCTTGAGGCCCAGAGCGCACCGCCACAGGCTGAGTTTCGCTTAACCTCTGCCTGGCAGGCCAATATGAGCCGCGCGGAGTATGGCGAGAAGTTCCGCCAGGTGCAGGCGTGGCTGCACAGCGGCGACTGCTATCAGGTTAACCTCGCGCAACGTTTTCAGGCGCACTATAGCGGCGATGAGTGGCAGGCGTTTGTGCGCCTTAACCAGGAAAACCGCGCGCCGTTCAGCGCCTTCCTGCGCCTGCCGCAAGGGGCGATCCTCAGCCTGTCGCCGGAGCGATTTATTCGCCTGACCGGCGATGAGATTGAGACCCGCCCGATTAAAGGCACCCTGCCGCGTCTTGCGGACGCGAAAGCCGATGCTGAGCAGGCCGCCCGTCTTGCCGCCTCGCCGAAAGATCGCGCCGAGAATGTGATGATTGTCGATCTGATGCGCAACGATATTGGTCGCGTGGCGGTGCCGGGTTCGGTGCAGGTGCCGGAGCTGTTCGTGGTGGAACCCTTCCCGGCGGTGCATCACCTGGTGAGCACCGTGACGGCGAAGCTGCCGCCCGGACGACACGCAAGCGATCTGCTGCGCGCGGCGTTTCCCGGCGGGTCGATTACCGGTGCGCCGAAAGTGCGGGCGATGGCGATTATCGATGAGCTGGAGCCACACCGCCGCAATGCCTGGTGCGGCAGCATCGGTTACCTCAGCCTCTGCGGCAATATGGACACCAGCATCACCATCCGTACCGTCACCGCCTGTGACGGTCAGCTTTACTGCTCAGCGGGCGGCGGGATTGTCGCCGACAGCGATGAGGATGCGGAATATCAGGAAACCTTTGATAAAGTTAATCGTATCCTGCGGCAACTTGAGAGGTAATTCGTGGAGCAACCGGTGTTAACTCTGGATAACTTTTTATCACGCTTCCAGCTAATGCGACCGCAGCTTAATGCCGCCACCCTGAATGCGCGCCAGGCGGCGGTGCTGGTGCCGATTGTGCGGCGTGAAGAGCCAGGCCTGCTGCTGACGCAGCGCTCAGCCATGTTGCGTAAACATGCCGGCCAGGTCGCCTTTCCCGGCGGCGCGGTCGACAGCACCGACGCCTCGCTTATCGCCGCCGCGCTGCGTGAAGCGCAGGAAGAGGTGGCTATCCCGCCAGAATCGGTTGAAGTGATTGGCGTCCTGCCGCCGGTGGATAGCGTGACCGGCTTTCAGGTTACGCCGGTGGTCGGCATTATTCCGCCAGATCTCCCCTGGCGTGCCAGTGAAGATGAAGTGGCGGCGGTGTTTGAAATGCCGCTTGCCGAGGCGTTGCGGCTTGGGCGCTATCACCCGCTGGATGTGCATCGTCACGGTAATGCCCACCGGGTGTGGTTATCCTGGTATGAGCATTATTTTGTCTGGGGCATGACGGCGGGGATCATCCGCTCGCTGGCGCTGCAAATCGGCCTGCGGCCATAAGCGCTATACTCTGTTTTGCGCACTTTGTGACGGCGAACTCGCTATTAGTTTAATAGAGGCCAGCGATTAGTTTAATTCATGTGAATAGTTAACCTGCTGGCACCCTTCCCTCTTACACTATGCGCAGTTATTACATCGTTACTGGAAACCCAGTAACCCTGTCAGGAGTGTAAATGTGATTAGTCTATTCGACATGTTCAAAGTGGGAATTGGTCCCTCCTCTTCCCACACTGTTGGCCCGATGAAGGCCGGGAAGCAGTTCGTCGATGATCTGGTCGAAAAAGGATTGCTGGAAAACACTACCCGCGTTGTGGTGGATGTTTACGGCTCACTCTCCCTTACCGGGAAAGGACACCATACCGATATCGCCATTATTATGGGTCTGGCGGGCAATGAGCCGGCCACTGTCGATATTGATGCGATCCCGGGGTTTATCCGCGATGTGGAAAACCGTGGGCGCTTGCTGCTGGCGCAGGGTCGCCATGAAGTCGACTTCCCGCAGAATGATGGCATGCGTTTTCACAGCGATAACCTGTCGCTGCACGAAAACGGCATGCGCATTACCGCCCTGAACGGCGATGAAGCCGTTTACAGCAAAACTTACTACTCCATCGGCGGCGGCTTTATCGTTGATGAAGAGCATTTTGGTAAAGAGACCCTCGACTCTGTCGCTGTGCCCTACCCCTTCAACTCTGCGACGCAGATGCTTGAGTACTGCAAACAGACCGGGCTTTCTCTCTCCGGGATGGTGATGCAGAACGAACTGGCGCTGCACTCGAAAAAAGAGATTGAAGAGTACTTTGCTAACGTCTGGACGACCATGCGCGCCTGTATCGATCGCGGCATGAACACCGAAGGCGTGTTGCCGGGTCCGCTGCGCGTGCCGCGTCGCGCCTCTGCGCTGCGCCGCCTGCTGGTCTCCAGCGATAAGCTCTCCAACGATCCGATGATCGTCGTGGACTGGGTCAACATGTTTGCCCTCGCGGTTAACGAAGAGAATGCGGCGGGCGGTCGCGTTGTGACGGCTCCGACCAACGGTGCCTGCGGTATCGTGCCGGCGGTGCTGGCCTATTACGACCACTTTATTGAGTCCGTCAGCCCGGATATCTATATTCGCTACTTCCTCGCTGCCGGGGCGATTGGTGCGCTCTATAAAATGAACGCCTCCATTTCCGGTGCGGAAGTGGGCTGCCAGGGCGAAGTGGGCGTTGCCTGCTCGATGGCGGCGGCAGGTCTGGCTGAGCTGCTGGGCGCAAGCCCGGAGCAGGTTTGCGTTGCCGCAGAGATTGGTATGGAGCACAACCTCGGTCTGACCTGCGATCCGGTCGCCGGCCAGGTGCAGGTTCCCTGCATTGAGCGTAACGCCATTGCCTCGGTGAAGGCGATTAACGCCGCGCGGATGGCGATGCGCCGCACCAGCGCGCCGCGCGTCTCTCTCGACAAGGTTATCGAAACCATGTACGAGACCGGGAAAGATATGAATGCCAAATACCGCGAAACCTCGCGCGGTGGTCTGGCCATCAAAGTGCAGTGTGACTAAACTCACCGCTCTCAACGCCGTTCAACCGAACGGCGTTTTTTTTACCCGCTACGCCACAGATCAAGAATATTCCCCGCCGTTTGTGCATAAGCTGAGCAATTTCCCGCTACACTTCAACTGTGCTGGCATGGCAATCAGGCCAGGGATATTACAGGCGATCGGCGCATGCAAACGGCTCAGCGGATCATTAAAAGCTATCGACAGCGGCGCGCGACGGTCTGCGTGCTGGCGGGCATTGCTGCGCTGATATTGACCCTCGCTTTTCGCTTTGTTTCCGAGCGTAACCTCAACCAGCAACGCGTTGCCTCTTTTACCCATCATGCGGTGGTGAACTTTGATCGCTTGCTGCTGCCGCTGGAATCGACCCGCGAGATGGTTTCACCGCTGGTCGGTAAACCCTGTGACGGGGTGCACCTGCAACTGCGCAAAATCGCTGCCAGCCTGCAGACGGTGCGCTCCATTACGCTGGTCCACGATGGCATACTTTACTGCTCGAGCATTTTTGGCGATCGTCACGTCCCTGTTCACCAGCTTCAGCCGAGCCTGCCGGCGAAAACCACGCTGCTGGTCCTCTCAACGGATAAATCCCTGTTGAAAGATCGCCCGGTGCTGATCGTCTGGTTTCCTACCGCCGCAGACGGGCAAAGTGGCGTGATGGAAGTGGTCAATATTGAACTGCTCAGCCGCTTAATGCTGGAGCCCCAACCGCCGCTTATCACCCGCGTTGCACTCTCTGTTGCCGGGCGGCATCTGGTGCAGGGAAAAGGTCTGCTTGAGACCCTTCCGCTGGCGGACGATGAGAAGCGCTATCAGCGTACCTCGCAATTCTTCCCCCTGTCGGTGAGCGTAAGCGGCCCGGGTGCAACGCGGCTGGCGCTGCAACACCTCCCTTCACAGCTGCCGCTGGCGCTGATGATTGGGCTTTTAACCAGCGTGATTACCTGGTTTACCACTGCCAGCCGCATGAGCTTCGCCCGCGAGATTAACCTTGGCTTAACCGGCCGCGAATTTGCCCTCTTCTGCCAGCCGGTGCTGCACGCCCAGAGCCTGAAGTGCGTCGGCGTGGAGATCCTGCTGCGCTGGCACAATCCGCGCCAGGGTGCGATTTCGCCGGAGGTGTTTATTCCTATCGCCGAGGCGCAGCATCTGATTGCCCCGCTGACCCGGTATGTGCTAATTGAGGTGCAGGCGCACCGCCATCTCTTTCCGGCCGACGCCCATTTTCATATCGGCATTAATGCCGCCCCCAGCCATCTGCGCGATGGTGAGTTACTGAAAGATCTGCACCGGTTGTGGTTTGTTCACCATCCGGTTCAGCAGTTGATCATTGAGTTGACCGAGCGCGATGCGCTGCAGGATGTGGATTCGCGCATGATGCGCGAGCTGCATCACAACGGCGTGAAGATTGCGATTGATGATTTCGGCACCGGCAATAGCGCCCTGAGCTGGCTGGAGAAGCTGCAACCGGACATTCTGAAAATCGACAAATCCTATACTGCGGCGATCGGCACCGATGCGGTGAACTCCAAGGTGACCGACATCATTATCGCGCTTGCGCAGCGGCTGGATATTGAACTGGTGGCAGAGGGGGTAGAGACCCCACAGCAGGCACAATATTTGCGTCAGCAGGGGGTGCAGTCACTACAGGGATATCTGTTTGCACAGCCGATGCCCATTGAGAACTTCCCGGCGTGGTTAGCCGGGAATGCGACGCCAGCCGCGCATGACGACCGGCTGGCTCCGCTGATGACGATTGAGGATCACTCCTCTTCGTCGTGAGCCGGTTGCTCTTTAACAATACGCACCAGATCGACGCGGTAGTCGTTCGCTTCCATCACGGTGATATGCAGCGGCGCAATGGCAAAGGTTTCGCCTACCGGCGGGATCTGCCCACGCGCGGCAATGACAAGGCCCGCAACGGTGGCGATATCTTCCTCTTCATTGACGAAGTTATCGAGATCCAGCGTGTGCTGCAGCGCATGCAGGTCGGTAGTGCCTTTCACCAGCCAGCCGTCGCCGTCGGCAATGATTTCCGGCGTTTCATCCGCATCAGGGAATTCACCGGCAATCGCCTCCAGCACGTCCAGAGGGGTTACCAGCCCCTGAACCACACCAAACTCATTGGTGACAATCACGAAGCTGCCGCGCGCGCGGCGTAATACCGCCAGCAGCTTGATCGGGTCGAGGGTTTCCGGCACCACAATTGCCGGCGACTCAGATGCGATAGCGGCAACATCGACGCCCTCTTCCAGCGACACCAGCAGCTCTTTGGCGCGCACAATACCGATCACTTCATCCAGTTCGCCACGGCAGACCGGGAAGAGGCTGTGCGGGGAAGAGAGCAGTTGCTGACGGATCTCGTCAACGCTCAGATTGGCATCCACCCAGCTGATATCACCGCGCGGCGTCATAATGCTGCGCAGCGAACGGGACGCCAGCGTCAGGACGCCGTTGATCATATAGCGCTCCTCTTCCGCAAACGCGCCTTCCGGCACCGTTACTGAGGCATCGCTGTCCGTCTCAGTTTGCGTCGTATTCTGACGGCGACCGCCCATCAGACGCACAATCGCATCCGCGGTGCGCGCACGCAGCGGCAGGCGCGACTGGTTACGCAGAAAGTTACGGCGCGCAACCTGGTTAAAGAACTCAATGATAATTGAGAAGCCAATCGCGGCGTAGAGGTAGCCTTTCGGAATATGGAAGCCAAAGCCCTCTGCGACCAGGCTCAGACCAATCATCAACAGGAAGCTCAGACAGAGCACCACGACCGTCGGATGCTGGTTCACAAAGTTAGTCAGCGGCTTCGAGGCCAGCAGCATTACCGCCATCGCGATTACCACCGCCGCCATCATCACCGGCAGGTGATTAACCATACCGACCGCAGTAATCACCGCATCGAGGGAGAAGACCGCATCGAGAATCACGATCTGCGTCACCACCACCCAAAAACTGGCGTAGCCTTTACCGTGTCCGCCATCGTGATCGCGGTTTTCCAGCCGTTCATGAAGCTCCGTAGTAGCCTTGAACAGTAAGAAAATACCGCCGAACAGCATGATTAAATCACGGCCGGAGAAGGTAAGGTTCCACACCGAGAAGAGCGGCTGGGTGAGCGTCACCATCCATGAGATCAGCGACAGCAGGCCAAGCCGCATCACCAGCGCCAGTGACAGACCGATCAACCGTGCTTTATCGCGCTGCTTCGGCGGCAGTTTATCGGCAAGAATGGCAATAAAGACCAGGTTATCAATACCCAGCACGATTTCCAGCACAACCAGCGTCAACAAACCGATCCAAATCTGCGGATCCATTAAGAATTCCATGACAGGCTCCTGTTCAGGAAAACAGTATACGGCGCGCGAAAATGCGCAGGCGTGATGACATTGACTCTATTTGAAAGGGGGGAATACGTGGCGCGGGACGGCCATAAAGTGAACTGACGTCGGTGACGATCCATACGATGGGCTACTGCCCTTTACTCCTGGTAACTTAAACGGAGGTTAAACATAGCAAAGAGCCTGGGTAGCTGGCAAAGATTTACCAGACTTTGCAAAATGTATGGATATTTTGCGCCACAAAATTTCATTTTTATGGAAGCTAAATTACGGATCTTCATCACATAAATTATTTTTTCACTCTCTAAAATAATTCGCGAAAGTTCCTAAACTTCTCTTTGAGTTTATCTCTGAATCGATTCGCTTTTTTGGTGCCGATTCACAATACATCCATCGCGTGGATGTTAACGACAAGAATAAGGAGGTAGCAAGTGACTATTGCTATTGTTATAGGCACACATGGTTGGGCGGCAGAACAACTGCTTAAAACCGCCGAGATGCTACTCGGCGAGCAGGAGAATGTCGGATGGATCGATTTTGTTCCCGGCGAGAACGCGGAGACGTTAATCGAAAAGTATCAGGCGCAGTTGGCAAAACTGGATACTAATCAGGGCGTGCTGTTTCTCGTTGATACATGGGGTGGCAGCCCGTTTAACGCCGCCAGCCGCATTGTCGTCGATAAAGAGCATTATGAAGTCATCGCTGGCGTGAATATCCCGATGCTGGTTGAAACCCTGATGGCGCGTGATGACAACCCAACCTTCGATGAGCTGGTAGCGCTGGCCGTCGAGACCGGACGTGAAGGCGTGAAGGCGCTGAAAGCGCAGCCGGTGGAAAAACCTGCTCCCGCTGCGGTTCAACAGACGGCAGCACCGAAAGCCGCTACCCCTGCTAAACCGATGGGGCCGAACGACTATATGGTCATCGGTCTGGCGCGTATTGATGACCGCTTAATCCACGGCCAGGTCGCCACCCGCTGGACCAAAGAGACCAACGTCACCCGGATTATTGTCGTCAGTGATGAGGTAGCCGCCGATAACGTGCGCAAAACGCTGCTGACGCAGGTCGCACCGCCGGGGGTAACGGCTCACGTTGTCGACGTCGCAAAAATGATCCGCGTCTATAACAACCCGAAATATGCCGGTGAACGCGTAATGCTGCTCTTCACCAACCCTACCGATGTCGAGCGCATCGTCGAGGGCGGCGTAAAACTTACCTCGGTCAATATTGGCGGTATGGCCTATCGTCAGGGCAAAACCCAGGTAAACAACGCTGTTTCCGTCGATGAGAAAGATATTGAGGCGTTTCGCAAACTCAACGATCGCGGCATTGAGCTGGAAGTCCGTAAAGTTTCAAACGATCCGAAACTGAAAATGATGGATTTAATCAGCAAAGTGGCGAAGTAACCGCGACGACCTGATTGACTCAGTTTTCACACTTACGTCTGATTTAGCTATAGGAGAAGTACAATGGAGATTACCACTCTTCAGATTGTGCTGGTGTTCGTCGTCGCATGTATTGCCGGTATGGAGTCGATACTTGACGAGTTCCAGTTCCACCGTCCGTTGGTGGCATGTACGTTAGTCGGTATCGTTCTTGGTGATATGAAAACCGGTATCATTATCGGCGGTACCCTTGAGATGATCGCGCTTGGCTGGATGAACATCGGTGCCGCAGTCGCGCCGGATGCCGCGCTGGCGTCGATTATTTCCACCATTCTGGTCATTGGCGGCCACCAGAGCATCGGTGCTGGTATCGCGCTGGCGATCCCGCTGGCAGCAGCAGGTCAGGTACTGACCATTATTGTGCGTACCATTACCGTTGGTTTCCAGCACGCGGCAGATAAAGCCGCAGATAACGGTAACCTTACCGCGCTGTCCTGGATCCACGTCTCCTCCCTGTTCCTGCAAGCGATGCGTATCGCCATCCCGGCGGTGATTGTGGCTATCTCTGTCGGTACCAGCGAAGTGCAGAACATGCTCAACGCCATTCCGGAAGTGGTGACCAGCGGTCTGAATATCGCCGGTGGCATGATCGTGGTGGTCGGTTATGCGATGGTCATCAATATGATGCGCGCAGGCTATCTGATGCCGTTCTTCTACCTCGGCTTCGTGACCGCGGCATTTACTAACTTCAACCTTGTTTCGCTGGGTGTGATCGGTGCCGTTATGGCCATTCTCTACATTCAGCTTAGCCCGAAATATAACCGCACTGCAGGCGGCGCTGCACCAGCGGCTGGTGCCAACGATCTTGATAACGAACTGGATTAACAGGTGAACGACATGGTTGATATGACGAAAACTCCGACTGAGAAAAAGCTCACCCAGAGTGATATTCGCAGCGTGTTCCTGCGTTCTAACCTCTTCCAGGGCTCGTGGAACTTCGAACGTATGCAGGCACTCGGCTTCTGCTTCTCGATGGTACCGGCGATTAAACGCCTCTATCCGGAAAATAACGAAGCCCGCCGCCAGGCGATTAAGCGTCACCTGGAGTTCTTTAACACCCACCCTTACGTTGCCGCGCCGGTGCTTGGCGTAACGCTGGCAATGGAAGAGCAGCGCGCGAACGGCGCAGAGATTGACGATGGTGCCATTAACGGTATCAAAGTGGGTCTGATGGGGCCGCTGGCAGGCGTTGGCGACCCGATTTTCTGGGGTACCGTGCGTCCGGTCTTTGCGGCACTGGGCGCCGGGATTGCCATGAGCGGCAGCCTGCTCGGCCCGCTGCTCTTCTTCTTCCTCTTTAATATCGTGCGTCTTGCTACCCGTTATTACGGCGTTGCGTACGGCTATCGCAAAGGGATCGATATCGTTAAAGATATGGGCGGCGGTTTCCTGCAGAAACTGACTGAGGGGGCGTCAATTCTCGGCCTGTTTGTGATGGGAGCGCTGGTCAACAAATGGACGCACGTGAATATTCCGCTGGTGGTATCGGAAATTACCGACCAGACCGGGAAAACCACGGTGACCACGGTGCAGACTATCCTCGACCAGCTGATGCCGGGTCTGGTTCCGCTGCTGCTGACCTTCGCCTGTATGTGGCTGCTGCGTAAAAAAGTGAACCCACTGTGGATCATTGTCGGCTTCTTCGTAATTGGGATTGTCGGCTACGCTATCGGCCTGCTGGGTCTTTAAACAACGTTGTCATAACCGGGGGCGTGATTGCTCCCGGTTTTTTTATTTAAGGAGATGAGATGTCGATTACGGATAGCGTGCTGCTGCTGTTTGTCGCCGCCCTGCTGGCTTTTGCGCTCTATGACGAGGTGGTGATGCCCCGTCGCAAAGGCGAAACGTTGCTCACCGTTCCGCTGCTGCGCAGAAGCCGTACCGATGGCGCCATTTTTGTCGGCCTGCTGGTTATTCTGATTTATAACAACAGCGTTAACGGTGGTTCATCATTAACCATGTGGTTATTATTTGCTCTGGCGCTGCTGGGTATTTACCTTTTTTGGATCCGCGCCCCGAAAGCCATCTTTAAATCACAGGGTTTCTTCTTTGCTAATGCCTGGATTGAATATGACCGTATTAAAGAGATGAATTTATCGGAGGATGGCGTACTGGTAATGCAATTAGAGCAGCGGCGGTTACTAATCCGTGTACGAAATATAGACGACCTCGAAAAGATCTGCAGAGTAATGGTTAAAACTCAATAAGTTAAACAATACCCATCTCATTTTACCCTGCACAAAAAAGAGGCTTTAATATAGCCTCTGCTATATTTCTCATAAGAAATTACCTATGTTTATTAACGTTATTTTCACGTCGCAAGCTAAATGACAATCGTTATCGACAGGCAGCGCCATGAATATTCTTCTGCTGTTGTTTTATATTCTAAAAATATGGTAAGGTGCGTCCGTCGTTGGGGAGTAGCCGATTTCCGCCCTGCGGAAATGTACGTGTCAACATACTCGTTGCAAAACGTGGCACGTACGGACTGAACATTTTCAGTCAGGCGAGACCATTGACACACTAACTGCTGTTTACTGGGGGCAGTGGTGTGTTATATGGAACTCCCGGTCAGGACGCACAGATGAACTTATCCGCCACCCTGCTTCTCGCCTTCGGTATGTCGATGGATGCCTTCGCCGCCTCTATCGGTAAAGGTGCGACGCTCCGCAATCCTAAATTTTCCGACGCCCTGCGTACCGGCCTTATCTTTGGCGCAATTGAAACCTTAACCCCGTTACTGGGCTGGGGTCTTGGCATGCTCGCCTCACAATTTGTGCTTGAGTGGAATCACTGGATAGCGTTCGTGCTGCTGGCGTTTCTTGGCAGCAGAATGGTGCTGGAGGGTTTTCGCGGCAATACGGATGATGAAGCAGAGATGCCGCATCGTCATGGATTCTGGTTGCTGGTTACCACCGCGATTGCTACCAGCCTGGATGCAATGGCGGTTGGCGTCGGGCTCGCGTTCCTGCAGGTCAATATCCTCACTACCGCGCTGGCCATCGGCTGCGCCACGCTCATCATGTCAACTTTAGGTATGATGGTAGGCCGTTTTATCGGCCCGCTACTCGGCAAACGCGCCGAGATCCTCGGCGGCGTTGTGCTCATTGGTATCGGCGTGCAGATCCTTTATAGCCACTTTGCTGGCTAGCTTTCCCGGCGTAAGCAATGGATAGTGAAATCCGTCTGGCAGCGGAATGTTTTAGTCGCTGCCAGCTGTTGCCACACTTCCGGCTTTGCCCGCCAGGCAAACGGCGTCATTTGCAGGAGCGCAACCGCCTCTTCGCCGGTCAGCTCCATCTCATAAGCGAGTGACTGTTCGGAAAGCATCGTAAACCCGTCAATTTCACCGCTGTTTGGCGCGTGCAACTGCACCTCATCATAAATAAGCCCCTTCAGCTCCATTAAATGGCGCGGCCCGGGTGCTGCGGTGATCACGACACCCTGCGGTTTCATCACGCGGGCCAGCTCCTGCGCTTTACAGGGTGCATAAATGCGCACCAGACCATCAATGCTGTTATCGTCAAAAGGCAAGCGGTGGCTGGAGGCGACACAGAACATCACCTGCGGATAGCGTTTTGCCGCTGCGCGAATCGCCGCTTTCGAGACATCAAGACCAACGGTTTGTGCGCCGCGCGCGCGGCCTACCCCGGCAAATGCCTGCGTGTAGTACCCTTCCCCGCAGCCGATATCGAGCAGCGCCGTCGCTTCTGCCGGCAGAGTCTCTTCAAACAGGCTGCAGATGGTGTCCCGCAGTGGCTGATAGTGTCCGGCGTCGAGAAAAGCACGGCGTGCCTGCATCATTTCAGCGTTATCACCGGGATCGCGCGAGCGTTTATGCTGAACGGGCAATAAATTGACGTAACCCTCTTTGGCGAGATCGAACTGATGCCGCTGCGGACAGATAAATGCGCGCTCGTGGCGGCTTAACGGTGCGTGGCAAAGGGGGCAACTGAATGGCATAAACACTCCGGGACGACTTTTTCAAAGGGCGAAGTGTACCGTCAAATGTTGCGGCAGGGAAAATAAAAAGCCCCGCACAATGGCGAGGCTTGATAACTGACATTGATACGCGGAACGCGTCTCAAGCTCAGAGGTGTCGAAATCAGATAGCAGTTACGTTAACTGCAGCCGGGCCTTTCTGACCGTCCTGAATTTCAAACTCAACGTTCTGGCCTTCAGCCAGAGTTTTGAAGCCGTTACCCTGGATAGCAGAGAAATGTACGAATACATCTTTGCTGCCGTCAGCCGGAGTAATGAAACCAAAACCTTTAGACTCGTTGAACCACTTAACTTGACCTTTAATCTTTGCCATTTGCAAAATTCCTTAATGTATATACTTCGCCCGCAGGCATTGACTGAGAAAACTGAGACATTACTGCTTGAGGCACTAATATAAGGTTCGGCAGAGAAGCTGTATTCAACGAAACGTTTTACTCAGGACTTCTTTACTGAAAATGCCACACATAAACAGAACTGAACCTCGATTGACCCACAACGTGTTATCACATAATACGTAAACTATGGCAAGCCATTTTTAGATATGTCTCGATCCACCGCACAAATTCTAAGGGTATCGAAACAACCACTGTTCATTTATTCACTTCAATGACCGTTATAGCAGCCGCTGCACCAGCAGGTTTACCCGATAAACCTAGACCATTTCTTTCGATTCATCAAGCAGTTCCATGCAGCTTAAGGGTGGCTGAACCCCTCATGCGTTTCGCTTATATACTAAGAACTTTCTGCGAATAGTTATGCTGTTTATTCGATTAGGAAGATTCTTAAATTATTAATGATCTGGGACGAAACTATTGCTCAGGTTAACTATGAATAATTACTGAGCGAATAAGCACAGGCGTGCACCAAAATAATGAAATTATGATGACACTGCATCATTTGAAGGCAATAAAAACGTTTCGCGTAAATCTGAAGCGCACAATTTTAATACGGCTTACTTTTTATGGCGCTCGGCTTAAATTACCGCAGGGATAAATATTGACCAATTTTCAGGATCCTGAAGTTATCATTTTCCTGTTCCGCTTCGCTTAAAGCGCGCTGCAACTCCTGCACCGGCTCATCCAGTGATTCATCAGCCAGTTCAAATACGCCCCAGTGGATGGGAAAAGCCAGCGGCGAGCCTAATTGCTGCCACAGCGACACCGCACTTTGTGGATCCATATGATTTATCGACATGAACCAGCGCGGTGCATAAGCACCAACGGGCAGCGCGAGCGCATCAATTTTTCCAAGACGCTGCGGGATCTGCAGAAGTTCGGCGCTGTAGCCAGTATCACCTGGAAACCAGAAACGCAGTTCGCGCGACTCAATAACCCAGCCGCACCATAATGAGCGGTTCCGATCCCACGGTGTGCGCATGCTCCAGTGCTGAGCGGGAACAGCGGTTAAATGTAAATCGTCCAGCGAGGCTTGCTGCCACCAGTCCAGCTCAGTGACAAAACGCGCGCCAAAGCGGCGCAGCGTGTCACCCAATCCGAGAGGGACAAAAAGCTTTACCTCAGGAAACCGGCGAAGCAGTGCGCGGATTGTCCAGCGGTCCAGATGATCGTAATGGTTGTGAGAGATAAGAATGGCATCCAGGGCGGGAATATCGTCAATGGATAATGCAGGCGGCGTGCGCCGCTGAGGCCCGGCGAAACGCAGCGGGGAGGCGCGTCGGGAAAAAACAGGATCGGTGAGCAGATATTTCCTCTGCATACGCAGAAGCACAGAGGCATGCCCAAGCCACCAAAGGCCATCGTCACCCGGCGCAATCTCGGCTTTTTGCCACCAGGCCTGAATAAAAGCGTCATATCCTGCTGCAGGTGGCCGGGGAAGCCCGGCAGTTTTGCGTTCCTGACGCCAGCGTTTAACATCGGCGGGTTGATGCGCCGTGGAAGTCGGGTTACAAAAACCGTCGGGCGTATGATGGGAGAGCGCGGGATCATACCAGGGGTTTTTCCAGGCCATCTCTCCCCTCCTTTCAGGTTATCGTTCAGCCACCAGCCGGATAAACTCCTCGTCTTCACCCTTAGTCTTATTTTTTTCGACCTCGGGGAGAGCGGCTTTTTCCGGCTCATTCGCTTCACAGAGACGGCGCAGCAGCGCATTTTGCCGTTTTTGCTGATCGAGCAGCGCTTCCAGCAGTTCAATCTGCTCGTTCGTACGTGAACTGGCACGATTGATAAAGAACCACAGCACCAGACCAATAACCAGAACCACCACAGAAACCAGCATAGACGCAAAATTTAGCGCGCCAGAATTTAAGATTTCGTTCATTTCACACCCTCAAAGTAGACGCGGCATTTTACCACTGGCACTCAGGAAGGAAATCTTTCACTGCAGAAATGCGCTTACCAGGGGATGAATTTATTGATGACACAGATGCCGCTGAAAAATTGTACATCCTGATCGCACATCACATTGATCATTTGAGTCCATAGCAGCAGGCAGACCACCACCACGGCAATCAGCAACAGCCATCTAAATTTTCTCACTCCACTCTCCGAAACATTTCAAGGTGTAACCACACTAGCATGGCTTCCTTAAACAGCGGGTAACTGTACCCCCTTTCGGTATTTTTAGGAATGCGTGACTTGTTTCAATCAATAAAAGACGTAGCCTTAATGGCAGACTTAATCGATGTGCAAGGAGCAAACATGCGTACACTTATTCGAGGCGTCATCGTTATCGCGCTGTTGTGGATTGGACTCTTACTGAGCGGTTATGGCGTGCTAATTAACAGTAAAGAGAATGCAGCAGGCCTTGGTTTACAGTGCAAATACGTCACCGCGCGTGGTACCAGCACGGCGCAATATGTTCATTCAGACAACGGATTTTTTGGCCTTGCCAACTGCCCACTGATGCGTAAAAGCGATAACGTTATTGATAACGGCTGATTTTCCCCATGAAAAAGCCGCCCCACGGGGCGGCTTTTTTGACAATTATCAGAACGGATAATCGTTATAACCCATCTGTTCAGAAATTTTACGCGCTGCCTGATGCAGCATTTCCACGTATTCGTGCAGGCGCTCTTCGGAGAATCGCAGAGTCGGGAAAGAGATACTCAGACCGGCGATAACCACGCCAAAACGGTCAAATACCGGTACACCGATGCAGCGTAACCCCTCTTCCTGCTCTTCGTTATCTTCGCCGTAGCCCTGCTGGCGAACGATATCCAGCATCGGCAGCAGATCTTCGGTGCTGGTAATAGTGCGATCGGTGCTGCGCTTATACTCAACGCCTTCCAGAATCTGTTTCACTTCATCGCGATCGCGCCAGGCCAGCAGCACTTTACCAATCGCGGTGCTATAGAGCGGATTGCGGCGACCGATACGCGAATACATGCGCAGGTTATACATCGAATCGATTTTGTGAATATAAACGATGCTGTCTTCATCGAGAGCACCCAGATGGATGGTCTCTTTCGTCAGGCGAGAGAGTTCACGCATCTGGATATCCGCGCTGCGGATTAAATCAACGTTTTGCAGTGCACGCGCGCCAAGTTCGAATAACTTCAGCGTCAGGGAGTATTTCTCTGACTCCCCTTCCTGTGCCACGTAGCCTAACGATTTCATGGTCTGCAAAAAGCGATAAACGGTGCTTTTTGACATCATGACGCGCTGTGAAAGCTCGGTAATGCCGATTTCACGCTCTTCGCCCAAAGCCTGCAGAATGCCAAAGACCTTCAGTACAGAAGAGACAGAATCTGGCTGCTTGTCCAAATCCGCGATTGCCATTAATTACCTCATCGCCTGTGTTTTATAAAAATCAGAATAGGTTTTTATTATAAATTCGTCGACCATCCGCCGCAATGCGCGAATGCCTGGTTCGTTACAAATCTGCGACATTACGCCTGAAAGACGCTGATGCCGCGTTCGGAGAAATAATTACGCGATAATCTGCTGGGTTAACTGCGTACAACCCATACCATTCCTGCCGCTGAGCGCTGATGACGAACAATAAAAAAGCGCGTCAATGGACGCGCTTTTATTATTTGTAATGTCGTTATTTGAGGTAGGCGCCTGAACGCAACGCTTCAATACGTTTATCCAGCGGCGGGTGTGTCATAAAGAGTTCGCTCAGCGACTTTGACTTACCGTTAATGCAGAACGCCATCATGCTGCTCGCTTCCTGCGGCTCATAGCTGGTTTTCAGCCTTTGCAGTGCAGCGATCATCTTCTCGCGTCCTACCAGACGGGCTGAACCCGCATCGGCATGGAATTCACGGTAGCGGGAGAACCACATGGTGATAACGCTCGCCAGGATACCAAACACCAGCTCGAGCACCGTCGCGACGGCAAAGTAGACCAGCGGGTTACCGTTACTCTCTTCACCCTCATCCCGGTCTCCGCCCATGAAGCCAGCGGCAATCTGGGCAATAATGCGCGAGATAAAGATAACGAAGGTGTTCACAATGCCCTGAATCAGCGTCATGGTGACCATGTCACCGTTGGCAATATGGCTAATTTCATGGGCGATGACCGCTTCGGCCTCATCACGGCTCATGTTTTGCAGCAGGCCGGTACTGACGGCGACCAGCGAAGCATCACGGCGCGCACCGGTAGCGAAGGCGTTAATATCCGGCGCGTGATAAATCGCCACCTGCGGCATCGCAATGCCTGCCTGGCGAGACTGCTGTGCAACGGTCTCCATCAGCCAGCGCTCCATATCGTTGCGCGGCTGCTCAATGACTTCACCACCTACAGATTTCAGCGCCATCCATTTCGACATCAACAGCGAAATGAACGAGCCGCCAAAACCGAACAGCAGCGCCATAATCATTAACCCCTGAACGCTGCTCGACTGAATGCCCGTCAGGCTAAGCACAAGGCCGAACACCAACATGACAGCCAGGTTAGTCAACAGGAAGAGCGCGATTCGCATCATAATTTTCTTTTAACCTCGATTTAACAAAACGCACTATGCGGTTATCCACATCGTATGGGCGTGCGGGCTATTTTCAAGCAACAATGCTGCGTAAGTCACGAGAAAAACACAACTTTACACTTTGTAGCAGGATGCTTACGAGGACGGGAGGTTGTTAAAAAAACAGGCACAATTTCTTGTGCCTGTAGGGAGGCGTTACTTAGCAGACGCGGTTGATTCCGCGGGCTGATCTTTTTCAAGATGCGCGAGATCGAGAGCAATATGCACCGTCTCATCAAGATAGGGATCCGGCTCCTGATAATCCTTCGGCAGATCGTCCAGTTTCTTCAGCGGCGGCTTGCCTTCGCGCTTGAAGCGATCATTGAGGCGCGAGAGACGAATAGCATCATCCTCCGCATTCTCTTTTTCACGCTGCGCCAGGTTCAGCGACACCATATCGCGTTTTGCTTTCAGCGCTTCAAAACGCGCGATGTCCTTATTGATGTACTGGAACTCAGGATCTTTCGCGATACGCTCATCGTGCTTTTTCAGCAGCTCAGGACCGAAAGGTTTCAAATCGCCGGCGCGCACAAAGGTGGCAGCATTGATGCTGTCCCACGGCAGTGCGTTATCCTCGAATTTTTCCCCGGTTTCCGTGACCTGCGTGCCTGTCGGCATGATGATATCCGGCGTTACGCCTTTACGCTGCGTACTGCCGCCGTTCACACGATAGAATTTCTGGATGGTGTACTGCACCGAACCCAGCGCTGGCCATTCCGGGCGCAGCATCTGATCGTAGATACGGTTAAGGGAGCGGTACTGCTGCACGGTGCCCTTCCCGAAGGTTGGTTCGCCGACAATCAGCGCACGACCGTAATCCTGCATGGCTGCCGCAAAAATCTCCGATGCCGAGGCGCTAAAGCGGTCAACCAGCACCACCAGCGGCCCTTTGTAGTAGACCACGCCATCAGTATCGCTATCTTCACGCACTTTGCCGTTGTTATCGCGCACCTGCACCACCGGGCCGGACGGGATAAAGAGGCCGGAGAGCGACACCGCTTCCGTCAGCGCCCCGCCGCCGTTAGCACGCAGATCGATAATCACGCTCTTGACGTTCTGTTTTTCCAGCTTCTGCAGCTGCACTTTTACGTCATCGGTCAGCCCGACGTAGAAGCCAGGAATATCCAGCACGCCGACTTTTTCTTTGCCGACGGTCTTAACGGACATTTTCACTGCGCGATCTTCAAGACGGATACGCTCACGCGTCAGCGTAACAATGCGCGTTTTGGTCCCCTTGCCCGCAGGCAGGATCTCAAGGCGCACTTTGCTGCCTTTCGGCCCTTTAATCAGCGCAACAACATCATCAAGACGCCAGCCGATAACATCGACCATATTCTGCCCGGTCTGACCAACGCCAACGATGCGATCGCCAACGCTAATCGCTTTACTCTTCGCCGCCGGACCACCGGCAACCATCGAGTTGATCACCGTATAGTCATCATCACCCTGCAGCACAGCACCGATCCCCTCAAGCGAGAGGCTCATTTCGGTGTTGAACTGCTCGGTATTGCGCGGCGAAAGGTAGTTGGTGTGCGGATCGATTTCACGCGCAAAGGCGGTCATCGCCAGCGAGAAGACATCTTCGCTGTTGGTTTGTGCCAGACGGCGAATGGCGAACTTATAGCGACGAGAGAGCGTCTCGCGGATCTCTTTCTCATCTTTACCGGTGAGCTTGAGGCTCAGTTCGTCATATTTAACCTTGCTGTCCCACAGCGCATTCAGCTCGGCCTCATCTTTTGGCCACGGTGCTTTGCTGCGATCGAGGTTAAAGGAGTCGTTACCGGTGAAGTCCATCGGCCGCTCCAGCACTTTAAGCGCGTACTGATAGCGCTCGAAACGGCGCTGCTGCGCTTTATTGTAGAGGTCGTAAAAGACGTCCAGCTTGCCGCTGCGCAGTTCATCGCCAATCTCGTTTTTCTTCTGCGAAAACTGCTCAACGTCGCTGGCAAGCAGGACGTTGTGGCTGTAATCAAGCAGATTAAGATAGCGGGTGAAAATCTTCGCAGAGAAGGCGTTGTCCAGATCGAACTGGCGATAGTGGGAGCGAGTAAAACGCGAAGTGACGCGCTCGCTCACCGTCGCGTGCTGCGTCTCTTCTTTTAACACCGGGATTTGATCGGCCCGGGTAATATCTTCCACAGCCAGGGCGTGGCCTGTTACGAATAACAGGCCTGCCAACGCTGTGCGCTTAAACAAAGTGTTCATGCCAGGCCAGGCCTCCGTTTCAGAACAAGAGATGTTCTGCGCGTACAATCATCGACATACCCGAGCTAAGCTGTACGCGAACGCCGTCTTTGGTGATTTCAAGCACGGTTGCGCTCATCGCGTTATTGCCCGCTTTCACTTTCAGGTCCTGACCCACGCTCAGCACGGAGATATCAGAAACTGGCGTATGGCGCTCTTCCTGCTGCGGTGCGCGTTCGCGCTGCGGTTTAGCCGCCGGCTTATCGGCGCGAGGCTTGCGTTGTTCTGCGCCCTCTTTACGGCGCGGAGCCGGACGAGGTTTGCGCTCACGACGCGGTGCGTCTTCCTGACCAGCAGCAGCGGCAGCTTCACGTTTTTTGGCTTGTTGCTCAGCGCGTTGCGCCTGAACACGCGCTTTCGCTTCTTCAAGCTGCTTGCGGGCATGCTCAACGTGTTGCTCATCCAGCACGCCACAGGCGTTGCCGTCCAGATCGACACGCGTCGCGCCAGCTTTGATACCGTACAGGTAACGCCAGCTCGAAGTATAAAGACGTAAAGCGGAACGAAGCTGGGTTTTACTGAGATTCATCTCACCCTCAACACGCGCCACTAAATCCTGAAAGATACCGATTTTCAGGGGGCGTGCCTCGCCTTCAGCACTGAAACAGTGAGGGAAACGTTCGGCCAAAAAAGCGATCACTTCTTTACTGCTATTCAACTTAGGTTGATTTTCCATGAAATTTCCTGATTACAACGGACGTTGCCAACAAGCGCAGGCATGAACAGGCGTCATTATAATGACGCTAACAGTAAATGCTACGTTATCCGTTGATTATCCTGCGACAGTCGCAAAGAATTTTTGATAATCGGTTGCCGCAAGGCACTGTTCCAGATGAGAAACCAGCTCGCGCAGGCCCTTTTCATCCTCGTCGCTAAAGCGCGAAAATTCGACGCTATCGATGTCCAGCACGCCAATGATCTGACCACTTACTGTGATCGGCAGCACAATTTCAGAGTTGCTGGCCGCATCGCAGGCGATATGTCCGTCAAATTGATGAACGTCTTCAACCCGCTGCACACGGTTTTGCGCGACCGCGCTACCACAGACACCGCGCCCGACAGGAATGCGGACGCAGGCGATTTTGCCCTGGAACGGCCCTAACACCAGCGTGTCGCCCTCCAGTAAGTAAAAACCGGCCCAGTTGACCCCATCCAGACGTTCAAACAGCAGCGCGCTGGTATTAGACAACGTCGCTAAAAAACTGGTTTCACCTGCCATTAATGCCTGAAAATCGCGGTTTAAGTCCGCGTAAAACTCTGCTTTGTTCATTATCCAACCACTTTGGTGTCTTACTGAGTAAACGGCTAAGCCTAATAAAATAAGCATTAAATGCGTTGATGCTCAAGATGTTCTCATCATGAGTTAATATAGATGCATCTAATCCTTTTCTGATCCGGCCGATGGCACTAAAGATACAACACATTTCGCTTAACAAAAAAATTGCGATCCATCATGTCGGCGAAGCTTTGCCACGGGCACATTATCAGCGCTGCCCGCAATGCGATACGCTTTTTGCGTTACCGGTTATGAAATCGCACCAAAGTGCATTTTGTCCCTGCTGTGATGCCAAGATCCGCGATGGACGCGACTGGTCATTAACCCGTCTCGCCGCCATGGCGGTAACAATGCTGATGCTGATGCCTTTTGCCTGGGGCGAACCGCTGCTCCACTTTTACCTGCTGGGTGTGCGTATTGACGCCAACCTTTTGCAGGGGATCTGGCAAATGACTGCCCAGGGCGATGCGCTTACCGGGGCGATGGTGCTCTTCTGTACCGTTGGCGCGCCGCTGGTGCTGGTCAGTGCAATCGCCTATTTATGGTTCGGCAACCGCCTCGGGATGAATCTGCGCCCGGTGTTGCTGATGCTTGAGCGCCTGAAAGAGTGGGTGATGCTCGATATCTATCTGGTCGGGATTGGCGTCGCCTCGATAAAAGTGCAGGATTACGCTTACCTGCAGCCGGGCGTCGGGCTTGTCGCTTTTGTGGCGTTAACCATTCTCAGCGTGATGACGCTTATCCATCTGAACGTTGAGCAGTTGTGGGAGCGTTTTTATCCGCAGCGTCCGGCTAAGCGCCCCGACCCGCAGCTGCGCGCCTGCCTCGGCTGCCACTTCACCGGCTTACCTGATGCACGCGGCAGATGCCCGCGTTGCCATATTCCGCTGCGTTATCGCCGTCGACACAGCCTGCAGAAGTGCTGGGCGGCGCTGATTGCCTCGATGATTTTTCTGCTGCCCGCTAACCTGCTGCCGATCTCGGTGGTCTACCTCAACGGTTCGCGGCAGGCAGATACCATTATGTCGGGCATTATTTCGCTCGGTAACAGCAATATCGCCGTGGCGGGTATCGTTTTTATCGCCAGTATTCTTGTGCCGTTTACCAAGGTAATCGTACTGTTTACCTTGCTGGTCAGTATCCATTTCAAATTTGAACAGGGGCTACGCACTCGCATCCTTCTTCTGCGCTTTGTGACCTGGATTGGGCGCTGGTCGATGCTCGATCTGTTTGTCATCTCGCTGACAATGTCACTGATCAATCGCGACCAATTGCTCGCCTTTACTATGGGACCCGCTGCGTTTTATTTCGGCGCGGCGGTTATTTTGACTATTCTTGCTGTGGAATGGCTGGACAGCCGCTTACTTTGGGATGCACATGAGTCAGGAAAACCACGCTTCGCCGACTGAAGCGCGCATTAAAACAAAACGACGCATTTCACCGTTCTGGTTGCTGCCGGTGATCGCTTTGCTGATCGCCGGCTGGCTGGTCTGGAGTAGCTATGAAGATCGCGCCAACACCATCACCATCGACTTTATGTCCGCTGACGGCATCGTCGCCGGGCGCACGCCCATCCGCTATCAGGGGGTGGAAGTCGGTACGGTGCAGGATATTAGCCTGAGCGACGATCTGAAGAAGATTCAGGTCCGCGCCAGCATCAAAGCCGATATGAAAGATGCGCTACGCAACGAGACGCAGTTCTGGCTGGTGACGCCGAAAGCATCGCTGGCGGGCGTTTCGGGGCTGGATGCGCTGGTCGGCGGTAACTACATCGGTATGATGCCAGGCAAAGGTGAACCGCAGGATCACTTCACCGCCCTCGACACGCAGCCGAAATACCGCCTCAATAATGGCGACTTGATGATTCATCTGCACGCGCCGGATCTCGGCTCGCTCAACAGCGGCTCGCTGGTCTATTTCCGCAAGATCCCGGTTGGTCGCGTATATGACTACGCCATCAACAAAAATAAACAGGGCGTCACGGTGGATGTGCTGATTGAGCGCCGCTTTACCAATCTGGTGAAAAAAGGCAGCCGCTTCTGGAATATCTCCGGGATGAAAGCAGACGTCGGTCTCAGCGGCGCGAAAGTGGAGCTGGAGAGCCTGGCGGCACTGGTTAATGGCGCTATTGCCTTCGACTCGCCGGATAACTCGGCACCCGCAGCAGCCGATGATGAATTTGGGCTATACAAAGATCTGGCCCACAGCCAGCGCGGCGTGCTCATCAAGCTCGATCTGCCGAGCGGCCAGGGGCTGAAAGCCGGTTCAACGCCGCTGATGTATCAGGGGCTGGAAGTGGGTGAACTGACGGATATTACCCTTAATCCTGGCGGCAAAGTAACCGGTGAGCTGACCGTCGATCCGGGCGTGGTCAATCTGCTGCGTGATAATACGCGCATTGAGATGCGCAACCCGAAAGTCTCCCTGAGCAATACCAATCTCAGCTCGCTGCTGACCGGCAGCACGCTGGAGCTGATTCCCGGCGAAGGCCAGCCGCGCGATCAGTTCGTTGTGCTGCCCGCGGATAAAAACCTGCTGCAGGAGCCGGGCGTCATCACCCTGACGCTCACCGCGCCGGAGAGTTATGGCATCGATGCCGGGCAGCCGCTGGTGTTGCACGGTGTGCAGGTCGGCCAGGTGCTGGAGCGTAAGCTGACCAACAAAGGCGTCTCGTTTGCCGTGGCCATCGATCCGCAATATCGCGATCTGGTGCATGGTGACAGCAAATTCGTGGTCAATAGCCGTGTGGATGTGAAACTGGGGCTGGATGGCGTTGAGTTCCTTGCTGCCAGCGCCAGTGAGTGGATCAGTGGCGGCATCCGTATTCTCCCGGGTGATAAAGGGGAGATGAAACCCACCTACCCGCTCTTCGCCAACCTTGATAAAGCGCTGGAGAACAGCCTTAGCGATCTGCCTACCACCACCCTGACGCTGACGGCGGATACGCTGCCGGATGTGCAGGCGGGTTCGGTGGTGCTCTATCGTAAATTTGAAGTGGGTGAAGTGATTACCGTGCGCCCGCGCGCTAATGCCTTTGATATCGATCTGCATATCAAACCGGAGTATCGCAACCTGCTTACCGCCGACAGCGTCTTCTGGGCGGAAGGCGGCGCGAAGGTGCAGCTTAACGGCAGCGGATTAACCGTGCAGGCTTCACCGCTTTCGCGCGCGATTAAAGGCGCCATCAGCTTCGACAACCGTAGCGGTGCGGGTGCCCGCTTGCGTAAAGGCGATAAGCGTATTCTTTACGCCTCGGAAACCGAAGCGCGCGCCGTCGGCGGCCAGATCACCCTGCATGCTTTCGACGCCGGCAAGCTGGCAGAGGGGATGCCAATTCGCTACCTCGGCATTGATATCGGCCAGGTGCAGGAGCTTCGCCTGCTGACGGATAAAAACGAAGTGCAGGCCAGCGCCGTGCTCTACCCGGAATATGTACGCAACTTCGCCCGCGCCGGATCGCGCTTCTCGGTGATCACGCCGCAGATCTCCGCCGGTGGTGTTGAACATCTCGACACCATTTTGCAGCCCTATATCAACGTTGAGCCTGGGCATGGCGATGCGCGCCGCGATTTCGAACTCGCCGAAGCGACAATTACTGATTCCCGTTACCTTGATGGGTTGAACATTGTGGTTGAAGCGCCGGAAGTGGGTTCAATGAATATCGGCACACCGGTGCTGTTCCGCGGTATTGAAGTGGGAACGGTGACCGGCCTTGCGCTGGGTACCCTCTCCGACCGCGTGATGATCGCCATGCGCGTCAGTAAGCGTTACCAGCATCTGGTGCGCAATAACTCGGTCTTCTGGTTAGCCTCCGGTTATACGCTGGACTTTGGCCTGACGGGCGGGGTGGTGAAAACCGGTACCTTTAACCAGTTTATTCGCGGCGGGATCGCCTTCGCGACACCACCGGAGACGCCGCTGGCACCGAAAGCGCAGCCGGGCAAACACTTCCTGCTGCTGGAGAGCGAACCAAAAGAGTGGCGGCAGTGGGGAACCGCGCTACCACGTTAAGCTGAGTGCTCCGGCGTGCCCGCGCCGGAGCCTTTATGCTACACTGCGCGCCTCTTTTTTTTCCTTCTGGGGCGCCCCGTGGCTCAAAACGCTGTTTACCTTCCTGAAGAATTTCTCGCCCAGATGCGCCTGGCGATACCTGAGCATCTCGATTTTGATGAGTTTATTGCCGCCTGCCAGCGCCCGCTGCGCCGCAGTATTCGCGTCAATACGCTGAAAATTTCCGTCGATGACTTCCTTTCGCTGGTCGCGCCCTATGGCTGGCAGTTAACGCCGGTGCCATGGTGCGCGGAGGGTTTCTGGATCGAGCGCGACGAGGAGGAGAGCCTGCCTTTAGGCAGTACGGCGGAGCATCTGAGCGGCCTGTTCTACATCCAGGAAGCAAGCTCAATGCTCCCCGTTGCCGCACTGTTTGCCGGGGAAACGATGCCGCTGCGCGTGATGGATGTCGCGGCCGCACCGGGGTCGAAAACCACGCAGATTGCCGCACGCATGGGGAATCAGGGCGCCATCCTTGCAAATGAGTTCTCTGCCAGCCGGGTAAAAGTGCTGCATGCCAATATCAGCCGTTGTGGCATCCAGAATGTGGCGTTAACCCATTTCGACGGCCGCGTGTTTGGCGCTGCGTTACCCGAGATGTTTGACGCCATTCTGCTGGATGCTCCCTGCTCCGGCGAAGGGGTGGTACGTAAAGATGCCGATGCGCTGAAAAACTGGTCCCACGCCAGCAATCTGGAGATTGCCGCTACCCAGCGCGAGCTTATCGACAGCGCCTTTCATGCCCTGCGCCCTGGCGGCGTGCTGGTCTACTCTACCTGCACGCTGAACCGCGACGAAAACGAAGCCGTCTGCCACTGGCTAGCGCAGCAATATCCTGATGCCGTTGAGTTTGAACCGCTCGGCAAGCTGTTCGAGGGCGCAGAACAGGCGCTGACGGATGAGGGTTTTCTGCACGTCTTTCCGCAAATTTTTGACTGCGAAGGTTTCTTCGTCGCACGGTTGCGTAAAACCGTAGCGGTAGAGCGCTTGCCGACCCCGACCTACAAAGTGGGTCAATTTCCGTTTGCGCCACTTAAGCCGCGCGAAAGCGCTGCCGTCACCGCCGCAGCGGCTGAGGTCGGCTTACGCTGGGGCGATTCTCTGCGTCTGTGGCAGCGTGATAAAGAGATCTGGTTATTCCCCACAGCCATCGAAGCGCTGATCGGAAAAGTCCGTTTTTCCCGCCTCGGCATGCGTCTCGCGGAGACCCATAACAAGGGCTATCGCTGGCAGCATGAAGCGGTGATCGCGCTGGCAGGTGATAACAATCCGCTGGCTTTTGAGCTGACTGAAGAGGAAGCCGAAGCGTGGTATCGCGGCCGTGATATCTACCCGCAGGCCTTGCCAGCCGGGGATGAAGCGATTGTGACCTTCCAGGATCAGGCGCTGGGGCTTGCGAAAAAAGTGGGTTCACGCCTTAAAAACAGCTACCCGCGCGAGCTGGTGCGCGACGGTCAGCTTTTCGCCGGCAAGGCGTGACGCAGCGCATAAAAAACGCATTTTTTGACTGGCGACTTTCCGGCTGTTGTACCAGGCTGAAATGTGGGCGGCTTTACTGGTCGTACCACATTTTAACGATCGACGGAGAGCATTATGACGAAAACCAGCGTGCGCATTGGCGCATTCGAAATCGATGATGCCGAGTTGCAGGGAGAGAGTCAGGGTGAGCGCAAACTGCATATTCCATGCAGTTCAGACCCTGATTTATGTATGCAGCTTGATGCCTGGGACGCGGAAACCAGCATTCCTGCGATCCTTAACGGCGAGCATTCAGTCCTTTATCGCGAACATTACGACGAGCAATCTGATACCTGGATCATGCGTCTTGCCTGATCTGATGTGAACCCGTCCGTGAGACGGGTTATTTACCTGCCTGATTTCCCCTGCCCCCATTCATCCCCTACACTTATCGTTACGTTGTACAGAACCGAGGATGGAATGTTCGCGCTGGTCTTATTTGTTTGCTACCTGGACGGTGGATGTGACGACATCGTGGTTGATGTCTTTAATAGTGAGCAACAGTGCCTGGCTGCGATGGACGATCAGCGTATGCGTCACGGCGGTTGTTTTCCCGTAGAAGATTTTATCGATGGCTTTTGGCACCCGGCGCGCGACTATAGCGACTTTTAACTACTGCAGTTGAACCAGCGTTAACTCTCCGCCGAACACCGCGCCGGTGTCGATATAGTGTTGATTATGGGCATCGAAGCGCGCTTTCAGCGGCGTATGCCCAAACCAGAAGTCGTCCGCACCTGCAATGCGCTCCCCTTTCCCGCACAGAAGCTGGTTAAGCCGCTCCCGCCGCCACAGCACCGACTCGCTATCCACCTCTTTTTGCCAGCCATACTCACTCGTCGGGTAATCAGCGTGGGCAATAACGTTCAGCCCGTCGGATGTCTGAAGCTCAAGGATATAGGGCAACTGCGCACATTTATGCAGGGCATCAAGCGCCCGAAGTTGCTCCTTTTCATTAAGCTTTGCAAACCAGCCGCCGCCGTTCATCTGCCACAGCGCGCGGTTGTTTTCCCGCAGAGCGTCGATAGCCATCTGCTCATGGTTCCCACGCACGGTGATAAACCAGCGCTGATTAATTAGCGCCAGGCACTGCAAACTCTGCGGGCCGCGATCAATCAGGTCGCCGACGCAGATCAGCAGATCCTCGTAAGGGTCGAAGTGACGCTCCCGCAGCGCCTGCATTAAGCGTTGATAGCAGCCGTGCAGATCGCCTACCAGCCAGATATGTCGCCACTGTGCGCCGTCGATACGTTGATACATAATCCCCCCCTCTTTTCAGTATAGAAAACAGGCGATCAACATCCTCTGAGCGGTTACGTTTTTGAGATGAACGTTGCGAAAAAGGCATGAACTTGTCACTCATTTGCCGGAGAAACAGGAGCCGCACTTTGCGATTCATTGATGGCAAAAATAGCTAGACGCCCACATAGCGGGTTATGCTATGGTTTGAAGCAAATATGATGTTTTCGGGAGTTGTTGAGACACCCACGGATTAAACGCCATATTTCAGAGAGATAAAAAAAGACCGAATACGATTCCTGTATTCGGTCCAGGGAAATGGCTCTTGGGAGAGAGCCGTGCGCTAAAAGTTGGCATTAATGCAGGCTTAGTCGCCTTGCACCTTAAGAATAGATGACGACACCAGCTTTTCCAGTCCGCGACAAATGTGGTCAGAAAAATCCGGTAATTGTCACGTTTATCATAAAAAAACGCAGGCGGTGTTAACCGGACCTGCGTTTTTTTATGCTGAATCAGGTGATTTTCATCAGTCCGTGCAGAGGGATTTCGCGCGCTCGATAAAGGGGGCGAGGCTCATTTTCTGCCCGGGATGTGCTGGATCGTCAACCTGAATGATACTGACAGGCTGACCGGTGCTTTTCCCGCTGTCGACCTGTTTCTGCGCGATATCATTGAGCGGATACTGCACCAGCGTACTCGGGTTAATGGCGAACAATGCATTGCCCGGCCTGCAGGTCAACATTATCTCTTCGCGATTGAAGGCCCATTTCTCTTTGCCAACCTCGAAACGGCTGACGGTAATAACCTGCGGCGCAGCCAGCGCAGCGGCTGAGCTGGTCAGCATTAATACTGCAATCACACTCTTTTTCATTCTTTTCACCAGATTTATTCAAAAAGGCTCCCAGGTGGCAAACAGGCTTACCGCCGCCAGCACCAGCGCACCGATTATCAATTCTGCCCGGGTTAACGTTATGAAGCGCTGCCGCGCTCCGTTATCGACCAGGCTCAAGCGTGGCACCAGAACATACCGGTTCACAAGCGCGATTGCCACCATCAGCGCGACAAGCGCACATTTGAGCAACAGCATGCGCCCCCAGGCGCTCTGCCACGGCCACGCCAGCCCCTGAATCAACACCGCATTAACCATGCCGGTAAGGATAACGCCTGCCACCGCTACGTGACCATAACGGGAGAAGCGCATCATCGCGCCAATAGCCGCAGGGTGGCTCCCCTCACGCGTAAGTTGCATACAAAACAGCACCGGCAGCAGGCCACCCAGCCACATCGCCCCGCACAGCAGGTGCAGCGCATGGTTGATGTGTTGTAACACGCCGGGCAGCCCTTCGCGCATCGCTGCGTGACCAAGCCCCGCCGCCAACAGAAACTGCAGCGCCGTCAGCAGCAGCAACTTCCTTTGCTGCGCTGGCTGCAACAGCCCGGCAAAGAGGGTCAGCAGCGCTAGGATGATTTGCCAGGCCAGCAGTGAACCTGCTTGCGTACCGGCAACCGCACGCCAGATCGCGGGCTGCCACACTTCCGGCCAGCCACCGGCCATCATCCCGCCCTGCACCGCATAGAGCAACAGCGCGCTCAATGCCGTAAGGATCAGGCACAGGCGCTGCAGCGGCAGGAAGTGTTGAGTAAGTGACCGGCGCAGATCGCGCGGTGCCAGCCAGGCGCTGAACAGCGCGCTGCCAAATAACAGCATCAGGGCGGCGAAATGAATAAATCGCAGCCCGACAAAGAGCGAGGACAGCATATTACTTCACAGAAAAGCTGTACTGCCCGTGAGTTTTATGACCGTCGACTGAGACCACATGCCAGCTAACGGTGTACTTGCCCGCTGTCAGAGGCTGTTCGAGCGGCACAATCATCTGGGTCTTATCCTTTTCATTACGCTTAACCGCCCCGGTTTTGATCGCCTTCTGCTGCGCGTCTGTCACCTTAATGCCGCTGAACGCCGGCTCAATCCCTTCTGAAAAGTTGAGCGTCAGCGCCTGCGGCGCTGCCGTCACATCGGCATCCGCAGCCGGATACTGGCCTTTGAGGTGGGCATGCGCCAGCACTGCCGGGGTGACAAAAAGGGTGGTAATGAGGGCTAAAGCGCGTAAGCGTTGCGTCGGGGAGATAAGCATAGAAGCATTCCTTTTTGTTATGCATACGATATAGAGGATAAACCTGTACAATAGTTGAGTCGAGTCTCATCGCCGCCACGCTTGTCTTTCTGCGACAGCCTTAGTAACTTTTGCCGCCTGAACTGAGGAGAACTTCATAATGACCAATCTTGCGCAGCTCGAACAAGAAGAGATGGATAAGGTGAATGTCGATCTGGCCGCCGCAGGCGTTGCCTTCAAAGAGCGCTACAATATGCCGGTTATTGCCGAAGCGGTTGAGCGCGAACAGCCCGAACATCTGCGCGGCTGGTTTCGCGAACGTCTGATTGCCCACCGGCTGGCCTCCGTCTCGCTCTCTCGCCTCCCCTATGAGCCGAAAATGAAATAATGGAGCCGACTATGTTACGTGTTATCGATACAGAAACCTGCGATTTGCAGGGCGGTATCGTCGAGATAGCCTCGGTGGACGTAGTGGACGGGCAAATCGTTAATCCCCAGAGCCACCTGGTGCGCCCCGACCGTCCCATCAGCCCGCAGGCGATGGCCATCCACCGCATTACCGAAGCGATGGTGGCGGATCAGCCGTGGATCGAAGAGGTTGTCCCCTATTATCACGGCAGCGAGTGGTATGTGGCGCACAACGCCAGCTTTGACCGCCGCGTGCTGCCAGAGATGTCCGGCGAGTGGATCTGCACCATGAAGCTGGCGCGGCGTTTATGGCCGGGGATCAAATACAGCAATATGGCGCTCTATAACTCCCGCAAGCTCAGCGTAGAGACGCCAGCCGGCCTGCATCACCACCGCGCGCTCTATGATTGCTATATCACCGCCGCCCTGCTGATTGACATTATGCAGGTCTCTGGCTGGAGCGCTGAGCAGATGGCCACCATCACCGGACGCCCGGCGCTGATGACCACCTTTACCTTTGGTAAATACCGCGGCAAACCGGTTGCCGAGATCGCTGACCGCGATCCAGGCTACCTGCGCTGGCTGTTTAACAACCTCAACAGCATGAGCCCGGAACTGCGTTTAACGCTTAAACACTACCTTGGCGAGGGGTAATTACCCTTTGCCGGGCAGTGTCCCCTGCGCCAGCGCGATCAGAAACGCATACTCCAGCGCCACCCCTTCGTAGGATTTAAAACGCCCTGATTTACCGCCGTGCCCGGAATCCATATCGGTGCAGAGCAGCAGCAGATTATCGTCGGTTTTATACTCCCGCAGTTTCGCCACCCATTTCGCCGGCTCCCAGTACTGCACCTGCGAATCGTGCAACCCGGTGGTCACCAGCATATGTGGATAGGGGTGCGCGCCAATATTGTCGTACGGGCTGTAGCCTTTCATATAGTGGTAATAGGTCTCATCCTGCGGATTGCCCCACTCCTCGAACTCGCCGGTTGTTAAAGGGATCGACTCATCAAGCATGGTGGTGACCACATCGACAAACGGCACCTGGGCGATCACGCCATGGTAGAGAGAGGGACGCATATTGATTACCGCGCCCATCAGCATGCCGCCCGCGCTGCCGCCCATCGCATAACAGTATTGCGGCGAGCCGTAGCCCTGCTCCAGCAAACTGTCGGTGACATCAATAAAGTCATTGAAGGTGTTTTGCTTGTTGAGGAATTTCCCCTCTTCGTACCAGGCATGACCCAGTTCGCCGCCGCCGCGAATATGCGCTATCGCGCAGACAAAACCGCGATCCAGCAGGCTCAGTCGGCTGCTGCTGAAGTCCGCATCGATACTTGCCCCGTAGGAGCCGTAGCCGTAGACCAGCAGCGGATTCTCGCCTTTGCGAAAATGGTTGTGGTTGTAAACCAGCGAGACAGGCACTTCAACGCCGTCACGTGCGACCACCCAAAGATGCTCACTGCGATAGTCGCTGGCGTCAAAGCCCGCCACTTCCGTCTGCTTCAGCACGCGCCGCTCGCCGGTATCCATATCCAGCTCAAACAGCGTATCCGGCGTGGTCATTGAGGAGTAACCGTAGCGCAGCCGCGAGGTTTCCGGCTCGGGATTGTAGGCAAGCCAGGTGACGTAAGCCGGATCGTCAAAAGCGATGCCGACCACTTCCCGCGTCTTACGGTTGATCTGCCGCAGGCTTGTCAGGCCGCGCTGCCGCTCTTCGACCACCAGCCAGTCGGTAAACAGCGTGAAGCCTTCCAGCATAATGTGATCGCGGGCGGGAATTAACGCCTCCCAGCGCCGCTCATCGCGCACTTTGGTGCGATAGAGGCCGAAGTTTTTGCCATCGCGGTTGGAGCGCAGATAGAAGGTGTGCTGGTAGTGATCGAGGCTGTACTCATGCTCTTTACGCCGCGGCAAAAAGCAGAGCGGCTGCGCATCCGGCAGTTCAGCATCGAGCAGCAACACTTCGCTGGTGGTGGCGCTGGCAAGGTGAATGGTGATGTAGTGCTGCGAGGTAGTTTTGCTCAGCCCGACGTAAAAGGTGTCATCTTTCTCTTCGTAGACCAGCTCATCCTGCTGCGTCGGCGAGCCGACCGTATGCCGCCAGACCTGATAAGGCAGCAGCGTGGTGGCATGTTTACGCACGTAGTAGACGGTCTCGGAGTCATTCACCCAGACAAAATCTGGCGAAACGTTATCGAGCACCTCCGGGTACCAGTTGCCGGTCTCCAGATTGCGAAAGCGCAGACCATACTGCCGCCTGGAGAGGAAATCCTCCGCCAGCGCCATAATGGTGTTGTCGGGCGAGATGTCGAGGCCGCCCATGGTGTAGAACTCGCTGTGCGAGGCGCGCTGGTTGGCATCGAGAAGAGTTATCCAGTCGTCCCATTCAGAGCTGAGCACCGACTGGCGCTGATAGATGGCGTACTCATTGCCCGGCTCATAAATGTGTCGGTAACGATAGCCGTTACGAATATAGGGCGCGGAGACTTCGCGCTGCGGAATGCGGGAGATGATCTCCTGCAGCAGGTCATCCTGCAGCGCTTGCTGGGAGGCCATCACTTCCCGCCCGTAATCATTCTCCTGATGCAGATAATCAAGCACCTCTGGCTGAGAGCGCGTGTCGTCCCGCAGCCAGTAGTAATTATCGACGCGGGTATCGCCATGAACGGTCATGGCGTGGGGGATCTGTTTTGCTTTCGGCAACATAGCACTTATCTTTTTTCTGTTTTCCATACCTATAAGGGTGGCAAAACAAACGCGCGTTGCAAGCGAAACGTTATCGCGCTCAGGATGTAAGGGCGCGTTTTTGCTGCTGAAGATCCTGTTCAATGCCCTCGCGGACGTCCTGCGGCACCTTCAGCGCATCGCCCAGCGCGTTAAGATAGCTGCGCTCCATAAAGTGATCGATGTCGATAACCGCACAGCTGAGGAAGTAGAGCTCCAGCGCCTCCTCCTCATTTTTGACACCCTGTGCCAGCCGCGCCGGATCGAGGGGTTGCTCCAGCGCTTTCGCCACCAGCTCACGCCCCTGGGTTTCGATGCCCGCCTCGCGCAGCTGCGACTCAATTGCCGCCTGTTCCTGCTCATCAATATGGCCGTCGCTTTTCGCTGCAAAGACCAGCGCCAGAATCAGACGCTCGGTGCGCACGTCCAGCGGCGACTGCTGCTGGCCAAACTGCGGCTCATCCTGATGGGTTTCGCGAATACGGTCTTTGTATTTGTTCCACAGCACCGTACCGGCAACCGCCCCGCCGCCGACCAGCAGCGCGCCAGTGCCATATTTGGCGAGCAGTTTGCGTGATGATTTGTTGGCAACCAGCAGCCCGGCGAGACCGCCCAGTGCTCCCGGCACCAGCAGCTTATTTAAGCCCTGGCCCTCTGAGGAGGAAGAGGAGGATGTCGATGCACCGCTTTTCTGACCCAGCAGCGACTGTAATTGATTTAACCAGTTCATGATTTTCCCTCGCTTAACCGCTTTCGTCAGGCAAGAGTAAGCGAGGGAGATGTCAGGAAGTGTCTGTATCTGGAAAGATCAGGAAAATTTCGGCGCTATGGCTGCGATTTGTACGCCGCGCTGCCCGCCGGGCAGTCGACCATTACGCGGTAGTGAATATCGGCGCTTTTACCGCGCACGGTGAGCGGCACCGTCCACTTATCACCTTTGCCAGTCACCTCTTGCGGATTAACCCATACCACCGGATCCGCCTGACCAATTTTTTTCTGATCGTCTGCCCAACGCACAATGCGGTTTTGCAGATAGTCGCGCTTAACGCTGGCGGCGATGCCCTCAGCGTTAAGCCCTTCACAGGAAGGAAACTTCACGACCTTCTGTGCGGCGGCATGAGCCGCCATACTGCCCGCCAGCAAAAACAGACCGGTTACTACCCCTGCTATTTTCATGCTTATCTCCTGGTTAATACCCATTCAAAGCATGGTACAAATTGCCGGCGGTGCAAGATCAGGCAACTTTCGCCCGCTTGCTGGCGCTTTTAATGTCGACCGCGTCAGAAGATTCATCTTCAGCACTTTTTGCCGAGGGTGCGCCCTCTTCGCTCTCTGTACCGGGCAGTTTGCCGGATTTCAGAATACCGTTGAGCGCATCTTTTTGCTCGGCGAGCCACATCGCCATGCGTTCACGGGTCTCTTCTTCCAGAGCTACCGGACCGGTGCCTAACCAGTCGCCCAGCACTTCCGCCAGGTCGAGCATTTTGTCGTAAGCATCGGCTTCCTTTTTGCTGGCAAAAGACATCTTTTCCTCACCTTCGCGAATGACTACGTATTTAACTTCTACCGCCATGATGCAGCCTCGTTTTACTGTGTATTTGTACAGTATAATAGCGCGATGAAAAAACCACCGCAAGTGAAAAAGACAGACGCAAACGTTTTCGTTATACTGCGCCCACTTTTTTCTAATGGTACTTCGCTATGACTCTTTTAGGAACTGCGCTGCGTCCGGCAGCCACGCGTGTGATGTTATTAGGCTCAGGCGAGCTGGGCAAAGAAGTGGCTATCGAATGTCAGCGGCTCGGTATCGAAGTGATTGCGGTTGACCGCTATGCGGACGCGCCAGCGATGCAGGTCGCGCACCGTTCCCATGTGATTAACATGCTTGATGGCGAGGCGTTAAAAGCGCTGGTCGCCGAGGAGAAGCCGCACTTTATTGTGCCGGAGATTGAAGCTATCGCCACCGACGCGCTGATTGAGCTGGAAGCAGCCGGCCAGCGTGTGGTTCCCTGCGCGCGCGCCACAAAACTGACGATGAACCGGGAGGGGATCCGTCGCCTCGCTGCAGAGGAGTTGCAGCTTCCCACGTCGAGCTACCGTTTTGCCGATAGCGAAGAGAGCTTCCGCCAGGCGGTGAGCGAAATCGGCCTGCCCTGCATTGTGAAGCCGGTAATGAGCTCCTCAGGTAAAGGACAGAGCTTTATCAAATCTGCCGACCAGCTGGCCAGCGCGTGGGCCTATGCGCAACAGGGTGGTCGCGCCGGTGCCGGTCGCGTAATTGTCGAAGGCGTCGTGAAGTTTGATTTTGAGATAACCCTTTTAACCATCAGCGCGGTGGATGGCGTTCACTTCTGCGCACCGGTTGGCCACCGTCAGGAAGATGGTGATTATCGCGAATCCTGGCAGCCGCAGCAGATGTCGGCCGCAGCGCTTGAGCGCGCTCAACAAATTGCCCGTGAGGTGGTGCTGGCGCTTGGCGGATATGGCCTGTTCGGCGTCGAACTCTTTGTCTGCGGCGATGAGGTGATCTTCAGCGAAGTCTCCCCGCGCCCGCACGATACGGGAATGGTAACGCTGATTTCGCAGGATCTCTCCGAGTTTGCCCTGCATGTGCGCGCCTTTTTAGGCCTGCCAATTGGCGCGATCCGCCAGTACGGCCCGGCCGCCTCGGCGGTGATTTTGCCGCGCCTGCACAGCCAGAACGTCACCTTTGATAACCTCCACCTCGCCGTTGATGCAGGTGTGCAGCTGCGCTTGTTCGGCAAGCCGGAGATTGAAGGATCGCGTCGTCTGGGCGTAGCGCTGGCGATAGCCGAGGATGTTGAGAGTGCGGTCGCCCGCGCGGTGGCCTCAGCTAACGCGGTGCAGGTCAACGGATAAAAAAAGCCCGGTGCGCAGTACGCCCGGGCTTGTTATCAGGCGGGTTTCATACCGGCCTGCTGATTACTGCTTCGCACCTTCAACGGCTTCGCGTGCCAGTGTGGTGATGCGATCGTAATCGCCTGCTTCCAGCGCGTCGGCCGGAACCAGCCACGACCCGCCGATGCAGAGCACGCTTTTCAGCGCCAGGTAATCGCGGTAGTTAGCCGGAGAGATGCCGCCGGTCGGGCAGAAACGCACCTGGGAGAAGGGACCGGCAATCGCCTGCAGCGCTTTGGTGCCGCCATTCGCTTCCGCCGGGAAGAATTTGAACTCTTTCAGGCCGTAATCCATGCCCAGCATCAGTTCAGAAACGGTGCTGATGCCAGGGATCAGCGGGATGGTGCCTTCGGTAGCGGCTTTCAGCAGCGGCTCGGTCAGACCCGGGCTGATAGCGAACTGCGCGCCCGCTTCGGTAACGTCCGCCAGCTGCTGCGGATTCAACACGGTGCCAGCGCCGATAATGGCGTCAGGGACTTCTTTTGCAATGGCGCGGATAGCGTCAATCGCGCATGGGGTGCGCAGCGTCACTTCCAGTACGCGAACGCCACCTGCAACCAGCGCTTTTGCCATCGGAACAGCGTGCTCCAGTTTGTTTACCACGATCACCGGTACAACCGGGCCGGTTTTCAGGATGGCTTCTGCACTTGTTTTCCAGTTTTTCATCAATCTTTTCTCTCGCCAGAATAAAATCTTGTCGTCTTAAAAAGTGATACAGGTTGCGCCCTGCTCTGCGCCGGAGAGCTTCTCTCGCAGCGCGCCGAACATTTCACGGCCTGTGCCCACGCGCATCGCGCTAAGGTCAGGAATATGCGGCTGACGTGCGGCAAGTTCGTTGTCAGCAACCAGCAGGGTCAACTCACCTGTCTGCCCGTTAACCCGGATAATGTCGCCATCACGCACTTTTGCCAGCAACCCACCGTCGTAAGCTTCAGGTGTCACATGGATTGCCGACGGCACTTTACCTGATGCCCCTGACAGCCGTCCATCGGTAACTAAGGCAATTTTGAAACGGCGGTCCAATAATACACCAAGTGGCGGCATCAGTTTATGTAATTCTGGCATACCATTGGCTTTCGGCCCCTGATGGCGCACCACGACTACGCAATCACGATCCAGCAGACCCGCCTCAAAGGCGGGTAATACGTCATGCTGGCTCTCAAACACCACCGCTGGCGCTTCAATGATCTGGTTCTCTACCGGCACGGCGGAGGTCTTCATCACCGCGCGCCCAAGGTTGCCGCTCAGCACTTTGGTGCCGCCATGCTGTGAGAACGGCTTATCAATGGTGGCGATAATCGACTCATCCAGCGACGCCGCCGCGCCTTCACGCCAGTCGAGTTCGCCATTATTCAGCCACGGCTCCTGGGTATAGCGCGTCAGGCCGAAACCGGCCACGGTATTCACCTCTTCGTGGAGTAAACCGCCCTTCAGCAGTTCGCGCATCAATACCGGCACACCACCCGCCGCCTGGAAGTGGTTGATGTCTGCCGGGCCGTTCGGATAGAGGCGCGCGAGCAGCGGCACCACTTCAGAGAGTTCGGAGAAGTCATCCCAGTTGATGATAATGCCCGCCGCGCGCGCCATCGCCACCAGGTGCATGGTGTGGTTAGTGGAGCCGCCGGTTGCCAGCAGAGAGACGATGCCGTTAACCACCACTTTTTCATCGATCATTTTGCCGAGCGGCATCCACTCGTTGCCGTTGCCGGTCAAACGCGTTACCTGGCGGGCAGCGGCTTCGGTCAGGGCTTTACGCAGCGGCGCATCCGGGTGAATAAAGGAGGAGCCGGGCAGTTGCATGCCCATAAACTCAATTACCATCTGGTTGGTGTTGGCGGTGCCGTAAAAAGTACAGGTGCCTGGGGCGTGATAGGAAGCAGCTTCCGACTCCAGCAGCGCCATGCGATCGACTTTGCCTTCCGCGTAAAGCTGGCGAATACGCACCTTCTCTTTGTTAGCCAGGCCGCTTGCCATTGGGCCTGACGGCACGAACAGCGCGGGCAATTGGCCAAACGACAGCGCCGCCATCGCCAGCCCCGGAACAATTTTGTCGCAAACGCCAAGATAGAGCGCACCGTCGAACATATTGTGAGAGAGCCCCACCGCCGCGGACATGGCGATCACTTCGCGGCTCAGCAGCGATAGCTCCATCCCATCCTGCCCCTGCGTCACGCCATCGCACATTGCCGGTACGCCACCCGCTACCTGGCCGACCGCATTCACCGAGTGCAGCGCTTTACGAATAATGTCGGGATAGACTTCATAAGGCTGATGCGCGGAGAGCATGTCGTTGTAGGAGGTGATAATGGCGATGTTGTTGCGCAACATACTTTTGAGCGAGGCTTTATCGTCGGGCTGGCAGGCGGCAAAACCGTGCGCCAGATTCCCGCAGGCCAGCGTCGAACGACGCACGGTATTGCTTTTGGCTTGCTCAATGCGCGCCAGGTAGGCTGAGCGGGTTTCGCGTGAACGTTCAATAATGCGATTTGTTACGCGTAACATTACTGGATTCATAGAGGCTCCTGAAATTTATCTGTTCGGGGAGAGCGTGCTAACCATGCGTTTCATTATGCGTAACAAGCTGAAAACACCTGAGCGCCGCGCCCCAAAGGCAAAATCACTGCAGCCAGTGTAATAAAAAAAGCCCCGCTGGTGAATCCAGCAGGGCTTTGAAAAAGAAAAATTGTTCGCAGAGCTGTGTTAGATCATGTTACCGGTAAAATTGCGCAACATGCGTCTCAATGGTTACTCGAATTCGTTCCACGAGCGGCCATCGCGGGTGATCATCGCAACCGAGGCTACCGGGCCCCACGTACCGGCCTGATACGGTTTCGGTGAGTCGTTGTCCGCAGCCCAGGCTTCGGTAATGGAGTCGACCCATTTCCACGCCTCTTCCACTTCATCGCGGCGCACAAACAGTGCCTGAATGCCGCGCATTGACTCCAGCAGCAGACGCTCGTAAGCATCCGCCAGGTGGGTCTCGTTGAAGGTTTCGGAGTAGCTCAGATCCAGCTTAGTGGTCTGCAGATTGTGTTTATGATCCAGCCCCGGCACTTTATTGAGGATCTGGATATCCACCCCTTCGTCCGGCTGCAGGCGAATGGTCAGCTTGTTCTGCGGCAGCTCCTGCCAGGACTCTTTAAACAGATTGAGTTCCGGGTTTTTGAAGTAGACCACCACTTCAGAACATTTGGTTGGCAGACGTTTACCGGTACGCAAGTAGAACGGCACACCGGCCCAGCGCCAGTCGTCGATATCAACGCGGATCGCAACAAATGTTTCGGTATGGCTCGACTTGTTCGCGCCCTCTTCTTCCAGGTAGCCCGGCACTTTCTTGCCCTGGGCGAAACCGGCGGTATACTGACCGCGTACGGTTTTTTCCCGCACGTTGGTGCGATCGATACGACGCAGGGATTTGAGCACCTTCACTTTCGCGTCGCGAATGCTGTCGGCAGTGAGATCGGACGGCGGTGACATGGCGATCATGCAGAGCACCTGCAGCAGGTGGTTCTGGATCATATCGCGCATCTGCCCGGCCTGGTCGAAATAGCCCCAGCGCCCTTCGATACCCACCTCTTCCGCAACCGTGATCTCGACATGATCAATGGTGCGGTTATCCCAGTTATTGACGAACAGGGAGTTGGCAAAACGCAGCGCCAGCAGGTTGAGCACCGTCTCTTTACCGAGGTAGTGGTCGATACGGTAAACCTGGCACTCTTCAAAATACTCGCCCACCTGATCGTTGATCTGGCGGGAGGTCTCAAGGGAGTTACCGAGCGGCTTCTCCATCACGACGCGAGCCGGTTTGGCGTTAAGTTTCGCGGCACCGAGTCCTTTACAGATGGCACCAAAAGTATCCGGCGGCATCGCGAAGTAGTTGATGGTGGTGCGGTTTTTCTGATCCAGCATCGCGCCGAGGCGTTTGAAGGCAGGCGTGTCGTTTACATCGAGATTGCAGAAATCGAGACGACCACTCAGCTTGTCCCACAAGCTTTCGTCGATCTTCTCTTTCATAAAGGTTTCGAGCGCTTCACGGACCACTTTGGTATAGGCTGCTTTGTCCCAGTCGGCGCGGCCGACCCCGAGAATCCGCGTCTCCTCATGAATTTGACCGGCCTTTTCCAGCTGGTACAGGGAAGGCAGCAATTTCCGGCGTGCGAGATCGCCTTTCGCGCCGAAAATGACCAGGTCACACGCCTGGGCTGTTTGGACTACCGCCATGTCACTCTCCTCAGTTAGCTATCCTGAAGCTGTAATCCGCTTCAGTTGTAATTTTATTACACTGCACTGTACTGCTTTTACGTAATTCCCGAAACTATCAGGCCTTGTCAGGAAGTGCGTTATTGGGTTGTCATGAAAAATGCGCATATTTGCGCCGTTTGCGCGGCTTATTTGCCCACCAGCCGCTGGCGAAAATCCGACTCTGATCATGTTATGAAAAAAAACAACAACATTTCAGCGTATCACTTACCTTTCTACCCTGCGCAGGCGTAATATCGACGCAAACTGCGTAACGATTCGCGCAATCAGTGTAATCGTTTCACCAGGAGCGCATTAACGCCTATGAATATGCTGGAAAAAATCCAGTCCCGACTGGAACACCTTAGCAAATCAGAACGAAAAGTCGCGGAAGTGATCCTCACCGCGCCGCAGCTGGCTATCCACTCTAGTATTGCCGCGCTTGCGCAACAAGCGGAGGTCAGCGAACCGACGGTAAACCGCTTTTGCCGCAGTCTGGACACGCGCGGCTTTCCCGACTTTAAACTGCATCTGGCCCAGAGCCTCGCCAACGGCACGCCCTATGTTAATCGAAATGTCGATGAAGATGACAGTGTAGAAGCCTACACTGGCAAAATCTTCGAGTCGGCGATGGCGAGCCTCGACCATGTGCGTCAGTCTCTTGATATGGCAGCGGTTAATCGCGCTGTCGATCTGCTGACGCAGGCGAAAAAAATCGCCTTCTTTGGTCTGGGCTCCTCTGCGGCCGTCGCTCACGATGCGATGAACAAGTTTTTCCGCTTCAACGTGCCGGTGGTCTACTCCGATGACATTGTGCTGCAACGCATGAGCTGTATGAATTGTAGCGATGATGACGTCGTTATGCTGATTTCCCACACCGGGCGCACGAAAAGCCTGGTGGAGCTGGCGCATCTGGCGCGTGAAAACGATGCCATGGTGATTGCACTGACCTCAGCGGGTACGCCGCTGGCGCGTGAAGCAACCCTTGCTATCACGCTGGATGTCCCTGAAGATACAGATATCTATATGCCGATGGTGTCCCGTCTTGCGCAACTGACGGTTATTGATGTGCTGGCGACCGGGTTCACATTACGCCGCGGCGCAAAATTCCGGGATAACTTGAAGCGAGTCAAAGAAGCGCTCAAAGAATCGCGCTTTGATAAGGAACTGCTTATCAAAGACGATAATCATTAAGAGACCATAACAAAAACGGTAGTTACTTACGCTATTCGGTTAGCGGCCTTGCCTGTCAGGGCGCGCGTAACCCGAATTCATGTTCACGCAACACCTCGTTATTTCAGTCAACGGAGTATTACATGTCCAGAAGGCTTCGCAGAACCAAAATCGTCACCACTTTAGGCCCGGCCACCGACCGCGATAACAACCTCGAAAAGGTTATCGCTGCTGGCGCTAACGTGGTGCGGATGAACTTCTCACACGGAACACCGGAAGATCATAAATTACGCGCGGACAAAGTGCGTGAGATTGCGGCAAAACTGGGACGTCATGTTGCTATCCTTGGCGATCTACAAGGACCGAAGATTCGCGTCTCGACTTTTAAGGAAGGTAAGGTTTTCCTTAACATCGGCGACAAATTCCTGCTCGACGCTAACCTTGGCAAAGGTGAAGGCGATAAAGAGAAAGTCGGTATCGACTATAAAGGCCTGCCTGCTGATGTGGTGCCGGGCGACATCCTGCTGCTGGATGATGGCCGCGTGCAGCTCAAAGTGCTGGACGTTCAGGGCATGAAGGTGTTCACCGAAGTGACCGTCGGCGGCCCGCTCTCCAACAACAAAGGCATTAACAAACTGGGCGGCGGCCTCTCTGCAGAAGCGCTGACCGATAAAGATAAAGCGGATATCGTGACCGCCGCGCTGATTGGCGTCGATTACCTCGCCGTCTCCTTCCCGCGCTGCGGTGAAGATCTCAACTATGCACGTCGTCTGGCGCGTGATGCAGGTTGCGATGCGAAGATTGTCGCCAAAGTCGAGCGTGCAGAAGCGGTATGTAGCCAGGATGCGATGGATGATGTGATCCTCGCCTCGGACGTGGTGATGGTTGCCCGTGGCGACCTCGGCGTTGAAATTGGCGACCCGGAACTGGTCGGCATCCAGAAAGCGTTGATTCGTCGCGCACGTCAGCTGAACCGTGCGGTGATCACCGCAACGCAGATGATGGAGTCGATGATCACCAACCCAATGCCGACCCGCGCGGAAGTGATGGACGTGGCGAACGCCGTGCTCGACGGCACTGATGCCGTGATGCTCTCCGCGGAAACCGCAGCCGGGCAATACCCTTCCGAAACCGTTGCCGCGATGGCGCGCGTCTGCCTGGGCGCAGAGAAGATCCCAAGCATTAACGTCTCCAAGCACCGCCTCGATATTCAGTTCGACAATGTCGAAGAGGCGATTGCCATGTCAGCGATGTATGCCGCCAACCACCTGAAAGGCGTTACGGCGATCATCTCGATGACCGAATCGGGTCGTACCGCGCTGATGACCTCGCGTATCAGCTCCGGTCTGCCGATTTTTGCCCTCTCCCGCCACGAGCGCACTCTTAACCTGACCGCGCTCTATCGCGGCGTGACGCCGGTCTATTTCGACAGCCACAACGACGGCGTTGCCGCGGCCAACGACGCGGTGAACCTGCTGCGTGATAAAGGCTACCTGCTCTCCGGCGATCTGGTGATTGTGACGCAGGGTGACGTGATGAGCACCATCGGTACCACTAACACCACGCGCATTCTGACCGTCGAATAACGGATTCTCAGAAAGTAAAAGGCCTCTCACAATGAGAGGCCTTTTTTTTGGCTATTTCTTTTTGTAGAGCTCTTTGCGCTTATAGGGCTCGATCTCACCCGGCTTACGCGTTTTCAGCAGCTTCAGGATCCAGGTGTACTGCTCCGGATGCGGGCCGACAAAGTTCTCCACCTCTTCATTCATCCGCCGCGCGATGGTGGTGTCATCCGCCGTCAGCAGATCGTCCATCGGCGGGCGCACCAGAATCGTCAGGCGGTGCGTTTCGGCATCGTAAACCGGGAAAAGCGGCACCACACGGGCACGGCACACTTTCATCAGGCGACCAATCGCCGGCAGCGTCGCTTTGTAGGTGGCGAAGAAGTCGACAAATTCGCTCTGCTCAGGGCCGTGATCCTGATCCGGCAGGTAATATCCCCAGAAGCCGTTGCGTATCGAGTGGATAAAGGGCTTGATGCCGTCATTGCGGGCATGTAAGCGGCCGCCAAAACGCAGGCGCACCTTGTTCCACATGTAGTCGAAGACTTTGTTGCCCTGGTTATGGAACATCGCCGCGATGCGCTTGCCCTGAGAGGACATCAGCATCGCCGGAATATCGACACCCCAGGCATGCGGCACGAGGAAAATGACGCGCTCATCGTTGCGGTGCATCTCATCGATAATCTCTTTGCCCTGCCACTCAATCCGTGAGGCTACCTTTTCCGTGCCACGCAGCGCCATTTCGGCCATCAGCACCATCGCCTGCGGTGCGGTGGCAAACATATGATCGATAATCGCTTCGCGCTCAGCTTCACTCTTTTCAGGGAAGCAGTAGTAGAGGTTGATCTGCGCACGACGACGGGCGCTTTTTCCGCGTCGTCCGGCAAAACGGCCCAGTTTCGCCAGAAGCGGATCGCGAACTGAGGGCGGGATCAGGGCGACGCCGGCAAAAGCCAGCACCCCAAGCCAGGCGCCCCAGTGACGCGGATGGCGAAACTCGCCCTCAAACTGAGGAATGTATTCACTGTTATTTTTTTTGGTTTCCATGCATCGTCCGCTGGTCAAAAATCTCAACAAGATAGGGGGATAGTGTAGCGATGCGTTATCTTTCGCACAAAAGTAAAAGCCGATGCTAAGCAAGCACCGGCTTTGAACGCCTGATTATTACGCGAATTACTCCAGCCGCAGCTGAGGTAATACCTCTCTCACCTGCGCCAGGTAATCCTTACGATCCGAACCGCTCAGCCCTTCTGTTCTTGGCAGTTTAGCGGTCAGCGGGTTCACGGCCTGCTGGTTGATCCATACTTCATAGTGCAGATGTGGCCCGGTGGAGCGCCCGGTGTTGCCCGAGAGCGCGATGCGATCGCCACGCTTCACTTTCTGCCCCGGTTTCACCAGCAGCTTACGCAGGTGCATGTAACGCGTGGTGTAGGTACGCCCGTGACGGATAGCAACATAGTTACCCGCCGCGCCGCTGCGCTTCGCAATCACCACTTCACCGTCACCGACGGCGAGCACCGGCGTCCCCTGCGGCAGGGCAAAGTCGACGCCTTTGTGCGGCGCAACGCGCCCGGTGACCGGGTTAAGGCGACGCGGGTTGAAGTTAGAGGAGACGCGGAACTGCTTCGCGGTCGGGAAACGCATAAACCCTTTCGCAAGGCCGGTGCCGTTACGATCGTAGAATTTGCCATCTTCGGCGCGGAACGCGTAGTAATCTTTACCGTCAGAGCGCAAACGCACGCCGAGCAACTGGCTCTGCTCCTGCTTGCCGTCAAGCATCTCACGGGACATCAATACTGAGAACTTATCGCCTTTTTTCAGTTTGCGGAAATCCATTTGCCACTGCATCGCTTTGATGACAGCGCTGACTTCGCCGCTGCTCATGCCGGCCTCTTTCGCACTGGCAACAAAACTGCCGCCGACGGTGCCATTCATCACCTTATTGACCCAGTCGCCCTGCTGCATCTCGCTGGACATCTTGAAGCCGTTTTCGGTGCGGTCATAGGTGCGGGTTTCGCGACGTGACATCTCCCACGTCAGACGCTGTAAATCACCATCAGCGGTCAGTGTCCAGGAGAGCTGTTGGCCGATTTTCAGATTACGCAGCTCTTTATCCGCGGCGGCAAGCTGGCTGATGTTGCCCATATCTATGCCGTACTGGTTCAGGATGCTGCTGAGCGTATCGCCGGTCGAGACAACATATTCGTGTACACCAGCTTCGTTGGCGGTTTTCTCGTCCAGTTCATCTTGCGGGATATCATCAACATCATCCGCCGTGGACTGGTCGATAGGTTCACTGGCTTCAGGCAGCAACGAGCGGATTTCGCTTTTAGGCAGCTCGATGGCTTTGACAATCGGCGCGTTATTTTCGGGGTGATAAACGTAGGGCCGCCAGACGGCGACCGTGAGGGTCAGTACGGTGAGCGACCCCAGCATCACGCGATGGGGTCGCGGCAAATTGTTAAATGCCAGGGCGACAGAGCGGGCTATCTGTTGCACGTGTTCACTTCCTCGTTATTCTCCTTTCAGGCAGCTCGCATACTGGGAAGAGAGTTGTGTAAGGAACTGGGGATAGCTCTCTTTACCCAACTTGATACCGATGCCGAGTGGATCCAGCGTTCCCATACGAACGGAGGTTCCTCGTGCAACAGCTTCAACGACCGCTGGCCTGAACTGTGGCTCAGCAAAAACGCAGACCGCTTTTTGCTCAACCAACTGTGTTCTGATTTCATGTAAACGCTGCGCACCAGGCTGAATTTCAGGGTTGACGGTAAAGTGACCCAGCGGAGTCAGACCGTACTGTTTTTCAAAGTAGCCGTAGGCGTCATGAAAAACGAAATACCCCTTCCCTTTCAGCGGTGCCAGCTCGTTACCGACCTGCTTATCGGCCTGGGCTAATGATGCCTCAAATGCCTTCAGGTTGGCGTCCAGCTTGGCTCGACTTTGCGGCATAACTTCCACTAATTTATCGTGGATTGCAACCGCCGAAAGCCGTGCAATCTCTGGGCTTAACCACAAATGCATGTTGTATTCGCCATGATGGTGATGATGCTCACTATTTTCGTCGTGATCGTGACCTTCATGACCCTCATGCTCATCTTCATCCGCGCCTTTCATCAGCTGCGATTTCACGCCGTCGAGTTGCGCCATCACCACCTGTTTTTGCGCAGGTACCTGCTGAGCAGATCGCACCATGAAGGCTTCCATTTCCGGCCCAACCCAAAAAAGTAAGTCCGCGTTTTGCAAGCGTTTTACATCAGAAGGACGCAGAGAATAATCATGCTCGGAGGCACCGTCTGGCAGGATAACTTCGGTGGTGGTCACGCCATCTGTAATGGCGGATGCAATAAAGCCCAGCGGCTTAAGCGAAGTGACGACGGCGGCGTTAGCGGATTGTGCTGTTAGGGTGAGAAACGCAGCGGAAAGCGCTGCGCAAAGAAGCGTATTTTTATGTAACATAATGCGTCTATTCATCGTAATGAGTGTGTGGAATGTGATATTATAACATTCGACAACTTCTGCAACCCCTTAAATGCTATGACGAATCTTATAACGCTTGAAAATGTCAGCGTCGCTTTCGGTCAACGCCGCGTGCTCTCTGACATCTCTTTAAATTTGCGTCCAGGTAAAATTCTGACGCTGCTCGGACCTAACGGCGCGGGTAAATCGACGCTGGTGCGCGTCGTACTTGGCCTGGTAGCACCCGACGCGGGGGTTATCAAGCGCGATAAAGCTTTGCGCATCGGCTATGTGCCGCAAAAACTGCAACTCGACGCTACGCTGCCTCTTACTGTAGGCCGCTTTATGCGTCTGCGCCCAGGCACGCGCAAAGCGGATCTCATCCCTGCACTGAAACGCGTACAGGCAGCCCACCTGATCGATGCCCCGATGCAGAAACTCTCCGGCGGTGAAACGCAGCGCGTGCTGCTTGCCCGCGCCCTGCTCAATCAGCCCCAGCTGCTGGTGCTGGACGAGCCAACCCAGGGCGTTGACGTTAATGGCCAGGTCTCGCTCTACAATTTAATCGATGAGTTGCGCAAAGAGCTGGATTGCGCGGTGCTGATGGTCTCGCACGATCTACATCTTGTGATGGCAAAGACCGATGAGGTGCTCTGCCTCAACCACCATATCTGCTGCTCCGGTACGCCGGAAGTGGTCTCCATGCATCCCGAATTTATCTCTATGTTCGGCCATCGCGGCGCAGAACAGCTTGGCATTTACCGCCACAACCACAATCACCGCCACGATCTTCAGGGCCGCATTATTTTACGCCAGGGTAACGGACACTCATGATTGAACTTTTACTGCCCGGCTGGCTGGCCGGGGTTATGCTCGCCTGCGCCGCCGGGCCGCTTGGCTCCTTTGTCGTCTGGCGACGCATGTCTTACTTCGGCGATACGCTGGCACACGCGTCTCTGCTCGGTGTCGCCTTTGGTTTGCTGTTGGATGTTAACCCGTTTTACGCAGTTATTGCCGTCACGTTACTGCTGGCCGCAGGCCTGGTGTGGCTGGAGAAGCGTCCCCATCTGGCGATCGACACGCTGCTGGGGATTATGGCGCACAGCGCGCTCTCGCTTGGCCTGGTGGTGGTCAGCCTGATGTCCAACATCCGCGTGGATTTGATGGCGTATCTATTCGGTGACCTGCTGGCCGTTACGCCCGAGGATCTGATTGTTATCGCCCTTGGTGTGGTGCTGGTGGTTGGGATCTTGCTCTGGCAGTGGCGCAACCTGCTGTCGATGACCATCAGCCCGGAACTGGCCTTTGTCGATGGTGTGAAGTTACAGCGCGTGAAGCTGCTGCTGATGCTGGTCACCGCCCTGACCATTGGCGTGGCGATGAAGTTTGTCGGCGCGCTGATTATCACCTCCCTGCTGATCATCCCGGCTGCCACGGCGCGGCGCTTTGCCCGCACCCCGGAGCAGATGGCAGCAGTGGCTGTCGGCGTCGGGATAATTGCCGTCACCGGCGGGCTGACCTTCTCCGCCTTCTACGACATGCCAGCTGGCCCCTCTGTGGTGCTCTGCGCCGCGGTGCTGTTTATCTTTAGCATGTTGAAAAAGAGCGCCAGCTAAATTATCTCCCTCTGCCAGCGCCGCCCGGCGCTGGCAGAGCCTGTCAGGGCATTTCCGGCGGCGTAATGCCGAAGTGATCCCAGGCGCGCGGCGTTGCCATGCGGCCGCGCGGCGTACGCTGTAAAAAGCCCTGCTGAATCAGATAAGGTTCCAGCACATCTTCAATGGTCTCGCGCTCTTCACCAATCGCCGCAGCAAGGTTATCCAGCCCCACCGGACCGCCAAAGAATTTATCAATCACCGCCAGCAGCAGTTTACGGTCCATATAGTCGAAGCCCTGGGCATCGACATTGAGCATATCGAGCGCCTGGGCGGCAATCTCCGCGTCGATATCGCCATCGTGCTTCACTTCCGCGAAATCGCGCACGCGGCGCAGCAGACGGTTTGCAATACGCGGTGTGCCGCGGGAGCGGCGTGCCACTTCCAGCGCCCCCTCTTCGCTCAGCTCAAGCCCCATAAACCGCGCGCTGCGCCCAACGATATGCTGCAGGTCAGCCACCTGATAAAACTCCAGGCGCTGGACAATGCCAAAGCGATCGCGCAGCGGTGAGGTCAGCGAACCGGCGCGGGTCGTTGCGCCAATCAGCGTAAAGGGCGGCAGATCGATTTTGATTGAGCGCGCAGCCGGGCCTTCACCAATCATGATATCGAGCTGGTAATCCTCCATCGCCGGGTAGAGCACCTCTTCCACCACCGGCGACAGACGATGAATTTCATCGATAAACAGCACGTCATGGGGTTCAAGGTTGGTGAGCATGGCGGCCAGATCGCCCGCCTTTTCCAGCACCGGGCCGGAGGTGGTGCGCAGATTCACGCCCATCTCGTTCGCCACGATATTTGCCAGCGTTGTTTTACCCAGCCCCGGCGGGCCGAAAATCAGCAGATGATCCAGCGCGTCACCGCGCAGTTTCGCCGCCTGGATAAAGATCTCCATTTGCGAGCGCACCTGCGGCTGACCGATATACTCAGCCAGCAGCTTTGGTCGAATCGCCCGATCCGCAACTTCTTCTACAATTGTACTGGCGGCGGCAACCAGGCGGTCTGCTTCAATCATCCTCTACCTCACAACGCCGCACGCAGCGCTTCACGGATCAGGGTTTCACTGTTGGCGTCCGGACGCGCGATTTTGCTGATCATCCGGCTCGCTTCCTGCGGTTTATAGCCCAGCGACACCAGCGCGGCAACGGCTTCTTGCTCGGCATCATCCGTAGAGGGGCTTGCTGGCGACGCCAGCACCAAATCTGCCGCCGGAGTAAAGAGATCGCCATGCAGCCCTTTAAAGCGGTCTTTCATCTCGACAATCAGGCGCTCAGCGGTCTTCTTACCAATGCCCGGCAGTTTCACCAGCGCGGCGGGATCTTCACGCTCAACGGCATTCACAAACTGCTGCGCCGACATGCCGGAGAGGATCGCCAGCGCCAGCTTCGGCCCAACGCCGTTGGTTTTGATCAGCTCACGGAACAGGGTGCGCTCCTGCTTGTTGTTAAAGCCGTACAGCAGTTGCGCATCTTCGCGCACCACAAACTGCGTAAAGACGGTCGCCTCTTTGCCGGCATCCGGCAATTCGTAGAAGCAGGTCATCGGCATATGAACTTCATACCCTACCCCACCGACCTCAAGCAGGACCAGCGGGGGTTGTTTTTCGACAATAATGCCTCTGAGTCTGCCTATCACGTGACGCTCCTGCGCTAAGTGCTAAAAAAGTAATGCTGTATCATAAAAAAAGGCTGGATAGATATCCAGCCGATAATGAAGGAAAAAGCGCGAACCCGCTTCAGGAATTCACGTAATAGTTCGGATCGTGCAGATCGGTTAATAAATCACGCCCCGCAGGTTGCCATCCCAGCGTCCTGCGCGTCTGTTCACTTGCGGCCGACATCTCCATGCCGGCGAAGCCAGCAAACCAGCCAAAATGCGACGCCTCGCGCGGCTCTGCGGGCACCCCGAGCATCTTGCCGATTGCGATGGCAATCTCACGCATCGCGATACCCTCTTCCGCCACCGCATGATACACCAGTTGCGTCACACCGCTCTCCAGCGCCAGCCGGTAGACCGTTGCCGCGTCATTGCGGTGTACCGCCGCCCAACGGTTGCTCCCGTCCTCCTGCCAGGCAGAGACCCCACTCTGTTTCGCGAGCGCAATCAGGAAAGGAACAAAGCCACGATCCCCCACACCATGTACCGTTGGCGCCAGCCGTACGCAGGCTGCCTTTACACCCTGTTGTGCCAGCGCCAGTGCGGCCTGTTCTGAGCGGCGCAGGTAATCCGGCCCGCTGGCGGGCGCGTCCTCTTCTGTCGCCGGGCGTCCCGCTACCAGCCGCGCAAGGCCGGACGTTACCAACAAGGGACGCGAACTTCCGCGCAGCGCATCACCCATCACGGTAATGGCGCGCTCATCCTGAGCGCAATTTTCTGCAAAGCGGGAGAAATCATGATTAAACGCGGTATGGATCACCGCATCGGCCTTTGCCGCTGCATCAAATAGCAGCTGGCTGTCATCAAGCGTGCCATAAACCGCCTTTCCCCCTGCGGCGATAAACGCCCGGGCTTTCTCCTCATTACGTGCCAGGCCGCTCACCTGATGGCCTGCGGCTAATAACACCTCTGCTACTTTTGCGCCGACCCACCCGGTCGCGCCCGTCAGAAAAACATGCATCTGTGTCTCCTTATGTTGACTCGCGCCGCTATCCTGCTGAATATCCGCGATGGGGAAAAGTAGTGAGATTATCGTGGTATAAGGACTAACAGGATGCAGAGCGCAAAAGATCTGGGCAGTTATCTGAAGTCCCGCCGGGCGCAGCTCGACCCGCAGACACTGGGTTTTCACACCGCACGCCGCCGTACGCCAGGGCTGAGGCGTGAAGAGGTTGCACATTTAGCCTGTATCAGCGCGACCTGGTACACCTGGCTTGAACAGGGTCGCGGCGGGATGCCCTCAGAAGAGGTACTGGAGCGGATTTGCCAGGCGCTTTGCCTGAGCGAGCGTGAGCGCGAGTATGTGTTCCATCTGGCACTGGGGCGAGCACCGGGCGTGGCGTATGCGCCAGCCGCAGCGGTCTCCGGCCGGTTACAGAAAGTGCTGGAGAGTATGCCCTACAGCCCGGCGATGATCCGCAATGCTAGTTGGGATGTGCTTGCCTGGAACGCTGCTGCCACGGCGGTGCTGGCCGATTACGCCACCCTTCCCGCGCAGGAGCGCAACATCCTGCGCCGCATCTTTCTTAACCCACAGACGCGTGCTTCGCAGGCCGACTGGCAGGGTCTGACGCGCTTTCTGGTCGCGGCGTTCCGCGCAGAAACGACCCGGGCGGGTGCGTCACTTGAAGTCCAGCCGCTGGTCGATGAATTGAGCGCGGCGTCGCCGGAGTTTGCCCGGCTGTGGCAAACCAATGATGTCGAGGTGATGGGCGAAGGCACAAAAGTGATTTTCCACGCCAGTGCAGGTCGGCTCTCGCTGGAGTACTCCAGTTTTTCCGTTGAAGGACAGCCCGATTTGACGCTGGTGGTCTATAGCCCCTCGGGCGAGGAAGATGCGGATAAAATACGCTTGCTGTTACAGCAGAAGAGATAAAAAAGCGCCGAAACCGGCGCTTTTTAACGTAACCGTCCGCGTGCCAGGTTGAGCCTTGTGCTGCTCACCTGTAACGCATTCTGGCTGACATGACAGTGGGTAATGGCGATCGCCAGCGCATCGGCGGCATCTGCCTGCGGGTTAGCGGGGAGTTTCAGCAGCGTGCGCACCATGTGCTGCACCTGGCTCTTCTCCGCGCTACCAATGCCGACCACCGTCTGCTTAACCTGACGGGCGGCATACTCAAAGACCGGTAAGTCCTGATTGACGGCGGCGACAATCGCCACGCCGCGCGCCTGCCCCAGTTTCAGCGCCGAGTCGGCGTTTTTCGCCATAAACACCTGTTCGATAGCAAAAAAGTCCGGCTGAAACTGAGTGATGATCTCCGACACGCCCGCGTAAATCAGCTTCAGGCGCGACGGCAGATCGTCAACTTTCGTGCGGATACAGCCGCTGCCAAGGTAGGTCAGCTGGCGGCCTGTCTGGCGAATCACACCATAACCGGTGATACGTGAACCCGGGTCGATCCCGAGAATAATCGCCATTATTTCTCTCCGCTTAACGCAATAATCCTGATGATGCCAAACACTCAAAACAGTTCGCAGGAAGCCGGCTACTCAGTGCTTTCCCGGCCACACAGGTTAACCTTGTGACCGGGGCGCGAGGCGAGCCAACGCCCTGCGGGCTGTAAGCTGCCAGCGATTACAGGGTTGCTGCCACTTCGTCGGAGATCTCACCGTTGTGGTAAACCTCCTGCACATCGTCGCAATCTTCCAGCATATCGATCAGGCGCAGCAGTTTCGGCGCGGTTTCCGCATCCATATCGGCTTTGGTGGAGGGGATCATCGACACTTCAGCGTTGTCCGCTTTCAGACCGGCGGCTTCCAGCGCATCGCGCACGGCACCCATCTCTTCCCAGGCAGTGTAAACGTCAATCGCACCGTCGTCGTAGGTCACAACGTCTTCAGCACCCGCTTCCAGCGCTGCTTCCATAATGGTGTCTTCGTCGCCCGCTTCGAAAGAGATCACCCCTTTCTTGCTGAACAGGTAGGCCACCGAGCCGTCGGTACCCAGGTTGCCGCCGCACTTGCTGAAGGCGTGACGCACTTCAGCAACGGTACGGTTACGGTTGTCACTCAGACACTCGACCATCACCGCGGTGCCGCCAGGGCCGTAACCTTCATAAATAATGGTTTCCATGTTCGCGTCGTCATCGCCGCCGACGCCGCGTGCGATGGCGCGGTTCAGGGTGTCACGGGTCATGTTGTTGGAGAGCGCTTTATCGACCGCTGCGCGCAGACGCGGGTTAGAAGCGATGTCGCCGCCGCCCAGACGTGCTGCTGTTACCAGCTCACGAATAATTTTGGTGAAGATCTTACCGCGTTTGGCATCCTGTGCCGCTTTGCGGTGTTTGGTGTTGGCCCATTTACTGTGACCTGCCATAAAAAATTCTCCAGAAAAAACCGCCGTTCAGGCGGCGTTAATAACAAATTCTTCAATCGCCTGCCGGTTGCTCCACGACTTGGTCAATGCCGCCGCAGCGGGCGCATCGAGCCAGCGGTACGCCAGATGTTCGGTAAACACAATCGGGCATTCGTGGGGCAGCGCTAAACAAAACCAGGATTCGGTGTTGTGTGTCACACCCGGCGCGTAGCGATGACGTAAATGACTAAAAATTTCAAATTCCACCGTGCGCTGGCAGTCAATCAGACGATGCGGCGCTGCGCCGACATCGATATTGACCTCTTCCATGACTTCGCGCGCGGCGGCCTGCAACGCGCTTTCACCCGGCTCCAGGCTGCCGGTAACCGACTGCCAGAACTCGGGATCGTCGCGTCGCTGCAACATCAGCACCCGTTTTGTCTCTTCGGCATAAATCACCACCAGCACAGAAACGGGATGCTTAAAGGACATCTTATTTATTCTCCGGCGTCTCTTTTTTGATAACAGAGATACCGAGTTCCGCCAGCGCGGTCGGATTGCCAAAGCTCGGCGCTTCGGTCATCAGGCAGGCCGCAGCCGTGGTTTTCGGGAATGCGATAACATCACGGATGTTGTCGGTGCCGGTCAGCAGCATGGTCAGGCGGTCAAGACCAAACGCCAGGCCCGCGTGCGGCGGCGTGCCATATTTCAGGGCGTCAAGCAGGAAGCCGAACTTCTCGCGCTGCTCCTGCTCATTGATACCAAGAATGCCAAACACCGTCTGCTGCATTTCGCCGTTATGAATACGTACGGAACCGCCGCCCACTTCGTAGCCGTTGATAACCATATCGTAGGCGTTAGCGATCGCCGTTTCCGGTGCCGCTTTCAGCTCAGCCGGGCTCATGTCGCGCGGCGCGGTGAACGGGTGGTGCATCGCCGTCAGGCCGCCTTCGCCGTCATCTTCAAACATCGGGAAGTCGATAACCCACAGCGGCGCCCATTTGTTTTCGTCGGTCAGGCTCAGGTCTTTACCCAGCTTCAGACGCAGCGCGCCCAGCGCATCGGCAACCACTTTCTTGTTGTCAGCGCCGAAGAAGATCATGTCGCCATCCTGCGCGCCGGTGCGCGACAGAATTTCGCTCACGATCTCAGCGTTGAGGAATTTCGCGACCGGGCTGGTGATGCCCTCAAGGCCTTTCGCCGCTTCGTTAACTTTGATGTAGGCCAGCCCTTTCGCGCCGTAAATTTCGACGAACTTGCCGTAGTCATCAATCTGCTTACGGCTAAGCTGCGCGCCGCCCGGCACACGCAGTGCGGCAACGCGGCCTTTGGCATCGTTGGCCGGGCCTGAGAAGACTTTGAACTCAACCGCTTTCAGCAGGTCGGCAACGTCCACCAGCTCCATCGGGTTACGCAGATCCGGTTTATCGGAGCCGTAACGACGCTCGGCCTCGGCAAAGGTCATGATCGGGAACTCACCGAGATCGACGCCTTTCACTTCCTGCCACAGCTGGCGAACCAGCGCTTCCATCACTTCACGCACCTGCGGTGCGGTCATAAAGGAGGTTTCCACATCGATCTGGGTAAATTCCGGCTGGCGGTCAGCGCGCAGATCTTCATCGCGGAAGCATTTGACGATCTGGTAGTAACGGTCGAAGCCGGACATCATCAGCAGCTGTTTGAAAAGCTGTGGGGACTGCGGCAGCGCGTAGAATTTGCCTTTATGCACGCGGCTCGGCACCAGGTAATCGCGCGCGCCTTCCGGCGTCGCTTTGGTCAGCATCGGCGTTTCGATGTCGAGGAAACCGTGGTCATCCATAAAGCGGCGCACGAAGCTGGTGATTTTCGCACGGGTCTTCAGGCGCTGCGCCATCTCAGGGCGGCGCAGGTCGAGGTAGCGGTACTTCAGGCGCGCTTCTTCGGTGTTGACGTGGTTAGAATCGAGCGGCAGCGCGTCGGCGCGGTTGATGATGGTCAGTTCGGTGGCGAAAACTTCCACTTCACCGGTGGCCATCTCTTTGTTGGCATTTTTGCCTTCGCGGGCGCGGACAGTACCGGTAATTTGAATGCAGAACTCATTACGCAGTTCAGAGGCGAGCTGGAACGCATCCTGACGGTCCGGGTCGAAAAACACCTGCACGATGCCTTCGCGATCGCGCATATCGATAAAGATAAGGCTACCGAGGTCACGACGGCGGTTGACCCACCCACAAAGCGTTACTTGCTGTCCGACATGGGTCTGATTGAGCTGCCCGCAATATACTGTACGCATGAGATATCCCTTAATTAGCTGCGCATCACCCACCACCTGCGGCGCAGGCGCGCTGGGGGCAGCTATTTTCGTATGTCACATCTGGATGAAAAAAGGGGGTTATTATACTGGAAATAATGACCCACGATAAGCCCGCTACCGACTGTACGCACGTTTGCTGCGCGCTTATTGCGCATTCTCACAAAATTTAACAAAAATTGTAAACCCGGCGCGCGGAAAGAGCGCGTAAGGTAACGCCCCAACGCGATTATTTTTTTCAGGAGTGAACATGCTGGAACTCAACACAGCGAAAACGGCACTGGTGGTTATCGATCTTCAGGAAGGCATTCTGCCCTTTGCCGGCGGCCCACACACTGCGCAGGACGTCGTAGCGCGCTCGGCGCGGCTGGCCGGGAAGTTTCGTGCTAACGGCGCGCCGGTGGTGCTGGTGCGTGTCGGCTGGTCGGCGGATTTTGCCGAAGCGCTGAAACAGCCGGTGGATGCCGAGATGGGCGGTCACGGCCTGCCGGAAAACTGGTGGGATTACCCGGCAGCGCTTGGCAAACAGGCGAGCGATATTGAGGTAACAAAACGCCAGTGGGGCGCTTTCTATGGCACCGATCTGGAAATGCAACTGCGCCGTCGCGGTATCGACACCATCGTGCTGTGCGGCATTTCGACCAATATCGGCGTCGAATCCACCGCCCGCAACGCCTGGGAGATGGGCTTTTCACTGGTCATCGCCGAAGACGCTTGCAGCGCCGCCGATGCCGAACAGCATCAGGGCAGCATGAAAAACATCTTCCCGCGTATCGGTCGCGTGCGCAGCAGCGAGGAGATTATCGCCGCATTATGATCTATATCGGCCTGCCGCAGTGGTCGCATCCGAAATGGATGCGCCTTGGGATCACCTCCCTTGAGGAGTATGCCCGTCACTTCAATTGTGTCGAGGGCAACACCACGCTCTATGCGCTACCGAAAGCGGAGATTGTCGCGCGCTGGCACGATCAGACCAGCGATGATTTCCGCTTCTGCTTTAAGTTTCCCGCTACCATCTCCCATCAGGCGGCGCTGCGTAACTGTGATGATCTCACCCACGAATTTTTTAGCCGCATGTCGCCGCTCGCAGGCAGGATTGGGCAGTACTGGCTCCAGTTGCCAGCGACCTTTGGCCCGCGCGATCTCCCTGCGCTGTGGGCTTTTCTTGATGCGCTGCCCGCAGGCTTTACTTACGGTGTCGAGGTGCGACACCCCGCCTTCTTTGAAAAAGGCGAAGAGGAGAAAGCCCTAAACCAGGGGCTGCACGCCCGTAAAGTTAACCGCGTGATGCTCGACAGCCGCCCGGTGCACAGCGCGAAACCACACAGCGAAGCGGTGCGCGAAGCCCAGCGCAAGAAGCCGAAAGTGCCGGTGCACGCGCTGGTCACCGCCGCGCATCCGATGGTGCGCTTTATCGGCAGTGACGATATGGCGCAGAACCGCGAACTCTTCGCCGTCTGGTTAAACAAACTACCCATCTGGGAGCAGACCACCACGCCCTATCTGTTTCTGCACACGCCTGATATTGCCCATGCTCCCGAGCTGGTCGAGACGCTGTGGCAGGATCTTCGCACTGCGATGCCGATCGTCGGTGAAGCCCCCTCCCTGCCGTTACAATCTTCTCTTTTTTAAGCGCAGCACCTATCATTGACGAGCCATCGCCGTAACCTTAAAGGGAGTTTGTATGGTAAGCGCGTTGTATGCCGTGCTGGGTGCGTTATTACTGGTTAAATTTGCTTCTGATGTGATTCGTCTGCGTATGCAGTACCGTGTGAGCTTTGGCGACGGCGGGTTTAGTGAGTTGCAGAACGCGATACGTATTCACGGCAACGCCGTTGAGTACATTCCCATTGCCATGATCCTGCTGCTGTTTATGGAGATGAACGGTGCGCAAAACTGGATGGTACATCTCTGCGGCATCATGCTTATTATTGGCCGCCTGATGCACTATTACGGTTTGCATCACCGGCTGGCCTACTGGCGGCGTTACGGGATGGGCGCAACGCTCTGCTCCCTGTTGCTGATGGTGCTGGCGAATGTGTGGTATATGCCCTGGGAGTTGGTTTTCTCCCTGCGTTAGCGCACAATACGCCCCTTTGTTTTCCCGGATATTTACACTATGTCTCACCGCGACACGCTTTTTTCCGCGCCTATCGCCCGCCTCGGCGACTGGACCTTCGATGAACGGGTAGCTGAAGTCTTCCCGGATATGATCCAGCGTTCCGTTCCGGGTTACTCCAATATTATTTCGATGATCGGCATGCTGGCGGAGCGCTTCGTGCAGCCCGGCACGCAAGTTTACGATCTCGGCTGCTCGCTGGGCGCCGCCACGCTCTCGGTGCGCCGCAATATTCATCATGAAAACTGCAAAATTATTGCCGTCGACAACTCGCCTGCGATGGTTGAACGCTGCCGCCGTCATATTGATGCCTATAAAGCGCCAACGCCGGTTGAGGTGATTGAGGGCGATATTCGCGATATCGAGATTAACAACGCCTCGCTGGTGGTACTTAACTTCACCCTGCAATTTCTCGAACCCGACGACCGTCTGAAGCTGTTGCAAAAAGTTTACCAGGGGCTGAACCCGGGCGGCGCACTGGTGCTGTCGGAGAAATTCAGTTTTGAAGATCACACCGTCGGCGAACTGCTGTTCAACATGCACCACGACTTTAAACGCGCCAACGGTTACAGCGAGCTGGAGATTAGCCAGAAGCGCAGCATGCTGGAAAATGTGATGCTGACGGACTCCGTTGAGGCCCACAAAGCGCGCCTGCGCACCGCGGGTTTTGAGCACAGCGAATTGTGGTTCCAGTGCTTTAACTTCGGTTCACTGGTGGCACTGAAGGCGGTGCAGTCATGATCGAGTTTGGCCGTTTCTATCAGCAGATCGCCACCGGGCCCCTCGCCCACTGGCTGGAGACCTTACCAGCGCAAATCGCCGCCTGGCAACGCGAGACTCTGCACGGGCAGTTCAAGCAGTGGAACAACGCCGTGGAATTCCTGCCCAGCCTGACGCCGGACTCGATCGATTTCGTCAATGGCGTCACCGCACGTAGCGCCGAACCGTTAAGCGCCGGGCAGTTAAAGGGGATGGAGACGCTGCTGCGTAACCTGATGCCGTGGCGTAAAGGGCCGTTTTCACTCTACGGTCTTGATATCGACACCGAATGGCGCTCGGACTGGAAGTGGGATCGCGTTCTGCCGCATCTTTCTGACCTGCGTGGACGCACTATTCTGGATGTCGGCTGCGGCAGCGGGTATCACCTGTGGCGCATGATTGGCGCGGGAGCGCAGCTGGCGGTCGGTATCGACCCCACTCAGCTTTTCCTCTGCCAGTTTGAAGCGGTGCGCAAGTTGTTAGGCGACGATCGACGCGCGCATCTGCTGCCGCTCGGTATTGAGCAACTGCCTGCGCTGAATGCCTTCGACACGGTCTTTTCCATGGGCGTGCTCTACCATCGCCGCTCGCCGCTGGAGCATCTCTGGCAGTTGAAAGATCAGCTGGTTAAAGAGGGTGAGCTGGTGCTGGAAACGCTGGTGGTGGAAGGCGATGAAAACACCGTGCTGGTGCCGGGCGACCGCTACGCGCAGATGCGCAACGTCTACTTTATCCCCTCCGCGCTGGCGCTGAAAAACTGGCTGGAGAAGTGTGGTTTTGTCGATGTGCGCATCGTCGATGCCAACGTGACAAGCTGCGATGAGCAGCGCCGCACGTCATGGATGGTGACCGAATCGCTGGCCGACTTCCTTGACCCCAAAGACCGCACAAAAACGGTGGAAGGCTACCCCGCGCCGCTGCGCGCGGTGCTCATTGCCCGTAAACCGTAGACAAAAAAAGGCCCCTGTTAATGGCAGGGGCCTGGTACAAGCAAGCATCACATTGGGCGACATGATGCGGCGGTAAAAACGGTTACTGGCGGTAGTGAACAATCAGCGCTTTCATCTCTGCGACGGCCTCTTTGTCGACACCGTAGCGGGCATATTCATCAGCGCTCGCATCGGATGACATCGATAATCCGCTATTGCGATAGCGCATCGGCGACGCCGTCCAGCGTCCTGCCGAGCTATGCACCTCTTTCACTCCGGCGCGAAGAAACAGTTCAAGGTTGTCAGGACGCACACCTGCGCCAGCCATAATGATTGGAACACCGGGAAGTGCATTTAGTTCCGTAATAAGTGAAACTCCTTTTTCCGCCGTCGCCTGCTGCCCGGACGTCAGGATGCGCGCCACGCCTGATTGTGCCAATATTTCAACGGCCTGGTGCGGATTGGCGCACATATCGAAGGCGCGATGAAATGTCACCGCCATCCCCTCTGCGGCGCGCATTATCTGCGCCATTCTCGCCACATCGACTTCACCGTCCTCATTGAGTACGCCAGTCACCACGCCCGGAAAGCCAAGCTCGCGCACCCGCGCGATATCTGCCAGCAGCACGCGAAACTCATCGTCGCGATAGCAAAAATCGCCGCCGCGTGGTCTCACAATCGGGTGAACGGGAATGGTCACCGCCTCACGCACCGCCTGCAACGCGCCGAAGGATGGGGTCAGGCCGCCCTCTTTCGGTGCGGCGCAAAACTCAATACGATCGGCGCCGTGCTGCCCGGCGATAAGCGCATCCTCAACGCTGTAACAGCAGATCTCCAGTAATGTCATCACGTCTCCTTTTCCTCTTATCACCCGCGCAGAGTGGCCTCACCTCGTGCCTTTACTGCTCGCTGGCAACAATCGCTTCAATGCTCCACGGGTGAAACTTCACCGTCACTTTGCCATCCGTCACCGCCAGCGTCGGGTTGGGCAGCCGCTCGCGCTCGCCTTTTGGCGCGCTGGTTTTAACCGCGATCCCCGGCTGGCTCAGCCCTTCATCACCCAACAGCGCCAGCGCCCGGGCATTCAGCGTTTCCACCTCGCCCTGCAGGACGATTTCAATGTGCTCCCACCCCTCATGGGGATAGCGCTTCTCACCCGGCCAGGGCAGCTCCACCACGCTGAACTGCCAGTGCTCAACGCAGACCGGCTCGTGCAGCTTGAACAGGCAGATGGGGCGGCCATTGATGATATTTTCCGACAGCAGTTCACCGCACTGCTCAAACCCGCGCCGCCAGCGCTCCGCCGTGGCGTTCTGATGGCAACGCAGGGAGATATGGTCGGCATCTAAGGGTGCGATAGAGAGCCCAAGACGGGAAGTGAAATTTTGCAGATCCGTGGTAAAACGCGGCAGATCTTCCACGATATCCTGCAACTCTTCGATAGTTTGCCAATGGCGCATAACAGTGCTCGCAACTCATAACAAAGCGCATAATCTACCGTGTTATGCGGTGCTGACGCCACCGGGCATTTGCAGTATACTCCCGCCTTTCATAAACACCCGGACGCCGCCCTCTTTCGCGGCGTCGCAAATGTAAGGTATCCCGGTGAATATTCAGGCACTTCTCTCAGAAAAAGTCAGTCAGGCCATGATTGCGGCAGGCGCCCCCGCAGAGTGCGAAGCGCAGGTCCGGCAGTCAGCTAAAGTTCAGTTCGGCGACTATCAGGCTAACGGCGTGATGGCAGTTGCCAAAAAACTGGGTATGGCCCCGCGACAACTCGCTGAGCAAGTTCTGACTCACCTCTCCCTTGATGGCATCGCCCACAAAGTGGAGATCGCGGGTCCTGGTTTTATCAATATCTTCCTCGCGCCGGAGTTTCTCGCTGAAAACGTTGACCAGGCGCTGAAATCCGATCGCCTTGGGGTCTCTGTTCCGCAGCCGCAGACCATTGTGGTGGACTACTCCGCGCCGAACGTGGCGAAAGAGATGCACGTTGGCCACCTGCGCTCCACCATCATCGGCGATGCCGCCGTGCGCACCCTTGAGTTCCTCGGTCACAATGTGATCCGCGCGAACCATGTCGGCGACTGGGGTACCCAGTTCGGCATGCTGATCGCCTTCCTTGAGCTTAAGCAGCAGGAGAACGCGGGTGAAATGGCGTTGGCGGACCTGGAAGGATTCTACCGCGAAGCGAAAAAACACTACGACGAAGATGCCGCCTTTGCCGAGCGCGCGCGCAGCTACGTGGTTAAGCTGCAGGGTGGCGATGAGTATTGCCGTGAAATGTGGCGCAAGCTGGTCGATATCACCATGAGCCAGAACCAGCAGGCCTATGAGCGCCTGAACGTTACCCTGACACGTAAAGATGTGATGGGTGAAAGCCTCTACAACCCGATGCTGCCGGGCATCGTCGCCGATCTGAAAGCCAAAGGGCTGGCAGTTGAGAGCGAAGGCGCCACCGTGGTCTTCCTCGACGAATACAAAAATAAAGAGGGCGAACCGATGGGCGTCATCATCCAGAAGAAGGATGGCGGCTACCTCTACACCACCACGGATATCGCCTGCGCCAGGTACCGTTATGAAACCCTGCATGCCGATCGCGTGCTCTACTACATCGACTCCCGCCAGCACCAGCATCTGATGCAGGCATGGACCATCGTGCGTAAAGCGGGCTATGTGCCGGAGTCGGTACCGCTGGAGCACCACATGTTCGGCATGATGCTGGGCAAAGATGGCAAGCCGTTTAAAACCCGCGCGGGCGGGACGGTGAAACTCTCCGATCTGCTGGACGAAGCGCTGGAGCGCGCCCGTCGCCTGGTGGCGGAGAAGAACCCGGAGATGCCTGCGGACGAGCTGGAGAAGCTGGCGAATGCTGTTGGTATTGGCGCGGTGAAATATGCCGACCTGTCGAAAAACCGCACCACCGATTACGTCTTCGACTGGGACAATATGCTGGCGTTTGAGGGTAACACCGCGCCGTATATGCAGTACGCCTACACCCGCGTGCTGTCGGTGTTCCGCAAAGCGGGCATTGAGGAGCAGGTGCTGGAAAACGCGCAGGTGGCGATCCGCGAAGAGCGTGAAGCGCAGCTGGCCGCGCGTCTGCTGCAGTTTGAAGAGACCCTGAGCGTGGTTGCCCGTGAAGGCACGCCGCACGTGATGTGCGCTTATCTCTATGATGTCGCTGGTCTCTTCTCTGGCTTTTACGAGCACTGCCCGATCCTCACCGCCGAAAGCGATGAGATTCGCCTCAGCCGCCTGAAGCTGGCGCTGCTGACGTCGAAAACCCTGAAGCTGGGTCTGGAGACGCTGGGCATCGAAACCGTCGAGCGTATGTAATTGCCATGCCGTTGCCTGATGGCGCTTCGCTTATCAGGCCTACGATTTATCCGGCCAATATGAACGCGTAGGCCGGATAAGGCGTTAGCCGCCATCCGGCATCAGGTTGCGCAGAGTGGCTGGCGAAAGATAACATCTCCAACGCTATCCCAATAAAAAACCCCGGCTTGCCGGGGTTTTCTTTTTCATCACACTCAAAAATATTTGCGTAGATACTCGGTCAAACAGAGCATCGCCATCGCCTGGCCATAGGGCATGGAGGTTAATGGGATCTGACGATAAAACTCGAGATCGCTGCCCATCCCTGTGCCGAATGAGACCTGCAACAACTCACCTTCCGGTGAGATATTTTCGACAATCGCCTTCACCGCCCGCTCCGCAACCGGCGCATAATCGGCGCTGATATAACGCTTGCGCAGCGCCTTCAGCATGCCATAGGCAAACCCGGCGGTGGCGGAGGCTTCCAGATAGGAGTCGGGATCGTCCAGCAGCGTATGCCACAGGCCGCTCTGATGCTGGCATTTCGCCAGCGCCGCTATCTGCGCATTCAGCACCTGTACCAGATAACGGCGCACCGCGTTGTTTTCCGGCAGATCCACCAGCTCGAGAAAATCAGGGATGACAATTGTCAGCCAGCTGTTGCCCCGCGCCCAGCGCGCTTTCGCGAAGTTGTGCATCCCCTCATAGTTCCAGCCGTGGAACCACAGCCCCGTTTCGCGATCCATCAGATTCTGCACATGCAGCAGGAACTGGTAGACCGCCTCTTCCACATACTCCGGTTTGTTGAGCAATTTGCCGATCTTCGCCAGTGGCAGCACCGTCATCATCAGCGTGTCGTCCCACATCTGCTGGTGGTTCTCTTCCGCCAGCGTGATGTGCTGCATGCCGCCGTGATCGGTGCGCGGCATCTCACTCATCGCCCACTCTGCCCAACTCTCCAGCCAGGGTAGAAACGCCGGGTTGCGCGTCTCTTCATAGCGGTACGCCAGCGTCAGGAACGGTGCCATGGTATTGACGTTTTTAGTGGTTGCCCCCTCGGCAAAGCGATCGGCAAACCAGCTATCAATCACGCCAAGAATGTACTCATCGCCGGTCTGGCGATAATACTGATACATCCCGTACAGCCCGACGCCGTGGGTCCACTCCCATCCGGCCCAGCCTTTAGTGTCAATCACACGACCATCGTCGAGACGGAGTAAAAATTCGCCGCTATCATCGTGAATGTTGACGAGATTGTGCGTCACCTTGCGGATCAACGCTTTCAGTTCATCACGGGCGATAAAACGCTCTGGCTGACGCAGTAAGGGGCTCTGTTTGACAGGCCAAACCTTCATAGTATTAACCTCAGTTATAAGTCGATTTAAGATGCGCCTCTTCCAGCGTGGGCGCAGCCGGTTTATTGCGATTCAGGAAACCAATGTTGTTATTACCCCACAGGGATTCATACGGCATCCCCGCCAGCATCTCGACCGTTTCACGCGCCTCTGGCGTGATGTTCTCCGGCATTGCGCGGCCGTTCTGGCGCATTTTTGCCGTCTCTGCACGCAGCACGCTGTGGGTTTTCAGGTTGAGCTTAAAGCGCAGGGAGACGAGGAAACCGCAGCAGAGCACGGCGACGGTGCCGAAACACATGACCATCAAAATGGTGTGGCTCACTTCCGGCAACTGGGTTTTCTGCCCGGAGACAAAACCGGAGGCCTGCATCACAATGCCCACCAGCATCACTGCCCCCGCCTGCGAGGCTTTACGGGTCAGCGTCATGATCCCGGCGAAGATCCCTTCGCGGCGCTGGCCGGTGACCACTTCATCGATATCGGCAATATAGGTGTAAGTATTCCATGGCACATAGTTGATGCCGCCGCGTCCCAGGCCCGCCACGGCAGAGATCAGCAGTAGCAGCGAGTAGACATCGCTTAAGCCCGCGTAGTAGAGCACCGCGTAGGAGACGGCACTCAGGCCAAACAGCACCACCACCATGCGGTAGGAGGGCGCCGGTCCGAAGCGGATGCAGAGCGGGATCATGGCGATCACCGCGATGAACTGGAAAATCGCCATCGTGCCGAGCAGGTTCGAGGCTAACGACGCCTCCTGCATCAGCACAAACACCACGTAGTAGGTGAAGACGGCGTTAAACACATCCTGGGCGATATAGCCGCCGAGATACATGCCAAGATGCTGGCGGAAAATTTTAATGCGCAGCGTCGAGCTTAGTTCCACCACCAGCCGGCGCAGGCTCTGCCCGAGCGTCAAACTCTTCTTCTCCTCTTCAGCACGCAGTGCCGCTTCTGTCCACTCTTCACGCGGGCGCTCCCAGGTAAAGATCCAGACAAAGGTCAGCATAATGGCGCACAGCACCGAGAAGACCAGGCTGGCATAGAAGAAGGAGACGGCGTTGTCTTTACCAAAATGCGTCAGCAGCACTCCAGGCAGGAACGAGGCGAGGATCGCCGACATCTGCGCCATAGAGATGCGCGCGCCGGAGAATTTGGTTTTCTGTTTGAAATCATCGGTCATCTCCGGCACCAGCGTCTCATAGGGCACCAGGATCATGGTGTAGACCACGTCAAACAGCAGATAAGTAAGCAGGTAATACCAGAAGCTCATATCCCCTACCCACATGATTGAGTAGCTAAATACGCAGGGAATACCGAGCAGAATAAAGAATTTACGCCGACCAAAGCGCTTGCCTAAGCGGGTCGAGCCGAAGTTATCGGTGAGGAAGCCCATCAGCGGGCTGACCACCGCATCCAGCACCCTTGCGGCGGCAAAGATAAAGGTCGCTTCAATCGGCGTCAGGCCGCAAAAGGTGGTGTAGAAGTAGAGTAACCATGCGGCGGTAAGCGCCGTCGTGCCTGCACCCAGAAAATCGCCCGACCCGTAGGCCAGGTAATTAGCCAGTCCAATTTTTTGTGTTTTCATTGCCGTCAACCCTGTTCATTTTGGGGGACCTTTGACGATCCGGCTGAGTCAAAGGAATTTCTTACACGGCTAAAGTAAGGGGATGCGCAAGGGGAAACCTTTCTGTTTCTGCCATCAACATGCGCCATCTGGCAAAAATGCAAAGAGTGCCAATACTCGCTTCACTGATTTATAAAACAGCGTTTCTTTTGCATCAAAAGGAGAGGTCAAAATTGCGGAGCAGATAGCAAAATCCCGCGCGAACGGCGGGATTCTCGATGAAATGTCATGCTAACTGGTTGAGTTTACAGGTCAGGGCTGCGCCGGAGGGCGGCGATAGTTAACGATAACCTGGTTGCTGCGCACCGTCAGCGTGGGCCATAAGCGCCCGCCGCCCGGCACTTCCCAGACATAGCGCAGCGGCTCAAGCGCCGGTACACCGTTAAACGCACGGGTAGTGCCGCTCTGGCCATCCAGCGCCACGCAGCGCGCCTGTGAACAGAGGCGCACAATCAGACCAGCAGGCGTCGGGCCATTCAGCTCGTAACGCCAGGAGACATCGGTCATCAGCCCGCTAACCGGCCCGGTGGGGCCGAGCTGCGATGAGGAGGCAACCACGCCACGGTTGGCGAGCGTGATGCCGATACTGCTCGCCTGCCAGGTGCCCTCACCCATGGCGTGCGCCAGCATCGGCAGCGTGAAAAGCAGTAAAGCGAGTTTGCGCATTATTTGCCTCCGATGGTCGCGGTCATGCGAATGCTGCGGTTGTCGGACATCTCCATATTCGACAGCACCACCAGCTGCGGCAGGCTGCGGCGCAGGAAGCGGGCCAGCAGCGGACGCAGCGCATGGTTGACCAGCAGCACTGGCGGCGCGCCGAGCATCTCCTGGCGGGAGAGCGCTTCCTGAGTCTGTTCCAGCAGACGATCCGCCAGACCCGGCTCGAGGCCGCCACCGCCCTGCAGGGCTTGTAACAACAGGCGCTCAAGCGGGGTATCAAGACCAATCACCTGCACTTCACCAGTGCCTGGGAACCACTGCTGGGTAATAGCGCGGCCCAGTGCCACGCGCACCACGGCGGTGAGTTCGTGCGGATCGTTTTGCAGCGGTGCATGCTCGGCAAGCGTTTCCAGAATGGTGCGCATATCGCGGATTGGCACGCGCTCTGCCAGCAGGTTTTGCAGCACTTTATGCAGCGTCGTCAGTGTCACCACGCCCGGGACCAGATCTTCAGTCAGCTTCGGCATCTCCTGGCTGACGCGGTCAAGCAGCTGCTGCGCTTCCTGACGGCCAAACAGCTCAGGCGCGTACTGCCCAATCAGATGGTTAAGATGGGTCGCGACCACAGTACTCGCTTCCACTACGGTAAAGCCCTGGATCTGCGCCTGCTCTTTCAGAGCGCTCTCAATCCAGATTGCCGCCAGGCCAAAGGCCGGATCGACGGTCGCTTCGCCCGGCAGCGAGCCTGCCGCCGTGCCAGGGTTAATCGCCAGCCAGCGGCCCGGATAGGCTTCGCCGCTGCCAATTTCTACACCTTTCATCAAAATACGGTAGCGCGCAGGCGGCAGATCCATATTGTCACGGATATGCACCACCGGCGGCAGGAAGCCCATATCCTGCGCAAATTTCTTACGAATACTGCGAATACGCCCAAGCAGTTCGCCATCCTGCTGGAAATCGACCATCGGGATCAGGCGGTAGCCCACTTCCATCCCGAGGTTATCTTCCAGCTGCACATCGCTCCAGGTGGCTTCCACCGCCTGGGTATTCTCCGGCAATTTCACCGGTGCGGCGTCCAGCGGCGCTTTCTGCTCTTTGCCACGCAGCCACCAGGCAAGCCCCAGCAGCGCGGCGGTGAAGAGAAGGAAGACGAAGTTTGGCATGCCCGGCACCATGCCGAGCAGACCGAGTACGCCGGCGCTCAGCATCATGACGCGCGGGTTGCTGAAGAGCTGGCCGACCATCTGCTGGCCAACGTCCTGATCGGTACTGACGCGGGTTACGATAACGCCCGCAGCGGTAGAGATCACCAGCGCCGGGATCTGCGCAACCAGGCCATCACCGATGGTCAGCAGAGTGTAGGTTGAGCCCGCATCGCCCATCGACATACCATGCTGGATCACACCCACCAGCAGACCGCCGATGACGTTGATCACCATGATCAAAATCCCGGCGACGGCATCACCACGCACGAACTTACTTGCACCGTCCATGGAGCCGTAGAAATCCGCCTCCTGGGTCACTTCGCTACGACGACGCTTAGCCTCTTCTTCACCGATAATCCCGGCGTTAAGGTCGGCGTCAATCGCCATCTGTTTACCCGGCATCCCGTCCAGTACGAAACGCGCGCCCACTTCAGCGATACGCCCCGCACCCTTGGTGATAACCATAAAGTTGATGATCACGAGGATGATAAAGACCACGATACCGATGGCGAAGTTACCGCCAACGAGGAAGTGGCCGAACGCTTCCACCACGCGACCTGCCGCCGCGCCGCCGGTATGCCCTTCCATCAGGATGATACGGGTAGAGGCGACGTTCAGCGCCAGACGCAACAGCGTGGTGAAGAGCAGAATGGTCGGGAACGCGGCGAATTCAAGGGTGCGCTGGGTGAACATTGCCACCAGCAGCACCATGATTGACAGCGCAATGTTAAAGGTAAACAGCAGGTCGAGGACAAACGCCGGCAGCGGCAGCACCATCATCGACAAAATAAGCAATATGAGCACCGGCCCGGCGAGCACTTGCCACTGGGTCGATTTCCAATTGTTCGGCAGACGCAGCATTGCCACCAGATTAGCCATCAGTGTCCTTCTCTTTCAAAAAGTCCAGCGCCTCTGGCACCGGGAGATTCTCAGGTTTAACAGGTCGTTGTCCGCCGGACAGACGCCAGCGTTTCAACTGCCATACCCACGCCAGCACTTCGGCAACTGCCGCATAGAGCTGGCCCGGGATTTGCTGACCAATTTCAGCGTGACGATAGAGCGCACGCGCCAGCGGCGGTGCCTCGAGGATCGGCACGCGGTTTTCAGTGCCCAACTCACGAATACGCAGCGCCACGGCACCCGCACCTTTGGCGACCACTTTCGGCGCGCTCATTTTGTTCTCGTCATACTGCAGGGCCACGGAGTAGTGCGTCGGGTTAGTGACAATCACATCCGCTTTCGGCACGTCTGCCATCATGCGACGGCGGGCGGCGGAGCGCTGCATCTGGCGAATACGCCCCTTCACATGCGGGTCGCCTTCGCTCTGTTTAAATTCGTCGCGAATATCCTGGCGTGACATGCGCAATTTTTTCAGGTGGCTGTAGATCTGCCAGAAAACGTCGAAGCCGACCATCGGGATGATGCTCAGCGAAACCAGCAGCGCGCAGAGCCCGGCAATGTTCATGGCGCTGGCCATCGCCGTCAGCGGCGATTCGCTCATCAGGCGCATCATGTCTGGCCAGTGCTGCCAGAGAAACAGGCCAGCAACCCCGCCCATCAGCAGGGCTTTCATCAACGCTTTAACCAGCTCTGCCGCAACCTGGGCAGAAAAGAGACGTCCAATGCCGCTAATCGGGTTGAGCTTGGAGAACTTAAACGCCAGCGTTTTGGTGCTGAACACCAGGCCGCCCAGCAGCACCGGGGCCACCAGCGCGATAATCACCACGCCGACCAGCAGCGGCAGCATGCCGATCAGTGCCGTCTTCAGCATCATGATGATTTGGCCGAGGATCAGGTTCTGGTCGCTAATAATTTTGTGATCGAAACGTAACCCGGAGGAGAGCACCATCGAGAGACGATGACCAAACGACGCGCCGCCAAACCAGAGGATACAGACGCCGGCCAGCATAATCAGCACCGAGGTCAGCTCTTTGGATCGCGGGATCTGCCCCTCATCGCGCGCTTTTTGCAATCGTTGCGCGGTGGGCGATTCTGTTTTGTCGTCGTTATCTTCAGAGGCCACGTTCAACGTCCGGGGTTACAGGTGTGACGTCATATTGCCAGAGTCAAGCGGGTCTAATGGGCAGAGTAAGGCATAAAAAGAGGGGGTTTTCGCCTTTTGGGCAGGAATGATTCACGCGCAGGCCACGTAAAGGGGGTATGTGTGCGTCTGTTTTTGAAAAGCGGGAAGGCTCTCCCCTTCCCGCTTTTAGCGCCACGTCTGATGCGAAATCAGAAGCCGAGGCTGTCCAGCAGATCGTCCACCTGATCCTGGCTTGCCACAACGCCCGCTTTGGTCACGTCGAGTTGTGGGCCATTGAGCAGGCTTTCGTTTTCACGTTTCGGACGCGCGGACTGCTCCGGCATGTTCTCCAGCAACACCATCAACAGCTGGCGCTCAATCTCCTGGATAACATCCATCATGCGCTTGATCACCTGACCGGTAAGATCCTGGAAATCCTGCGCCATCATGATGTCGAGCAGTTGGGCGTTGGTAAAGCTGGTGTGACCCGGTACTTCCGCGAGGAACTGACGCGTGTCGGTAACCAGTTCACGGGCATCGGTCAGCTCGATCGGGTTTTCAAACCACTCATCCCAGCGCTTGGTCAGCGCTTTCGAGCCTTTTTCCATCTCATCCTGGTGCGGCTGTGAGGCTTCAACGCTGTTCAGCGCGCGCTCTGCCGCCTGGGCGGTCATCTGCACCACATAGTCGAGACGGTCACGGGCATCCGGAATCGCTTCCGCTGCTTCAGCAATCGCCTGGTCAAGACCCAGTTCGCGCAGGCTGTCGCGCAGCATGCGCGTCAGGCTACCAATGCGGGCAATGATCTCGCTGGGTGAATGCTCTTCCGTGGGTTTAATTGAAGGTTGCATCATTTGTCCAGTCCTCACATGCCAAGTTTCTCGAAGATCTTGCCAAGCTTCTCTTCGAGGGTTGCCGCCGTGAATGGTTTCACCACATAGCCGCTTGCACCCGCCTGCGCTGCAGCAATGATGTTCTCTTTTTTCGCTTCGGCCGTGACCATCAGCACCGGCATAGAGGCCATGTTGCTGTCTGCACGAATGGTTTTAAGCAGTTCCAGACCGTCCATGTTTGGCATGTTCCAGTCAGAGATGACGAAACCAAAACCACCGGCCTGGAGTTTATTGAGCGCATCAACGCCGTCTTCAGCTTCTTCGACGTTGTTGAATCCCAGCTCTTTTAACAGGTTGCGCACAATTCGACGCATAGTGGAAAAGTCGTCCACAACCAGAAATCTGAGCTCTTTGTCCGCCATATAACTTCACTCCTCGTTAAATACGTATTGCCTGTCCGGCACTGATTTTCGCCAGCATCTGCTGGCTTACCTGGCTAAGATCGACCACTTCGCTGACGCCACCCATATTGATGGCCTCACGCGGCATGCCGAACACCACACAACTTGCTTCGTTCTGTGCGATGGTCCAGGCGCCCGCCTGGTGCATCGCTAACATCCCGGCGGCGCCATCGTTGCCCATGCCCGTGAGAATAACCCCCACGGCGTTGCGCCCCGCATGTTTCGCCACCGAATGAAACAACACATCAACCGATGGCCGGTGCCGGTTTACCGGCGGACCATCGTGAATTTTAATCTGGTAGTTGGCACCGCTACGGGCCAGCTCCATATGCTTATCACCAGGCGCAATGTACGCGTGCCCTGGTAATACACGCTCGCCGTCTTCTGCCTCTTTCACGCTGATCTGACAGAGTTTATTCAGGCGTTCAGCAAACGAGCGGGTAAAGCCCGGCGGCATGTGCTGCGTAATCAGAATACCCGGACTTGAGAGCGGCAATGGCTGGAGTACATGGCGAATTGCCTCTGTTCCGCCCGTTGACGCGCCAATCACCAACAATTTTTCCGAGCTAAGCAGCGGACCGGCTTTTAAGGTTGCCGGTGCCGGCATCGGTTTATGCGCCGCGATACGGGCGCGCGATGCGGTGCGGACTTTCTCCGCGATCATTTCGCTGTAGGCCAGCATGCCTTCGCGAATGCCGATTTGCGGTTTGGTGACGAAATCAATCGCCCCCAGCTCCAGCGCGCGCAGCGTCACTTCTGAACCTTTACCGGTCAGTGAGGAGACCATCACCACCGGCATCGGACGCAGACGCATCAGTTTTTCAAGAAAATCCAGCCCATCCATGCGCGGCATTTCCACGTCCAGGGTTAAGACATCCGGATTGAATTTCTTAATCAAATCCCTCGCCACTAACGGATCCGGCGCGGTTGCCACCATCTCCATATCGCTGTGGCTATTGATAATTTCGGTCATGATTTGCCGCATCAATGCGGAATCATCGACGGACAACACCCTGATTTTACTCATGCTTTATCCTTACTCAGCGCATAAACTGTTTGCCCACGCAGGCTAAACTCGCGCACGAGGTTGCTGAAATTCTCCGAATGCCCGGCAAACAGTAATCCGTCCGGTTTAAGCAGCGGAGCGAAACGATGCAGAATGTCCTGTTGCGTCGTTTTATCAAAATAAATCATCACGTTACGGCAGAAGATCGCGTCAAACGGTCCCGGAACGTTGTACTGCTTATCCAGCAGGTTAAGGGTGGTGAACTCAACATAGTTCGCCAGCTCCTGGCGCACACGCACCAGACCCGCGTGCGGCCCGGTGCCGCGCATAAAGTAGCGCTGCATCTGCTGCGGCGAGAGGGTCTTCAGCTCATCAAGCCGGTAGATGCCGCTGCGTGCCTTCTCCAGCACTTCGGTGTCGATATCGCTGGCAAAGACTTTAAAGCGGCCAGGTGCCATGCCCAGCGCATCGGCGAGGGTGATCGCCAGCGAGTAGGGCTCTTCCCCGGTCGAGGCGGCCGCGCTCCAGATGCGATACTCGCCGGTGCGCTTACGCGCATGCTCAGCCAGCACCGGAAAGTGGTGCGCTTCGCGGAAAAACGCGGTGAGGTTGGTGGTCAGTGAGTTGATAAACGCCTGCCACTCGGCGCTGTTCTGGTTCGCTTCCAGCATGCTCAGATAGCGGCCAAAATCATCTAACCCCAGCGTACGCAAGCGGCGAACGAGGCGGTTGTAAACCATGTCGCGTTTATGATCGGCAAGAACGATCCCGGCGCGCTGGTAAATTAATTGGCATATCCGACGGAAATGCGCATCGGAGAGCGCCAGGCGCTGGGTCATCTGCTGCAATATTGATGACGTTTGCCCGTTAGGGATAGATGTTGTCATAGCGCCTTCTCAACTCAGTTCAGGATGCAACGAGCACGGCTTTTGGCGGTGCCACTTTTGTGGTGTGACATATTTTTCATCTTTATTCTGATACCGGGCGTCACCGCCCGGCGTTGCAACCTTGCTTAAAACGTTTCCCAGTTCTCTTCTTTCCCGGCGGCAACCGCCCGGCTGCGTGCCGGAGCAAGCGTCGCGCTCATCGCCGGTTGCCGTGCGGCCTGCGCTTTACCCGCCGTCGCGGTCAGGCGGAAGGCGGAAACGGCTTGCGTCAGTCGGCTTGCCTGCTCCTCCAGCGCCGCCGCAGCAGCAGCGGACTGCTGCACCAGCGAGGCGTTCTGCTGGGTGACGCGGTCCATCTCGGAGACGGCCAGCGCCACCTGATCGATACCGCGGCTCTGCTCATCAGAGGCGGAAGCAATCTCGCCCATGATGTCATTGACGCGCGTTACCGCGTTGACGATATCGAGCATCGTCTCCCCTGCACTTCCAACCAGTACAGAACCTGTATCGACACGGGAGACAGAATCTTCAATTAAAGATTTGATCTCTTTGGCGGCGTTCGCACTTCGGCTGGCCAGATTGCGCACTTCGCCGGCAACTACCGCAAAGCCGCGACCCTGCTCACCGGCGCGCGCCGCCTCCACCGCCGCGTTAAGGGCGAGGATGTTGGTCTGGAACGCAATGCCGTCGATAACGCTAATAATATCGGCGATTTTCTGCGAACTGTTGGCGATCTCATGCATGGTTTTAACCACGCCATCGACCACTTTGCCGCCGCGCTCGGCGGTTTCGGAGGCGCTCTGCGCCAGCAGCGAAGCCTGACGGGCATTTTCAGCGTTCTGTTTCACCGTTGCGGTCAGCTCTTCCATGCTGGCAGCGGTTTGCTCCAGCGCAGAGGCCTGCTCTTCGGTACGCGAGGAGAGATCGTTATTCCCGGCGGCGATTTCGCTGGTGCCGGAGTAGATCGCATCCGACCCCTGACGCACGTTAGTCACGGTGTCGATCAGCGCGGTCTGCATATGGTCAACGCTCTGCGCCAGCTCGGTCATCTCGCTGCGGCCATCAATGCGCAGCGTATGGGCAAGATTACCGCCTGCGATTTCACGGATATGGGCAATCACCGAGGAGAGCGGCGAGAGCAGAATACGACGGATGCCATACCAGACGCCGGCCAGCACAATCACCAGCGCCAGGGCGAGGATCGCCATCTGCCATTTGGCGAAGGTGTAGTCGCTGACGCTCTGCTCCCAGGCATTGCGATAGAGGCTGTCGCTCAGGGTGGCATAGTTGCTCATCGCCGCGCCGAGGGCGTTTTGCATCCCCTGGGTCGGCTGGGCGAGGAAGCTGTTCATATTGCCGCTTTCGAGGAACTGCACCAGCTCGCTCAGGGCGTTATGGTAGGTCTGGTATTTCTCATCAAGGGCCTGACGCGCGCTATCCATCTCCGGCATGGCTGGCAGCTGGCGGAAAGCATCGTAATGTTTGGCAGCATCGGCCAACGATGCTTTCGCGCTGTTAAGCAGATCGGTTTTGGCACTGCTCTGCTGGTTGTTCGGGTCGAGCAACATCCGCGCGGAGGAGCGGCTCAGGTTGATACGCGTTTGCAGCATCAGCTCCCAGGCTTTGCCCAGTTCTGTTTGTTGCATACGCAGATCGTTAGAGACCGCAAAACTTTGCTGGTTCTGCTTTAGCGACGAAAAAAAGAGTCCGCCAGAGACGAGCTGAAGCAGGGCAAAGACCACCAGCACACTCATAAGCAGAGTAACGACGCGGATACGGTTCAACATGCAACAAACACCTTATTGATGAGTTATTAACGGTGTTATCGGCATCCGGCCTGGGAACTTTACATTTGCGAAAAGGAAATAAATTTGCGCTTAAAACACAATATCCACCGTTAAGGTATCGCTGTAGGTTCCGCCAGGCGGCGTCGTCTGCGTTGTCAGCACCTGCGCGGTGTAGTTGTAGGTGCGCAGCAGCCCATCCGCGCTCATCTGCGATGAGGCACTGCTGGCCCAGCGCTCCGCCCCGATACTGCCCCAGCGGCTGGTGGTGCCAGCTTTGTAAATCTCATAACTGAGACGATTAGTGCCGCTCGCCATATTACGCACGCTGCCGTTGGCATAGAGACCGTTATTAATGCCGACAGTGTAACTGCTCCCTTTAGTGCAAGTAATGGAGACAGATTGCGAAACAGTGGGGAAATTTCGCACCAGCGGCGCGCTGCCAAAGTTAACATTCGGCGCGCTGATGGTGGTGCAATCATTGGTGATGGTGCCGGTTAACAGCAGGCTGGTGATCGCCGTGCCTTTCTGCGAAGAGAAACAGATGCCAAGCACGCCGTTGGCACAGACATCGTAGGCGACACTAAAGTTAAGCGTCACCTGGTAAGGCCCGGCGCTGACATTTTGCCCCGGCACCGTCATAAAGTAGAGCGGTAAGCTATAGGTGCGCGAGCCGAGCAGCTCAAGCAGCGCCGCACCGCTCCAGGTGTAGCTGTTACCACCGATGTTTATTTCACTGTTGTTGGCGCAGTTGGCCTGGCCGCAGAGCCGCACCGGAATCGTATCGGTGATAGCGGCGTTATCGCTGCGCTTCATTGCCGCCCGGTTGGTTGCCGTCACCGTTGCCCCCGTCAGCGTTAAGGTGATGGAGTCGTTGGTCAGCAGGTTGAGTATCGCATCACAACGCACCACTAACCTTCCGGTGGTAGTTTGCGCCCCGGCGTTAAGGACAAAGGAGGTGACGGTACCGAACGCGCCATTAACGGTGCTGACGGTACAGGCCGACCAGGCCGGGGCTGCACAGAGCAGTAGAAACAGAAAAAGTAGCCGACGCATTATGGATTCCTCTGGCAGGTAAGCGGCCCGTAGGTCTGCAATTTATGTTCAGGGTTGGCGCTAAGAGTGAACTCGGTTTTACACTCTCCCCCTTCCGGCAGGCGGACAATAAGCGGGTTGATGTTCTCAAGATTCTCCAGCCAGGCGATACCGTCATACCCCACCACCGCAGGCGCTTTACCGCGGCGCTCCACCAGGCTGCCAACCGGAATTGCCAGCCCCTGCTCATCATGAAGGATGACGCTGGCAACGCGCTCCTGCACCATCGGGAACTCAATCAGGTAACCGCTCTGGCGGCGTAGCGCGACTTTGCGCTCTGTATTCTTAAGCTGGGTATCGGCAGGCAGGTTCAGGGTGTTGATGCTGTAACTCGCCGGATAGTAGGCCGACACGCCGCTCACCAGCAGGTAGCCATTCTTATCCGTTACGCCCACCGGCTGGTTTTCATAATTGACCGGTACGCCGGCATTGCCGCCGGTGCTGATCACCGCGAAGGCGTCGTTGATGCGGTTCGCGGCAAACAGCTGACCATCCATCAGCACCACGGCACCAATCGTTTCCCCCCACCAGGTCATCTTGCCGCGTTCGCCATAGCCACCGCCCTGCAATTCGATATTGTTATTGCGCCAGCCCAGCGTGCCCTGCTGGTAACTTCGCGCCTGCGACTGGTGCGCCAGCGACATATTCCAGCTCAGGCCGCCGTCGGTGGGCATTGCATGGCTGTAGTTCACGCGCTGCGTCGAACCGGCATCCGGGGTTCTCTCCATACTAAAGGCGGCGCTGTCACGCTCGCCAATCGGGATCTGCACCGAGAGGCCAAAGGTCCAGTCGCCCCGCTGATTATCGCGGCTGGCGGCGAGGTTCATACTGCTGGAGCCCCACAGATTGCGGCTCCAGGAGAGGTTCAGCAGCTCGGTTTTTTGATTGTCGAAACTGCGCACGCCGATCCACGCCGCGCCAATATTGCCGAAGTCGCCCATGTTGAAAGAGAGTGAGTACTGGTCGGTATTGCGGCTGTAGCTGGCGACCGGCCAGCGCCCGTTCTGGCGCATATCATCGTAGCTGGCGCGCTGATCGTAGAGCGCCAGGTTGCCAAACTCGCGGTTGCGGCGGCTGTGCTGAGTGTTGATGCTAAACAGGCTGGTGTTGTATTGATAACCCCAGTTGAGTTGGTTGCCCGCATCGCCGAACATGCGGCTCTCGGTCCAGGCGCCGTTCACCACGCCGAGGCGGCCCAGCCGGACAACCGCGCCTGCGCCGCCGAGCGTCAGCGATTGTGCTCCTTCGGCGTGACCCTCCAGCGTTATCCAGTCGGTGACGCCATAACGGTATGAACCGCTACCCACCAGCGGGCCGTAATCAAAATTTTCAATGCCGTAGTTGCGGCGTAACGAACCGATAGTGATCGCCCCATCGCTCAGCCCCGGCTTTAACAGTTCGCTGGCGACATAAAACGGCAGCGTGGTGCTGACGCGCCGCCCGAGGGCATCGGTAGTGACCAGCACCGCATCTCCCGCGCCGTTGATATAGGGCATGTTGGTCAGGGTAAACGGCCCCGGCTGTAGCTGCCGGTTACCGGCGCGATAGCCGTTAATAAACAGGTCAACCGAAGTTGGCACCGCCGCTTCGCCGGAGAAGGAGGGCAGCGGCCAGGTGACGAGATCGGGACGTAATGTGAAGTCGCGCCCGTAACGAATACCGCCGACGCGCACGCTGCTGCTCCAGCTGAGGGCTTCCGAGATGACATCCCCCACTTCCCACTGCGTGGCATCCTCTTCGTTATTAAACATCAGCGAAGTGTCATAGCGCATGTAGCCCTCCCGCTGACGCAGCGAACCGCTGAGCGTCTGGCGCAGCGCGCCGGTAGAGGAAAAGACCGCATTGCCGGTAAAGAAGCGAAACTCATTCCATAACGCCGCCTGGCTGCCAATGTGTTCGGTGGTGCTGGTATAGAGGTCGTAGTTGAGCACCGCGCCGCGGCCATACTTTGGCTCGCTGCGTCGGCCGCCCTCATTAAACGAGGTATAGCGTGCCGGTACCCAGTCAGAGGGGACAAACAGCAGCAGGCGCTGCCCGGCGCTGTCATACTCCACACGCACGTTGGGCAGCGTAGACACATTGACCTCGCCCTCGGGCAGATGATCCGGCGGCAGCCCGGCGTGGAGCAGATCGGCACGCTTAAGAAAAAAATCGTTGAGCCGCCGCGTTACCGGCACCACTTGCTGGGTATCGTAGTAGTTGATCACCAGCGCGAGGTGAAACTCCGCCTGCTGGTTGATGCTCTGCGCATCCGGCGGCGGCGGTAAACCATCATCTCCCGGCTGCCCCCAGGCGGCGGTGCCGGGTAACATTATTGCGGCTGCAATAATCAGTTTCCTGCTGACGACTGCCATTGCTCATCCCGTGCGTTAATCGATGCCTCCAGCGCCGATGGATTGCTCACCCCGGCAGGCAGAGGCCAGCGCCGGGCACTGTGCGGCAACACATACCCTAACAGCCCGTCGGCGACCTGCCGCATCTGCCCACCCTGGCGCACGCGCACTTTGCTCAGCCGCACGTGGATATCATCCTCATTGCGCACTTCCAGTTGTGCCTGGCCGCCTTCACGCACCACGCGCCAGTGTAATTTTGCCGGTTGTACAAAGGCGTGGTGCGCCCCTTCGGCCTCCGTCTTAACGCCCTGCCCATAGACAAACAGCGGGATCGAGTAGCGCATCTGGAGCTTGAGGCCAATCTTCGGTTTGTTCGGATCGTCCGGCTGCGGGATCTCATCGACAATGATGCGGTAAGCCTGCTCTTTACCGGCCGGGATCGCAGCCTGCTTAATCAGGCGGATCAGTTGCTTACTCTCGGGTGCTATCTGCACAATCGGTGGGCTGGCGACCACATCGCCCTGCTGCTGGTAACGCTCAAGCCCGCCATCTTGCGTCCAGCGAACAATACGCACCTGCATGGTGGTAGGGGTTTCGCCCTGATTCTGGATCCACAACTCGGTGGCCTTGGTGGTTGCATCCAGCCAGGGATCGATCGGCCAGATCAGAATGGTGGCCGCGGCCTGCGCGTTTCCCGCTGCAAGAGTCAGCGCCCCCGCCAGCATACATCCTGCCGCGCGGCGGCCCAGGTTGACATTCATTCCTTCTCCCTTATCACCATGACAACGTCACGGTGAGTTGATCGCTGTAGGTTCCCGCCGGGCTGAAGCCGGTGAGCTGCGCTGCGCCAAAGATGGCGAGCGAAATATTATTGCTATCGGTGATGGTGACCGGAACCGGCTGGTTGACGCCGATTTCCGTATTGGGTGCCAGCGTGCTGCTGGTGTAGAGGCGGTACGGAACCCGCTCTACGCCGCCGCTGCGCTGCATATTGCGCACCGTCGAATAGTAGTTGCCGCCGCTGATACTCATGCTGAGCGCCACGCCGGGCGTACAACCGAGTGAGAGGGAGGCGTTGGGGACAAAGGCGCTGGTCACCTGCCCCTTTTCCACGCCCGAACGGGTGCCAAAATTGAGCGTGCCGAGCGCCGCGCCGCTGCCGGTGACCACGGCGCAACCAGGCGTAATCGTTGCGCCCACAGTAAAGGTTTGCGTCGTGACCGCCAGCGCAGCCGGTTGCGCCAGCATACCCAGCACCACTCCTCCTGATAATGCGCGCAGCACTGCCCGGCCACCCTGCCGGGCGGCGCGCACGCTCTCCCTTTTCATCGGCGGAGGTTTAGTACGTGACGCTCACGTTAATCACGTCGGTGTAGGTGCCCGGCACCACGGTGACGCTGTTGCCGCCGCCGGTGATACGGCCATAAAGGGTGTAGTTATCAACGCCGCCGGAAGTTGAGGCGCGAGGAATATTGGTGTTGTTGGCGATAACGTTACTGAAGCCGCTATCGCTATAGAGGCTGTATGCCACGCCGCGGGTAGTATCGGCGGTATTGACCAGATAACGAGCCGGTGTGCCCGGTGTACCAACGACGTTACCCGGCGCGGTGGAGTTGGTGTTGCCGGTGACCTGCACGGTGTAGTCGGTGGTGGTGCACTGCACCGTGAAGCTGTTACCGCCGTTAGCGCCGGTCAACTGCGTGGTGAGCTGGGAGAAGGTTGCCGGATGGGTACCAAAATCGAGGGTACCGAAGTTGATACCGTTCTGGCTCGGCGAGCCGTTAATCAGACACCCATTCGTGAGGGTCAGTGTTGCGCCAATCGTCCCGCTACTGGTGACCGCCCAGGCACTTTGTCCGGCCACCATTAACGCGCCGCCAGCCAGTACATAAAGAAGTTTTCTGTTCATATGTCATCTCCAGCGTTCCCGCGCGCGCCGCATTGCCCAATCAATGGGACGGCCGGAAAAGAGTCAATAAAATCAGTCGAAAAAAGAGGTTTAACTGAAATTTAGATGAGGCGCTGAAAACCAACCACTTTATCCGGGCGATAAAATGTAACGGACTGGTAAGCATTTTTAATGAATCGCATCAGAGGGTTAATGACGAAACCGGGGTGAAATCGCTAAAAATGTAACAAATATATGTCTGAATTTGTGATAAATATCACCATATATGATATCACCGCAAAATCATGCAGTTAGGAAGGTTGAATAGTCACTTAAGGGTAACTGAAGTGGGAAAAGCAGAGGGAAAAACGGGCGGGTGAAGGGCTTCACCCGCCTGATGCGTTACGCGACGTGGGTTGCCGCGATGTCCAGCAGCGCCATTTCGTCGCTGTTGAGCAGTTTTTCGATGTTTACCAGGATCAGCATACGGTCGCCCAGCGCGCCGAGGCCGGTCAGGTATTCGGTCGACAGGGTCACGGCGAATTCCGGTGCCGGGCGGATCTGGTCGGAGGCGAGTGACAGTACGTCGGAAACGCCGTCAACCACGATACCGACCACACGCTGACCAAGGTTCAGCACGATCACCACGGTGTTTTCGTTATATTCCACTTCGCCCTGGCTGAACTTCACGCGCAGGTCGACGATGGGCACGATCACGCCGCGAAGGTTGGTGACGCCCTTGATGAAATCAGGGGTGTTGGCGATGCGGGTAACCTGATCATAGCCACGAATTTCCTGCACTTTGAGAATATCGATGCCGTACTCTTCATCGCCCAAAGTGAAGACCAGGAACTCCTGACCTGATGGCTCGCCCGCCAGTTTTGCTACATTACTCATACCGGTCATGTTTTATACCTTCTTAACTAAATCAGGCGGCTGTGTGCGCCATACGATGTTCACGATTCAATCCCTGCAGCGCTGAGACGTCCACAATCAGCGCGACGCTACCATCACCAAGGATGGTGGCGGCAGAAATCCCCGGCACTTTGCGATAGTTGCTCTCCAGGTTTTTCACCACCACCTGGTGCTGACCAATCAGCTGATCGACCAGCAGCGCATAGCGACGACCTGCGCTCTGCAGAATGACAACAATTCCCTGCGTGGCTTCGGTTTTTGCCCCAGCCACGTCAAACACTTTCCACAACTCAACCAGCGGCAGGTATTCGCCACGTACTTCCAGTACGCGCTCGCCGCCCGCCAGCGGATGCAGATCTTCTTCGCGCGGCTGCAACGACTCCATAACGGCGTTGAGCGGCAGGATAAAGACTTCGTTATTCACTTTCACTGACATGCCGTCGAGGATCGCCAGCGTCAGCGGCAGCAGGATACGGATAGTGGTACCGGTGCCCTGCTTCGATTTGATCTCAACGTGGCCGCCCATCTCCTGGATGTTACGTTTCACCACGTCCATACCCACGCCGCGGCCGGAGACGTCCGTCACCTGCTCTGCAGTAGAGAAGCCCGGAGCAAAGATCAGCATGCCAACTTCTTCATCGGTCATGCTTTCGCTCACGGCCATGCCCTGAGAAAGCGCTTTGGCAAGGATACGGTCGCGGTTAAGGCCGGCACCATCATCGGTCACTTCGATGCAGATGTTGCCACCCTGATGTTCTGCGGAGAGGATCAGGTTACCAATCGGCGATTTGCCCGCTTCAACGCGTTTTTCCGGCGTTTCGATACCGTGGTCGAGGCTGTTACGCACCAGGTGCGTTAACGGATCGATAATACGTTCGATCAGGCTCTTATCGAGTTCGGTCGAGCTACCCTGCAGGGTCAGTTCTACCTGTTTATCCAGCTTGGTCGCCAGGTCACGTACCAGACGCGGGAAGCGGCTGAAGACATACTCCATCGGCATCATACGAATCGACATTACCGATTCCTGCAGATCGCGGGCGTTGCGCTGCAGCTGGCTCATGCTGGTGATCAGATCGCCATGGGTCACCGGATCCAGCTCGTTGGAGCGCTGGGCCAGCATTGACTGGGTGATCACCAGTTCGCCGACCAGGTTAATCAGCTGGTCAACCTTCTCAACCGCTACGCGGATGCTGGTGGACTCACTGGCGGCGCGCGCCGGTTTTTCACGTCCGGCAGGCTGCGCCTCTTTAGCGACCGCTTTCAGTACCGGTGCAGCAGCTGCCTGAACGGCAGGAACCGCGGCTTCGGCCTCTTCTTCTGGCGCAGCAGCGTCGGCAACCGTGTCAACGGCGGCTGGCGTAGCGGCTTTTTCAAAGGCAATTTGATCTGCTTCGATAACAAAGCAGAGCACCGCAATAATGTCATCTTCACCGAGACCGCCATCGATGGTAGCGCTCAGGCTATTACTGCCTTTGACCACATCGCTCAGCGTACCGAGGTTACCCAGCTCCTCTTCCAGCAGAGCAACTTCGCTCTCTTTCAGGCGTGACAGCACGACGCGCAATTTGCCGTCGTTCGCCGCAGCAGGGGCAGCGTCGACAGCCTGCGCGGTGCTTTCAACCACAGAGAGCTTCGCGCTGCCGGCAGCCGGAGCGGCTTCGCCTTTCGCTTCCAGCGCCAGCTGGCGCAGAGCGTTGCAGATATATTCGAAGCTGGCAGCATCCGGCTCTTGCGAGCTTTTATAGGCGTCGAGCTGTTCTTGCATAATATCTTTGGTTTCCAAAAACAGGTTGATAATGTCGGTGTTAAGCTGCATTTCGCCACGCCGTGCCTCATCCAGCAGGTTCTCCATCAGGTGCGTGGTTTCCTGCAGAATGGTAAAGCCAAACGTTCCCGCACCACCTTTAATAGAGTGAGCGGCGCGGAAGATGGCGTTGAGCTGTTCTGAATCAGGTGCTTCCGGCACCAGATCTAATAAATGTTGTTCCATATCGGCCAACAGTTCGTCGGCCTCATCAAAGAATGTCTGGTAAAAATCACTAATATCCATGCTCACGCTATCACCTCGGATTGGCTTGTGGCGATGTGGGAACTGCTACCGGAGACGCAGGGGCTGGCGCGGGGGCTGCCGGCTCTGCGGGCTCAGGCTGTGTAATGGCGCTTATTGGCGCACTTTGACTCTCGGCGTTCTCATGCAGAATGGCCGCTTCTGCCTGTTTGTTGAGCACCAAAAGACTTATTCGGCGGTTGATGGCTTCATCAGGTCCGCGGTTGACCAGGCGCATGGTGGCGGCCATGCCGACAACACGCATTACCTTGCCATCATCCAGCCCACCGGCAACCAGCTCGCGGCGCGATGAGTTTGCACGATCGGCTGAGAGCTCCCAGTTGCTGTACCCTTTGTCGCCGTTGGCGTACGGGGCATCATCGGTATGACCGGAAAGACTCACTTTATTCGGGATGCCGTTAAGCACCGGGGCAATCGCCCGTAAAATATCGCGCATGTAAGGCTCGACTTCCGCGCTGCCGGTTTTAAACATCGGCCGGTTCTGGCTGTCGATAATCTGGATGCGCAGCCCTTCCTGTACGAGATCGATCTTCAGATGCGGGCGCAGGGCGCGCAGCTTCGGATCCGCTTCGATCAACTGGTCCAGATCGCCGCGCAGTTTGCTCAGGCGCGACTGCTCCATGCGTCGTTTCAAATCATCAATATTCGGCTGTTTTTGCACTTCGCCTTGTTGCTGGGTGTAGTCATCGCCACCGCCCGGAATGGGGCTGTCGCTATTCGAAATACGCGGCCCACCGGTGACCGCTGTTGCCAGCGGCGTGCGGAAATACTCCGCAATCTGAATCAACTCTTTCGGGCTGGAGATGGAGATCAGCCACATAACAAGGAAGAACGCCATCATCGCCGTCATAAAGTCGGCATAGGCGATTTTCCACGAGCCATGACCGCCGCCACCATGGCCTTTATGTTTTTTACGTTTAACTACGACGATAGGATGGGCCTGATTTTTCATGCGTCCTCGGTTGTCGTCTGTTGGTTAGGGTTGCGGACAGCACGTACGTGCTCATCCAGCTCGACAAACGATGGACGCTCGCTTGAGTAAAGCGTTTTACGACCAAACTCGACCGCGATCGGCGGTGCATAACCGTTCAGGTTCGACAGCAGCGTGATCTTGACGCACTGCATCATCTTGGCGGTTTCCGCACTTTTCTGGCGCAGCACGCTTGCCAGCGGCGAGATAAAACCGTACGCCAGCAGGATGCCGAGGAATGTCCCCACCATCGCGTGGGCAATCAGTGCGCCCAGCTCTGCCGCCGGACGATCCGCCGAAGCGAGTGCGTGAACCACGCCCATTACCGCCGCAACGATACCGAACGCCGGAAGCGAATCGCCGACCGCCGCGAGGGCGTTAGCAGGCACTTCTGCTTCACTCTCGTGGGTCTCGATCTCTTCATCCATCAGCGCTTCGATTTCGAAGGTGTTCATGTTGCCGCTGATGATGAGACGCAGGTAATCGACAATAAACTCGAGCATGGTGGCGTCGGCCAGAATGCGCGGGTAGCTGGCGAAAATCTCGCTCTCTTTCGGGTTCTCGATATCTCTTTCGAGGGAGAACATCCCCTGCTGACGTGATTTCGCCATCAGGCGATAGAGCAGCGCCAGCAGATCCATATACATACTTTTGGTGTACTTAGAGCGGCGAAACAGCAGCGGCAACGCTTTCATTGTGCCTTTGATGGCTTTGCCGTTGTTGCCCACAATGAATGCACCCACACCCGCCCCGCCGATAATAATCAGTTCAGAGGGTTGATACAGTGCCCCAAGGTGACCGCCGGTCATCATATAACCGCCTAAGACTGCACCAACTACTATCAGGTAACCTAATACGATAAGCACGACATCATCCTTCTGCTAATGACTAAGGCTTAAGAGAAACATTTCGGAGGGTTTTCACGAACGGCGGGCAAAAAAAAGCAGCGGCATTAAAGCACCGCTGCTGGAGTTTTGATTCCACCTGATTCGGTTAAACAGCCTGATCGATCTGTTCTTCCAGCAGTTGTGGAATAATATCGGCAGCTTCCGGCGAAAGTTTACGTCTTTTTACCGCGCGGGACGGCGGCTGGCATAAACTGCAGGCAAAGCTACCAACGGGCTGATGAGCATGGGTAACAAAGTTACCGCTGCAGCAGTTACAGCGCGACAACTCCAGCATTCCGCTTTCCACGAAACGGACCAGCGTCCAGGCGCGAGTCAGCGCCAGAAGCGGGCCTTCATCCGAATGAGGGCACTGTTCGAGGTAGAGTCGGTAAGCTTTAATGACTGCGTCAACGCCGCTGCACAGACCGGTTTTTAACAGAAACTGCCAGGCGTTGCAGAACATCGACGCGTGGATGTTTTGTTCCCAGGTCATAAACCAGTCGGTGGAGAATGGCAGCATGCCTTTCGGCGGCGGGCTACCACGCAACTCTTTATAGAGTTTGATAAGACGACCGCGGCTAAGCTGCGTCTCACTCTCCAGCATCTGTAAACGCGCACCCAGCGTAATCAGTTCCATTGCTAACTGAATGTCGCGTGCTTCCTGAACAATGCTTTTCTCACTCATAGTTAAGCCCTTTTCTTCCTGGCCGCGTCGCCGTTTTTAGATGATTCGTTGAGCAGGCGGGTTGAAAGCAAAATTCCGGTATGGACTTGCTGCAAGTCATCCACACGCGATTCCTGGGTCAGACGAGTGATGGTCTGATGATTGTCGAAACGGAACTGACAAATAAGCTGATTGGTTTCAGCCAGTTTCACCATTTGTGGCAGGGTTAACTCACCCAGCGTGTTTGCCATCTCTTCATTGATCCCTAAACGGAACATGGCGGAGGCTTTGTCCTGGCTAATAAGACGCTGAGCAAGGAGTAAATATGACAGATTGATATCGTAAACGTGTTTCAGCAACTCGGATGTATGCATTTTTCCCATCCAGAATAACCAACTTGAATCTTATGCGGCTAAGCCGCACCCCGTGATGTCGCCGGGAAAAAACCCGGTATAAAAAAGAAAGGCTAAATGCATAACTGACTCAGGATCTCGCAAGCAAGGCGCTTCGTTGAGATGTTAATGCCTTGCTGCTCTCTTAATCATTTCTTACAAAGAACTAAGATTTTTCCTAATTCGACGCAACTGTACTCGTAGGTGCTGAGACATACAATCTGAACAGAGCGGGAATTTGAAATTTTTGTGATCCACGTCACATAATTTACGTGATTATTGATCAGAAATCTATCAGTCTCGCTTGTGATTTGATGTTTTATTACTCGATTGCACCCTTTTTTATTCCACTAGTACGAATACTCATGCAGTACCAGGGGCTAAAAACCGCGACTGGTCAGAGGTATGACGTGCTGGAATGGCTCGATTCAGCAAAACGTATCTATTGCAGACACATAAATAAATATACTTACAAAACAATGAGTTAAGATTTTAGTGTGGCTAATTAGTTGACTTAAGTAACCATTTCAATTTCGTTAATGAGCCTGATGATCGGCGGAGGAATTTAGCGATATATTCTTTAAATTTCAGTTAGGTATTCAATTTTCGTTAACTTGCTTATTATATGTACGCTCTGTTACGTAAGAAAAATTAATGAATATTTATGATTACCTTCACAGAGCAGCAATGTTTGTGGCTTGCACTGGAACGTGAAACAGAGTAATGGTGAGAAAAACTGGAATACCCGTGGAGAACGCAATGGCCTACGCGCATCTTCTGGTTGCGGTGGCGATGACACCCGAAAGTCGTCAGCTGCTCGCCAAAGCGATTGATATTGCTCGCCCTTCTCACGCCCGCATCACATTAATTACCTTTGCCGCCGACCCTGAACTCTATAATCAGCTTGCTGCGCCGATGATGGAGAGTGTCCGAACTCTGCTGCAGGAAGAATTGCAACAGTTTCTTAACGAACTTGTAACCAGTGCACATTATCCGATTGAACAGACGCTTATCGCCACGGGCGAATTATCTGAACATATATCCCATGTCTGTCGTACCAGGGGTGTCGATCTGGTGATATGCGGCAATCACAACCAGACATTTTTCGCGCGCGCGGCCTGTTCGGCGAAGAGTATTGTGAAGACGAGTGAAGTGGATGTGCTGCTGGTGTCACTGGAAGGATAAAAAAACGCTCCCGATTCTGCGAGAGCGTTCTGTTTTACGGCTTAAGCCAGTTTCGGGAAGGTCGCCACTTTGTTTTGTAGCTCGCTCTGCGCGCTACGTGGCGAGATTTGCTTTAGGTCGCTGATAAACCTCTCCTGCCAGTGGTCGATATCATTCTCCTGAATGATCTTCAGCATCTCCGCATGGCGCGAAATACGCTCTGCCAGCGGCATGCGCAGCGCACGGTCAAGCGCCGCAGCCACATCGTCACGATCGTAAGGGTTGACCAGCAACGCGGAGGTCAGCTCGTTCGCCGCACCGGCAAACTGCGACAGCACCAGCACACCCGGGTTTTCCGGATCCTGCGCCGCCACATACTCTTTCGCTACCAGGTTCATCCCGTCACGCAATGGCGTGACCAGACCCACTTCGGCGTAACGGAAGACCTTCATCAGCACTTTGCGATCGAAATGCTGGTTGAGGTAGTAGAGCGGCGTCCAGCCAAGCTGGCCATATTTACCGTTAATGCGCCCCGCTTCTGTCTCCAGCTGGTGACGGATATCCTGATAAGCCTGCACTTCGCCGCGCGAGGTCGGCGCAATCTGCGTATAGCGGATTTTGCCGTGGTGCTCGGGGAATTTCTCCAGCAGTGTCTCATAGGCGAGGAAACGCTCCGGCAACCCTTTGGAGTAGTCCAGACGCTCAACAGAGAAGATGTTCTTCACATTCTTCAGCTCGGCTTTCAGCTGCGCAAGCTTAGGCGGCAGCGGGCCGGATGCCTGCTGAGCGATCTCATTCGGCTCAATACCGATTGGGTAGACTTCGGTACGGAAATTTCTGCCCCACGCCATGTGCTCTTTACTGTTACGCGTGCTGAGACGCGTCTGCATCGACACGCTGTCGAGAAACGCGGTGCGGTCGCTCTCAGTCTGGAAGCCGAGCAGATCGTAATCGCACAGCTGCTCCAGCAGCTCCGCATGCGGCGGCAGCGCGTTGAAGATCTCCGGCGTCGGGAAAGGAATGTGCAGGAAGAAGCCAATCTGATTTTTTACGCCGCGTTTACGCAGCTCGCTGGCAAACGGCAGCAGGTGATAGTCGTGGATCCAGAGGATGTCATCCTCTTTCAGCAGCGGCACCAGCTTATCAGCCAGTAAGGCATTCACTTCCTGATAGCCATCCCACGCTTCGCGCTGGAATTTCACCAGGTCAAGACGGTAGTGGAAAGCGGGCCACAGCACGGCGTTAGAGAATTGGTTGTAATACTGCTCGTGATGCTCTTCGCTGAGATTGAAGGAGACCCAGGTAATGTTCCCTTTGCTCACCTCTTTCAACGGTTGATCTTCATCGCCGATTTCGCCGCTCCAGCCAAACCAGACGCCGCCTGCGGCTTTCAGTGCGCCCAAAATACCGACTGCCAGTCCGCCAGCACTGGCTTTTTTATCATCAGGCGGTGCAATTCGATTAGATACTACGACTAAGCGACTCATAGCCATCTCTCCTGTTTGTTAGCGCCTTTTCTTCTTGTTTTTGATACTCGGACATACGTTCCAACCAGTCATGAACATCGCGAACGTCGTTCAGCCGCCACTGGGCGTGGGTTTCGCCTGAACCGACTTTAATCGAGATACCGCCCAGTTTATTGACGGTTTCAAAACCATGCTCATCAGTAAGATCGTCACCAAGAAACACCGGTTTCCTGCCGGTGAAGGGCGGCGTGCGCAGAAAGGCTTCAATGGCCGCGCCCTTATGAATGTCGGACGGTTTCAGCTCAACCACGCATTTGCCTGGCTGCATGGCCAGCTGCGGGAAGGTCTCAACCATCTGTTGTGCCAGGGCAAAGACCGCGTCTTCATGCTGCGGTGCCTGGCGATAGTGCAGTGCGAATGCCATCCCTTTGGTTTCCAGCACGACGCCGTCAAGCGACGCCAGCCCGTGCCGAAGCGCCTGCTCCAGCGGAATAAGTACCTCTTTCGGTAATGTCACCCGTTCAGTTTGACCTGTGATATCGCGCCGCTCTGCGCCGTGAACACCGGCAAGCGGGAAACGATACGGTTTAACGAGCTCATCAAGCTCGCTAATGGAGCGCCCTGAAATCAACGCCAGCGCGCCGTTATTCATCTCTGCAAGCAATGAAAGTCTGGTCAGCACCTGTTCCGGAATAAAAACATCATCCGGGCGCGGTTTAATATCAGCGAGGGTGCCATCCAAATCGAAAAAAAAGGCAAAATCACCGGAAAAGAGAGGCGGTTTTGATAACGCGTCGTCCACCCTTGTTTCCTCCTTACAGTCATCGTGTGAGCCGTTATTAATCTACGGCCCCATTATCATTAGCCATGTAAGTATAGACAGTGTGACGCTGCTCGCCATTTTAACAATGAAAGACCAGCCGCATTAGCGGCTGGTTAAAGGGGGAATTACACTAAAAGGTTGTGTCGATAATTTAAGCAGTTAGCATCACACCGTGCGCTTCGCTTTCTGCTTGTAACGGTCGAAGATCACCGCTGCCAGCAGGATCAGACCGCGGACGACATACTGCGAGAAGGGGGAGATATTCAGCAGGTTCATGGCGTTCTCAACGGTGCCAAGAATCAGAATACCTGCCACTACATACGAGATTTTTCCTATGCCGCCCTTGAGCGAAACCCCACCCAATACGCAGGCCGAGATGACAATCAGCTCATAACCGATGGAGGTCATCGGCTGTCCGCTGGTCATACGCGAAGCGAGAATAATCCCTGCAGCAGCCGAGACCAGCCCGGAAAGCACAAAGATGATGATTTTGGTGCGTACCACCGGCACACCCGCCAGCCGCGCTGCCTCTTCATTACCGCCAATCGCCAGCGTGTTGCGGCCAAAGGTGGTGCGGTTAAGCAGGAAGCCGAAGATAATCAGACAGCCGACCGTCAGCCAGATTGGCGCCGGCAAGCCCAGCCAGTTTGCGTAACCCAGCTCGAAGAAGCGCTCATCTTCGATGCCGACCGCTTTACCATCAGAGATGATATAGGCCAGCCCGCGCACAATCTGCATGGTCGCAAGGGTGGTGATCAGGGCGTTGATCTTTAAGCGGGCAATGACGAAGCCGTTAATAAAGCCGCTGACCACACCGAGCAGCAGACCCGCGGCGACGCCAATCCACAAGCTTTCGCTAAGGTTAATCACCACCGCCGTGGTCACACCGGCGCAGGCAATCACCGAGGCGACCGAGAGATCGAAATCGCCGGAGGCGAGGCAGAAGAGCATGCCGCAGGCGACCATCCCGGACATTGAGATCGCCAGCCCCAGCCCCTTCATATTGACGAAGGAGGCGAAGTTCGGCACAAACACCGCGCAGCCGATAAACAGCACCGCGAAGACCACCAGCATGCCAAACTGATCCCAGATGCGCCCGACGCTAAAGGGCGACTTTTTCGGCGCGCGGGCCGTTGTTAAAGATGACATCGTATTCTCCTCACTCAGGCGACCGCCTGGCTCACTTTTGGCATAGCCAGGCTCAACACCTGCTGTTCATCACCCTGACCGTGTAACACCTCACCGGCAATCTCCCCTTCGCGCATTACCACGATGCGGTCGGCAACGCCGAGCACTTCGGGTAAGTCACTTGAAGCAAAGAGCACCGCGACGCCACGCGCGGCCAGCGCGTATATCACGTTGTAGATCTCATGCTTGGCACCCACATCAATACCGCGCGTCGGCTCATCAAGCAGGATCACTTTCATCTCCTCCGACAGCCAGCGACCGAGGATTGCCTTCTGCTGGTTGCCGCCGGAGAGATTCATAATCAGCTGTTCGGCGCCGGGGGTTTTGATATTGAGCGCGCGAATATGGTGCGCGGCGTTCTCGCTCTCCCAGCCATCGTTAATCAGGCAGCCTGCGCGAATGTATTTGCGCCGGGCGCTGATATTGATGTTCTCCTGCACCGAGTGCACCGGGATAATCCCTTCGGCTTTACGATCTTCCGGGCAGAGCATCATCCCTGCGCGAATGGCGTGGGCCGGTTTCTGGATGTTGATCGCTTCGCCATCGATAAAGACCTGCCCTTCGGTGATCTTCGTCCCGCCGAACAGCCCTTTCATCAGTTCGCTGCGCCCGGCACCGACCAGACCGAAGAGGCCGACAATTTCGCCGCTGCGCACGCTTAAGCTGATGGGCGTGCGTACGCCCGGCGCTTTAACCTGCTCCAGGCGCAGACGCTCTTCGCCACAGGGGCGCGGCTGCCAGCCGTAGATATCGCCCAGTTCGCGCCCGACCATTGCCTGCACCAGTTGATCGTGGTTGACCTGCTGCATATCGCTGAAGGTGCGCACGTAGCGACCATCTTTAAACACGGTAATAGCGTCGCTGAGGGCAAAAATCTCCTCCATGCGGTGGGAAACATAGAGGATCACCCTGCCCTCTTTGCGCAGTTCGCGGATCACGCGGAACAGATTGTCGATTTCACGTGCTGAAAGGGAGCTGGTCGGTTCGTCAAAGGCGATCACTTTGGCGTTGCGCGCCAGCGCTTTGGCAATCTCCACCATCTGCCATTGACCGATAGAGAGATACTTGAGCGGCGTCTGGGGATCGATATCCAGCCCAAGATGCTGCAATTGCAGGCCCGCTTCGTAGTTGAGCAGCGAGCGGTTCACAATGCCGCCTTTTTGCGGCAGTTGACCAAGGTAGATATTTTCCGCGACGGTCATCTCCGGCACCAGGTGCAGCTCCTGATAGATGATCGCCACACCGGCATTCAGCGCCGCAGTGGTGTCGCTAAACACCACCTCTTCGCCTTTAATCGCCAGCGTGCCGCCGGTTGGGGCGTAGTTACCGCTGAGGATTTTTAGCAGGGTGGATTTCCCCGCACCATTTTCGCCCATCAGCGCGTGCACCTGCCCGGCATAACAGTCAAAGGTGATATCGCTCAGCGCTTTGACGCCGGGAAAGGTTTTGCTGATGCCGCGAAACGAGAGATAGGGAGTGGAGTGTTGCATAACGTCTCCGTGAAGCAGTTGAGGGTACGACAGGCTCCCCGTTTACACGGGGAGCGCAACCGACAGAGCCTTACAGTCCTTTCTTCGCCAGCTCTTCTTTGAAGTTATCGCGGGTGATCAGCACCACATCGGTCACCGCAGTGAACTTCGGCGGCTCAACGCCTTTGGTCACCCAGTTGTAGAGCAGCTCGCTGGTTTTATAGCCATGTACGTCCGGGCTTGGCAGCAGAGAGCCATAGAAGCCGGTGGCCTGCCCTTTCGACAGCTCGCTCACCGCATCAACACCATTAATACCGATGCCAATCACATCTGCCGCTTTAAAGCCCTGGCCTTCGGTGGCGCGCACGCCGCCCAGCACGGTGTTATCGTTCATACCGAGCACCAGCCAGTGTTTCACTTCCGGATGCTGTACAAGCAGGGAGTTACCGGCATCGAATGCGCCGGGGATATCGTTAGATTTGGTCGGCACCTGGTAGATCTGTTTTTCAGGGAAGCCGGCTTTTTTCAGCGCGTCCATCGAGCCGGAGGTACGGCGACGGGCGGTGTCGAGTTCGTTCGCAGTAATGGCCATCACGCCGGTCTCTTTCACATCCCAGCCGCGTTTTTGCATCTCTTTATAGAGCTCTTCGCCCTGGCGCGCGCCGATTTCGCTGGCTGCCATCATCACCAGCGGAACGGTGTCCATCGGCTTGCCTTTGGCATTGACGAACTGGTCATCGACGGCGATCACTTTCATGTCGTAACCGCGTGCTTTTGCCATGATAGCGGAGCCGAGTTTCGGATCCGGCGTACAGATGACAAACCCTTTCGCGCCGCTGGCCGCCAGGCTATCAATGGCGTTCAGCGTTTTTTCGCCATCCGGGACGGCGATTTTAATCACCTCGAAACCTAACTCTTTGCCCGCTTTGTCAGCGAATTTCCACTCAGTCTGGAACCAGGGCTCTTCCGGCTGTTTAACCAGAAACCCGAGCTTCATGGTTTCAGCGATAGCGGATTGTGACATAACGGCAGCCAGGCCGATGGCCGCCAACGCTTTAGTGAATTTGTGCATGGTAAACTCCGGCTTAAACACGCTTTTATGTAGGGAACAGAAATAATTGGTATTGTTAAAAGTTCAAAAAACAAGGCATTAGCGCCCATGCATCAGATGGACATCTGTGCTGGAAATAGTTTTAGCGGGAAATTGATTCTCCATAGGAGAGCGGCATCACACGGCTGAATTACAGTAATTCCGTACATAAATTCAGCGGATTTAGCCATAAAGTCAGCGGCTTTTGTCAGACAAATCGCAAGGGTGAAAGCAGGATAATCCATAACGTCAGCCAGCTTATCCTTGTACCCGACCGCAGGGCGCGGCCGGGCGAAACGATCACCAGCGGTAGTAGATATGATCGGCGTGATCGCGAACGGGTTTTTCGTCACCCAGCAGGCGTGCAGCAAGGGTGAAGGCGAAGTCGAAAGCGTGTCCCAGCCCTTTGCCGCTGATCAAGTTGCCATCTTCAACGACCGGTGCATCGACATACTCGCCGTCTTGCACTTGTTGATAGAGATCGCCGGAGCAGACATACCGACGCCCGTTCAGCAGATTGTTGCCGCCCAACACGCGCGCAGCGGCGGAGCAGATGGGGCAGATCAGTTTCCCTGCCGCATCGTGGGCTTTAATAAATTGCACGACGTCGCTGCTGGCGGCGAGGTTGACGCTGCCCTGCGGCCCACCGGGGAGGACGATGGCATCAAACAGCATCTCTTGCCGCTCTGGCAAGGTGCTGTCTGCCACCATGGGAATGGCGTGATAACTGACCACCGCGCGGGAATCCGCGCAGGCCAGCGTCTCTACTTCAATCTCTAAGCGGCGCAAAATATCAATGGTGATAATCGCTTCCGCTTCTTCAAAACCCGGCGCTAACAATACCGCCACTTTTTTCATGACCGACTCCTTGCCGTTGAGGTCAGGTGAAACAGGTGGCGTTATTGTTGATCAAAACAGCGTTTCAAAATCCTCGCTGCGTCACAGACCCGCTGCCGGGATTCGATAAAGTGCGCGTTAGTGCGCTTCGCCCTGCGGGGTGAACCTCAGTTCAATCAGCGCAATGGCTTTTTGAATCGCGCGGCGCGTCACCGGATCGGCGGCAGCAGGATGGGTCGAGAAGTCGATGGTTTTAAGCTGGTTAGCCATTTTTTCACGCACTTCAACCGGCGCGATAACGTCAATCACATCCAGGATCTGTTTGATGACCAGCTGGCAGGCGACAACGTCAGAGACCAGCTCCTGGTCGGCGGGGGTGTTTTGCGACATGGGAAGCTCCTTATTGAAAGGGCGCCATAGTAGCGGGAAACAGCGGGCAAGAGTAGTTTTGCGCGCGACCGCGTTGCGCAGAGACAAAAAAACCTGCCGCAGCAGGTTTTTTTATTCTCAGAACATCGCGCCAGGCGGGACGTCTTTGAAGGTCTTGCAATAGGTTTCAAACATATGCTTCAGGATCTTACGCAGTTTCATTATTCACTCCGGCAAATAGTCAGGCAGGTGTTGAGCCTTAATGGGCGACATAATATGACGCCCGTCACAAAAATCAATCTATCTGCGATCGAAATCACGTTTCAAAAATCGAAAATGGCGTAGTTTTATTAGCAATCTAATGACAAATCCGGCAGTTAGCGCGCTAAAAATATTTTTAGCTTCTTCAATTATTTTTTGTGGATGGCAGAGCCTTAATGACCGACAGTTCCCCTGCGCAAACGCGAGGCGCGGTTTCTCCCGCTGCATTACTGGTAGCGGGCGCCTTCTTTATGGAGTTTATTGACGGCACGGTGATCGCCACCGCGCTGCCGGATATGGCAAAAACCTTTGGCGTCGAAGCGGTGGCGCTCAATATCGGCATCAGCGCCTATCTGATCACTCTCGCCGTCTTGATCCCCGCCAGCGGCTGGATCGCCGATCGCTTCGGCGCGCGCACCATCTTTACCCTGGCGCTGGCCATCTTCACCTTCGCCTCGGTGCTGTGCGGCCTCTCCACCAGCGTCGAGATGTTTGTGGCGATGCGGATTTTGCAGGGGATGGGCGGCGCGCTGATGGTGCCGGTCGGGCGGCTGGCGGTGCTGCGCACCACGCCGAAACATCAACTGATTACCGCCATCGCCACGCTTACCTGGCCAGCGCTGGTGGCACCGATTATCGGCCCGCCGCTCGGCGGGTTTATTACCCACTACGCCGACTGGCGCTGGATCTTCTTTATTAATGTGCCGCTCGGCCTGCTGGGGATGGCGCTGGCGCTGCGCATTATTCCCAACATCCGCGAAGAGGAGCGCCGCCCCTTCGACTTAACCGGCTTTCTGACCACCAGCATCGCGATGGTGAGCCTCGTTTACGCAATGGAAGCGCTCGGTTCGCAACACCCGCAGGGTGGATTGACGCTGGCACTGCTGATGCTCGGCGCGGTGATGTTTGCCTTTACGCTGCGCCATTTTCGCCGCCATGCGTGGCCGATGATCCGCCTCGACGCGATGCAGGTGCCGACTTTTCGCGTCACCATGTATGGCGGCTCGCTGTTTCGCGCCTCGATCAGCGCGGTGCCGTTTCTGCTGCCGCTGCTGTTTCAGGTCGGATTTGGGATGGATCCCTTCCATGCCGGGCTGCTGGTGCTGGCGGTGTTTGCCGGGAATTTGTCCATTAAACCGGCGACCACGCCGCTTATCCGCTGGCTCGGCTTTCGTAAGCTGCTGTTGATTAACGGCGCGCTAAATGTGATTGCGCTGCTGGCCTGCGCCTTTCTTACTGCCGATACGCCGGTGTGGCTGATCTTTGTCATCCTCTACCTTGGCGGCGTTTTTCGCTCGGTGCAGTTTACCGGCGTCAGTACGCTGGCGTTTGCCGATGTGCCTGCCGCGCAGATGAGCTATGCCAATACGCTGTTTAGCACGGCGACACAGCTGGCGGTGGGTCTTGGCATTACGCTTGGCGCGATTGGCATTCGCCTTGGCGAGCATATCAGCGGCTGGTTAGGAATCGCCGGGATGGAGGGGATTAGTTTCCGGCTGGCGTTTGTCTTTATTGCGTTGCTCTGTCTGGTGGGAATGATTGATACGCTGCGCTTGACGAAGGATGCCGGCAGCGCGGTGTCGCAGAAAAGCCGTTAAACAGCAATGCCGGATGGCGGCTTACGCCTTATCCGGCCTACGAGGGCGAACAGTGAAATTTGCTCCGCGTAGGCATGATAAGCGTAGCGCCATCAGGCAAAGCAGACACCGGTGGCAAGCTGCCTGCCCGTAGGCCTGATAAGCGCAGCGCCATCAGGCAAGGGGGTTATCAGGCCAGCACTTCGCGTACGAAGGCTTCGATCTCTTTATTCTGGCAGTTCTCGAAGAAGCACTGCTGGAAACGCTCGCCGGAGACGGCGGTTTTCACCAGCTCGCGATCGATGGTGCGCAGCGTATCGAGATAGTTCTCTTTCACCACCGCTGCTTTTACCTGGTTCAGAATGCCAGCGTTACGCACCTGCGGCTCTTTACGCTCCGGCGGGTAACCTTCCCCGTTGCGGCCGGTAAAGGCTTTTTCAAAGATAAAGCGCACGTTCAGCTCGGCACCCCAGCCAAAGCCTTTGGCGAACGGCAGCGCCAGCGCGTTACCGTTGTTGATCTGCGCGAACAGGAACGCATCGGCCGGATCGATACAGTAACCGCAGACCACGCCCGGATGGATGTTCAGCGACATCAGCGCGCCCTGCCCGGTGCCGCAGCCGGTCACCACGAAATCTACCGCTTTAGAGTTGAGCAGAATGCTGGCCATAATGCCGAGGTGGATATAGGTCAGATGATGGTCATTTTCGTCGCTCATGCCGACGTTATACACCGGGAAATCTTTCTCATCGGCTACGGTTTTCAGCTCTTTGAGAATGATGGCGTTTTTCGCCGCCTGGCTGTTTTCCATCATCAGTGCAATTTTCATTTTCATCTCCTGTAGACGTGCTTCGGATAGCAAAGGTTACCTAAACCTTACTACCTCACAAACATACTTTCAAATTTAGTGAAAAATGGTTTTAAAAATCAAAAGCCGCCTCACAGTTTTGAGCGGCCCGCTTGAGCCGTCCTGATTAGTAGAGGGTGTTCGGGGGGTTATTCCGTCGATTGCCGCACAAAGGGGGCGATTAAGATGAGAAGATGCAAAAAATGAAGCAGAGCAACGTCATGAAGAGAGTCGTTATTGCCGCCACGCTGTTACTCCTTGCCGGGTGCACCATCACCAAAGAAGCAGAAGTGAGCAGTGTGGACACCACCAGCGGTGTGGTGCGTCTGAGCTTTAACCAGCCGATGATGCAGACCGCACGGTATGATGAGTATGTCGCCCAGGGCACCGCCAACAAACAGTGCCAGCAGCTGGGTTATGCTACCGCTGTGCCGTTCGGCCAACCGGTACAGACCTGTAGTTTGATCAGCGGTTCAGGCTGTATGAACACCAAAATCACCATTCAATATCAGTGTCGCGGTATCGCTATCGATCCCAACCGCGCGGCCTGGTAAATTCTTAAGCCAGCCATTAGCGCTGGCTTTTTCTTTTATTAATAATCAAAACAATTCTCATTCATTTAAATATCCCTCCGGCAATGCGTGTTATTCGCATTCTCTTTATTAAGCAAACGCTTTATTATTTTACCTTTTGCAAATAATTAAATAACAAATTATAGTGGCGGCACTTTCCCCTGTTATATTTTTAATTCCGGAGCCGTGCGATGTTAAAAGCAGAGATGATTGAAAAACTCAACGAACAGATGAATCTGGAACTCTTCTCCTCCCTGCTCTATCAACAGATGAGCGCATGGTGCAGCTATCACAGCTTTGAAGGTGCCGCCGCGTTTCTGCGCCGCCATGCGCAGGAAGAGATGACCCATATGCAGCGCCTGTTCGACTACCTGACGGACACCGGCAGCCTGCCGCGCATCGCCAATATTGCTTCACCGGTCGCAGAGTATGCCTCCCTTGATGAACTGTTCCGCGCGACTTACGAACATGAGCAGCATATTACGCAAAAAATTAATGAGCTGGCGCATGTTGCGATGATGTCACAGGATTATCCGACCTTTAATTTCCTGCAGTGGTATGTTGCCGAGCAGCATGAAGAAGAGAAACTCTTTAAATCGGTAATTGATAAATTAACGCTGGCGGGTAAAAGTGGCGAAGGCCTCTACTTTATTGATAAAGAGCTGGCGACCCTCGACGCACAAAATTAATAACAAAGGCGGTTCAGTTAATTCTGTACCGCCTTTTTCTTCTGCTCCAGACCATTTCTCTCTGCTTATCCCCCCTCTGCAAAATACTGCCTGCTTCCGTACTCCACACCCCCGGTGTTAGCTCTTTCTCATCCGTGCGATAAGCTGTAAACAAAAGATTACAACAGATGTAACGGTCATTTGACGAAACGGTGGAATTATCTTACTCTGCGCCGCGTATTGCGTGTGCAGCGTGCTAAGAAATAGAGGAAAGTGTGAAAAATCGGGCACTTGGAAGTGTATTTATTGTCGCCGGCACCACCATTGGTGCGGGCATGCTGGCGATGCCGCTGGCGGCGGCGGGCGTAGGGTTTGCAACGACGTTGGGGCTGCTGTTCATCTTATGGGCCGTGATGTGTTATACCGCCCTGCTGCTGCTTGAGGTTTATCAGCATGTTCCGGCTGAGACCGGGCTCGGTACACTGGCGCAGCGCTACCTGGGTCGTTACGGTCAGTGGATCACCGGCTTCAGCATGATGTTTCTGATGTATGCGCTAACGGCTGCCTATATCAGCGGTGCTGGTGAATTGCTCGCTTCAAGTATCAGTGAATGGTTCAACGTATCGCTCTCCTCAAGCGCGGGCGTGCTGATCTTTACGCTGGTCGCTGGCGGCGTGGTCTGCATCGGCACCTCACTGGTCGATCTCTTTAACCGTTTTCTCTTCAGCGCCAAAATCCTCTTTTTAGTGATCATGCTGGCGCTGTTAATGCCGCACGTACACCAGGCGAACCTGCTGACTATGCCGCTGGAAAAAGGGCTGGCGCTCTCGGCGTTGCCGGTGATTTTTACCTCGTTTGGTTTTCACGGCAGCGTGCCGAGCATCGTCAGCTATATGGGCGGTAACATTCGCCAGCTGCGCAAAGTGTTTATCACCGGTAGCGCCATTCCGCTGGTGGCTTATATCTTCTGGCAGCTGGCGACGCTTGGCAGCATCGACTCCCATACTTTTATCGGCCTGCTGGCCAGCCAGTCGGGGCTGAATGGCTTGTTGCTGGCGCTGCGCGATGTCGTCGCCTCTGCGCATGTTGAGCTGGCGATCCACCTCTTCGCCGATCTGGCGCTGGCCACTTCATTCCTCGGCGTTTCGCTGGGTCTGTTCGATTATCTGGCCGATCTCTTTCGCCGCCGCAATAACGTCAGCGGCCGTTTGCAAACCGGCATCATCACCTTCCTGCCGCCGCTGGCGTTTGCCCTCTTCTATCCGCGCGGTTTTGTGATGGCACTCGGTTATGCAGGCGTTGCGCTTGCGGTATTAGCCCTGCTGCTGCCATCAATGCTGGCGTGGCAGAGCCGCAAGCACCATCCGCAAAGCGGTTATCGCGTGCTGGGCGGGAAACCGGCGCTCTGCCTGATCTTTGCCTGCGGCATCGCCATTATTACTATTCAGTTTTTGATTGTGGCTGGATGGTTGCCGGAAGTGGGTTAACTGTGAAAGCGTGCGGGGTTCAATCCCTTTATTGAGAAAGGTCGCCAGCTGGCGGCCTTTTTTATGGCGGTGCTGAATGGCGAAATCCTGACGAAGCCAGATTTCAGGCACAAAAAAACCACCTTTCGGTGGTTTCACGACACTGCTTATTGCTTTGATTATTCTGCTTTTTCCCCATGGTACCCGGAGCGGGACTTGAACCCGCACAGTGCGAACGCCGAGGGATTTTAAATCAGTTGTGTAGTTATGCAAAAACAGAGGGTTAGTGTTGTTTTTCATAACATTCACTGAGATTATAAGTGTTTTCATTCAAAGTGTTACCGTTACTATCGAAGCCATTGATGAAAAAGCATTCAATTTCCAGCGTTTGGCGAAACAATCAAACGGAGGCGTAATGTTCACCCCGGAATTTATAAATGAAGAACGCGGCGAGTTTGTACTTGTGGCCAACCACAGTCTGGCATCACCGGAATCGATAAAACTCAGTATTGCATACAATATTGCCAGAATAAGCTGGGGACTATCGCAGCTTCCACCGCACATTCAAACTTGCCGGGTCGTCTATGACATCAGAGGACAATCTATCCCTGATAAGACTCAGGCCTTGGTCAGGCAAGCGCTTGAGCAGGTAGCAATTGTGGAGTTTAGAAGCTGATGGGACTCCAGTTAGTTATCAAAGCAGAACGTAACAAGATAGAAAAAGCATTGGGAGCGCTGGCATCAGAATGTGAAATATTTCCGGTCGATGAAGGCCTTTTCGGTATTTCTGTTTCGGAGCGAAGTCTCTTATCTGCGGGTGAAGTTGCCGTGCTAAAAAAACTCGAACCACTCACACGTTTTGACCTGTGGCACGGAGCCTGGCAAGAACCCAAGCGACGTTGGCTTTGGTGAGTTTCAGCGCTGAGCGAGGTAAGGAAGTCGCATTGCATGTTGGGCGCAGATCCCCTGTTCTCATTAGCAAAGCGGCTAAGGTTCTCAATATTGCTCCTGGCACAAAGCGGCTCTTAATATAGGAACCGCTGTCATGGGGTGTCAGGGGCTGGAGGTTCAAATCCTCTCGTGCCGACGAAATTCCCCAATTAAACCTGAGATTTACGGCTTGTTTTTTATGCCTGAAATTTGTCTAAGGTAAAACCAAGGTAAAATGAAGGTAAAACCCCTGACAAATTACATTACCGGACAGTCGTCAAACTCCCCTGTCCTGGCGTCGTTGATGATGTAGTAGGCCACCCCTTTGAATACCGGGCGGCCGTCGTAGTACTCATTAGAGATCTGGCATGTCACTTACGGGTGATCCAGTTCTTCCAGCCTCGGTCGTGGGTGAAACCGCAGCTGCAGCATTTGCATTTACTCATCCAGATGACACATCACGATCGATCCTTCTACCGGCGTGGCAGACATATCCAGAAACAGCAAAGCACCTCTCTTTATCGTTTCACGGCACGAATTTGACGCGGCACGCCAGAAGTAAGTTACAGAAGGTACGCGAATGAGTTCATGGTCGAGTGATATCTTCTCATCCATATAATTAGCAGCAGCAAAAGGAAATCCCATCTTAGACCTCCGTTCGGGTTGTACATCATGAACATGCGGAATTCTCGCTCTTGCTGAGAGATATCTTTGAATATGCTGACGTAGCTCTCAATCCACTCATTATCCTGGCGCAGCGTCCAGTCCCCAGTTAAATCGTGAGCACACCTTCACAAAATCTGCCGTAGTAACCGTGCGTCGCCCGCTAAGCTCCATAACTATAACCTGCCTGAATGCTGTATCAATATCGTCTCTTCCTGGCGTGATATGTACCCCTTATCGCTTTTTTATATACATATTTTGAGAGCTTCATTCTTTCCAGTTCAAATCGAAAAAAATCATCAAGCTTCTGATAGGTAAGCAGTTTTAAGCAAGTTTCCAGGCTCAGGCAACAGGAATAAACTCTTACAGTTTGTTAAAGATTAATTTCGGCGTGTAATCACTGATTCCCTGCTATTTTTATGCATATTTAAACAATTATATAAATTATCAAAACTTAAATATTCTTAAGGATTTCTTGATGAAATCCTTGCTGATGTTAGAATCAGGAAAATCTTATAGACCCCCGCCAAGCTTATTGGACCAAGAGGTTAAAATTGAATGAATTTTTCGATTTATCACTGCTGCCATCGGTGATAATTTGTGCGATCCTTGCTGTGAAATTCTTTGATTTGATTTCACCTATCAAAGTTTACGAGAATGGAAGAAACTCACAGATTGATGGTCTGCGAGGTCTGCTGGCTTTGTTTGTATTTGTCCATCACTCAGTAATATGGAAAGGATATATAAAATATGGTGTATGGAAAATACCGGACTCTAATTTTTTTACTAATATTGGGCAGATAGGCGTTTCTCTCTTTCTCATGATAACTGGCTACCTATTTTTTACAAAAATAAGGAAGAGCAATCAGAACTGGATTCGTTTATATACATCCAGATTTTTTAGATTAACGCCAATGTTCGCTCTGTCCTTGCTAATTATTTTTTTTATAGTTGGCGTACAAAGCGGGTGGCAGGTTAAAACATCAATAAAAGACATTGTTATCTCGATATCACACTGGCTCCCTTTTACTTTCCTTGGTGTGCCTAATATAAACGGCCTTAACAACACTTTTATAATAAATGCCGGAGTGACATGGACACTTGTATATGAATGGTTCTTTTATTTTTCACTTCCATTAATTGCTTTTTTGTTGAGGCGAAAAGTTAGAGTTGTATTTATTTGCATAAGCTTATTATTTGTTATGTATTATTTTAATTACGGCTCCGATAAGACGCACCTACTCTCTTTTGCTTGCGGCTTTGCAGCTTCTTACCTTAGAGAAATTGAGTGGTTTAAGCAACTATCGGTAAAGTTTTACTCAAGTATCATTGTCATGGGCATGATCACCTTCGAACTTTTCTTTTTTAAATTAACTTACAGCCCTATACCAATATTAATTTGTGGATTATGCTTCTCCCTTATTTGTTCAGGATGCTCTGTTTTTGGCATCCTTAATACCAAGATGTTACGTAAGTTAGGTGAGGCAACATATAGCATCTACTTACTCCATGGAATAGTGCTTTATATCCTGATAAACAGACCATTGATTGGCCCAGTTGGGGCTGTATCATTCCAGATAGTATGTACAGCAGCTTTTATTGTTACTTTTCTATCCTGCTTTACTTATAAATGCGTTGAACTTCCTTTTATACGACTATCAGATAAAGAAAAAAAGCCACCCGTTCCGTAACCCCAGATTATATTAAATAAATGCGGCAGTTAATTCTGCCGCATTCAATTAATAGCGTTTAAAAAAATATTTGCTAACTTTTTAAGCCAATAGTAAAAGCCCCCTTCTTAGAAGTTGGCTTTAAAGAATTCCCCGGTATCGAATTTACTAAAGTGAAATTTTAAAATCGTCTAAAATCAGTACATACCCATAGCCTGCAACAGAAAGGCGCGGAATGTAACTGCCACGTCGCCGGGGCTTTTTTATTCTTACTTTGCGCTCTCAGCACGCTCATTCCAGATGCTGTTTTCCGGCATATCCAGGCGGACAGCGATCCATCTCGTCGGAGGCACATCAATCGCCGCACCTTTTTGCAATTCGATGTCCCCATCTTCGGAAAGAACATAACGGCGCTTGTAGAGTCGGATGATGAGCGAGCCATTTTCTTCCTGCTCTGCTTCCACGATACCCATGTCACCGGAACCCTGCGGGTCACGAGGAGGCAACATTTGCCACCCGGACTAGCCAGACCAGCAGATCCCTTAAGAAGGTGCACACCCGTCGCTTCACGGGTCAGAGTAACGCCCACAGCTTCTGCATTCGCCACGCCTGCGCCGCACTGTCTCTTCGATATCAGGACGCGTACAGTCCTCTTTGCTTTTCACAATGCGAACGATCGGCGATGCAGCCTTGATTGAACCGTCTGCAGCCCTCGTGATATTAACCGGGGATATGGGCCCTGGACGTTTTCACGTCTCGCGGACATGTTCGAATTCTTCGCATCGTGGGGAGGCGGGATCAACACCTCCTACTGGTCAGAAAGAAGGTTGGGTAGTGTCGGTCTTCTCAAACACCTTGCGAAAGAAGCTATTGAAACCGCTGACGAACAGGATGATTTAAGCGAGTGGGCTGATATGCAATTCCTGTTGTGGGATGCGCAGCGTCACGCCGGGATCAGCGATGCTGCAATCAACGCGGCAATGGAAGAGAAGCTGAAAATTAACATGGCGCGCCAGTGGCCGGAGCCTAAAGACGTTTAGCCACTAATGCATATCAAGGCAGCGCGTACCGATTGAAATAGCCGGTTGTAGCCGACAGTGGAGATATGACAATGAGCGATAATAGCCGACGCTTTCTTACTCCCGATGACCTTTATCAGTTGACTGGTTATCGCCGACCTTCTTTGCAGTGCAAAGCGCTAAAGGAAAGCGGCGTATTTTTTATCCCGCGCAAAGACGGAAGGCCTGGCACAACCTGGTCTCATGTCGACAACCCCGCGGGAATGAAAAAGTATCAGGCCCCCCGGAGGAATAAGAACCAAATTTTGATGATATGAGATGCCCAGAGCGCGTAAGAACCCGGAGGATAACTGGTTGCCTCTGCGCGTAAGGCGAGGTAAATCGGCTTATGAGTTTAGGTCGCCAGATGGAAGAACAATTCGCTTGTGTAACAACGACCTGACGAAAGCTCAGGTGTGGGCAGAATATGAACGGTCCATCAGCGATATCAAGCTTGGTAAAAATTTTCTTGGACTATGCGAAGACTTCTTTAACTCCGGTGATTTTCACGAATTAGCACCGGAAACGAGAAAGGACTACACGAAGTATTCAGCTAAGGTGAATATCGTCTTTGGAAAGATGAAACCGGGCAACATTAAACCTGAACATATCAGAAAATATATGGATCGACGTGGTGTCTAAGTCGCGTTCAGGCGAACCGGGAAAAGGCCTTTATGTCACGTGTTTTTAGATGGGCATATGAGAGAGGTAAGGTGAAAATGAATCCTTGCCAGGGAGTTAAACAATTCAAGGAGCAAGCCCGCACACGATACATGAGTGACCGGGAATATAAAGCCTTACTGGACGTTGCTTCAACACCAGTAAAAATAGGGATGGAGATCGCTTATCCGTGTTGTGCGCGCCAGGGTGACGTGCTGGATTTAAAGAAAAGTCAGCTGCTTGAAGAGGGGATCCTCATACACCAGAGTAAGACCGCTGTAACGCAGATAAAAGCCTGGACCGAGCGTCTACGTGCAGCAATAGGCATGTCGGATAATTTGCCACTCCACCCCGGAATGGTAAACATCTCTGTTATCCATCAACCTTCTGGATCAAGGTATACGTGGGTGCATTTAACACCTAATAGATGAAGGCCAAAAAGGCTGCGGCTGAGAAATACCCTGAGCTGGACTTTCAATTTACCTTCCACGATCTGAAAGCAAAAGGAATATCAAATCTGCAAAGAACATTAAATGAAAAACAGGAAATATCCGGGCACAAAAACGCTTCTCAGACGGCGAGATACAACCGCAAGGTATCGATAGTTCAGGTCGTTAGGAGCAGTGATGCCCTCTTTTTTATGGCGAAAGCCAATGGCGAAACCAAATTTCAGGCACAAAAAAACCACCTTTCGGTGGTTTCACGACACTGCTTATTGCTTTGATTATTCTGCTTTTTCCCCATGGTACCCGGAGCGGGACTTGAACCCGCACAGCGCGAACGCCGAGGGATTTTAAATCCCTTGTGTCTACCGATTCCACCATCCGGGCTCGGGAAGAAATTGGAGGCGCGTTCCGGAGTCGAACCGGACTAGACGGATTTGCAATCCGCTACATAACCGCTTTGCTAACGCGCCAAAATCCTTCAGGCTTTTCAGCCAGCACCCGCTGTAACAGCCGATGCGTAAAACTGGAGCGGGAAACGAGACTCGAACTCGCGACCCCGACCTTGGCAAGGTCGTGCTCTACCAACTGAGCTATTCCCGCATCATCAAGCGTGTTGTAATCGCTTGATTTTATTATCTTCTGGCAAGCTGTGCCGCCTTCCGATGCGTTGCATTCTACTTACCTGACGCAATGAGTCAACGATATTTTTCAAAAGCACGATCGTTTGCTGAAATTTGCGACGAAACGATCACGGTTCGAGCAGATCGCCGCGTGCAGCGTTGAGATACTGCAGCATCGACCACAGCGTCAGCACCGCGGCGACAAAGAAGAGCGCAATACCGGCGTACTCCACCCACTGGTTCGGTCGCCACAGCAACCACACCAGCGCCACCATCTGCGCAGTGGTTTTGACTTTACCAATCCATGAGACCGCCACACGGCTGCGCTTGCCCATCTCTGCCATCCACTCGCGCAGGGCGGAGATGATAATTTCACGGGCGATCATCGTTGCCGCAGGCAGCGTCACCCACCAGCTGTGATAGTGCTCCGCCACCAGCACCATCGCGATGCCGACCAGCACCTTATCGGCTACCGGATCGAGAAAGGCGCCAAAGCGCGTGCTCTGGTTCCAGCGACGCGCCAGATAACCGTCAAACCAGTCGGTTACCGCCGCGCAGCAAAAAATAAGGGCGCAGACAAACGGCGCCCAGTTGAACGGCAGATAGAACGCCAGAACGAAAAACGGGATCAGGATGACGCGAAAAAGGGTGAGCAACGTAGGAATATTGAATCGCATGTTGGCGTTAACTGTCTGTTGTCCGTAAAATTTCGCTCTATGTTGCTACAGAGCCCCTAATGTTTCAACGAGTAGAAGATCTTTTCTGCCAGACCTTGCGAGATGCCCGGCACTTTCGCAATTTCCTCAATGCTGGCGTTCTGTAACCCTTGCAGACCGCCCATATACTTCAGCAGCATCTGACGGCGTTTCGGCCCCACCCCTTCGATGGTTTCAAGCGAGCTGGTGTTCTTCACCTTCGCCCGTTTTTTACGGTGTCCGCTAATGGCGTGATCGTGCGATTCATCGCGAATGTGCTGAATCACGTGCAGTGCGGGTGAATCCGGCGGCAGGCTGAACCCCTCCCCCTCCGGCTCGAAAAAGAGCGTTTCCAGACCGGCTTTACGATCAGCACCCTTCGCCACACCCAGCAGCAGCGGCTTATGTTTATCCCACGGCACATCGAGTTCGGCAAACACCGTTTTCGCCTGGCCCAGCTGCCCTTTGCCACCATCGATGAGGATCACATCAGGGATCTTGTTCTCTTCAATGGCTTTGCCATAGCGGCGGCGCAGCACCTGGTTCATCGCCGCGTAGTCATCCCCCGGCGTGATGCCGGTGATGTTGTAGCGGCGATATTCGGCACGCACCGGCCCATTAGGATCAAACACGACGCAGGAAGCGACCGTCTGCTCGCCCATAGTATGGCTGATATCAAAGCACTCCATGCGTTTTACCGCAGGCAGATTAAGCACGCTCGCCAGCGCGGCAAGGCGCTGATGGACGGTCGACTGCTGAGAAAGCTTAGTGCTCAGCGCCGTCGCGGCATTGGTGCGCGCCAGCTTCAGATAACGGGCGCGATCGCCACGCGGTTTGGTCTGCACATTGACTTTACGCCCGGCCAGCTCTGAAAGGGAATCACCCAGCAGGGTTTTATCGGTAAGGTCAAAGTCGAGCAGGATTTCGCCCGGCAGCGTGCGCATCTGGCTACCCTGCAGATAAAACTGGCCGACAAAGGTTTCGACTACTTCGCCAAGCTCGGTGCCGCCCGGCACTTTTGGATAGTAGCTGCGGCTGCCGAGCACCTTGCCCTGGCGAATAAACAGCACATGGACACAGGCCATGCCAGCGTCAAACGCCACGCCGATAACATCAAGATCGTCGCCGTTATTGGATACGAACTGTTTCTCCGTTACGCGCCGTACCGCCTGGATTTGATCGCGCACGCGCGCGGCTTCTTCAAAATCGAGCGCCTGGCTGGCTTGCTCCATTCTCGCGATAAGCTGGGTCAGCACCTGATCGTCTTTGCCGGCGAGGAACAGCCGCACATAGTCGACCTGCTGCGCATACTCCTCTTCGCTCACCAGTCCCTCAACGCACGGACCAAGGCAGCGACCAATCTGGTACTGCAGGCACGGACGGGAGCGGTTGCGATAGACGCTATTTTCGCACTGGCGAACAGGGAAGATTTTTTGCAACAACGCCAGCGTTTCCCGCACCGCGTAGCCGTTCGGGAAGGGGCCAAAATACTCCCCCTTCGCATGCTTCGCGCCGCGATGGGTTGCCAGACGAGGGTGCGTATCGTTGCTGAGGAAAATAAACGGATAAGATTTATCGTCCCTGAGCAGCACGTTGTAGCGAGGCTGGTAAAGCTTGATGTAGTTGTGCTCCAGCAGCAGCGCTTCGGTCTCCGTGTGCGTGACGGTCACGTCGATCTGTTGGATCTGCGCGACCAGCGCTTCGGTTTTGCGCGAGGCAAGATTGCTGCGGAAGTAGCTGGAAAGACGTTTTTTCAGGTCTTTTGCTTTACCGACATAGATAACGGTACCGCCGGTGTCATACATACGATAGACACCGGGCTTACTGGTTACCGTTTTCAGAAAGGCTTTGGAATCAAAAACTTCAGTCACTGACTTATTAACGTCTCCGCATTACACAAACCATGGCGAATGGCGAGGTGCGTCAGTTCGACGTCACCGTGAATGTTCAGTTTACTGAACATCCGATAGCGATAGCTGTTCACCGTTTTGGGGCTCAGATGCAGTTGCTCTGAGATCTCATTGACCTTCTGGCCCTTTGTGATCATCAGCATAATCTGCAATTCACGTTCCGACAAACTGTCGAACGGTGAATCTGTCTTTTCTGGCTCGATTTGGCTAAGCGCCATCTGCTGTGCAATGTCAGAAGCGATATAGCGTTGGCCTGAGTGAACGCAGCGAATGGCGTTAACCACGTCCTGCGGCGCAGCGCCTTTCGTGAGATAACCCGCAGCGCCAGCCTGCATCACTTTGGCGGGCAAGGGGTTTTCGGTGTGAACGGTAAGCATGATGACTTTTGTGTCGGCACTGCCGCGCGCGATTTTACGCGTCGCTTCAAGGCCGCCGATACCGGGCATATTCATATCCATGAGAACAACATCAACCGCATTGGCACGACACCATTTAATGGCGTCTTCACCGCAGTTGACCTCACCCGTCACTTTTATGCCCTTAATATCTTCGAGAATGCGTCGTATCCCTGCGCGCACCAGTTCATGGTCATCAACAAGTAGTACGTTGATCAAAGGAGTATCTCCGGAAAAGGGATAACGCTGCGAAAACTAATTCGGCATATATTAGCTTTTTTCTAGCCCATAATGAAAGGCAAAAAAACAATCAACGCCAACTTTGTTCTCGTTTTTGGAAATGAAGTTGTACATAAGCTGGAAACTTTTTTCAATATAAAAAACGAAGCGGTAAAATCATAATTTCTTTCTTTTCAGAAAGTTAGCAAAAGAGAGTCGATTGAGCAGAAGAAATTACGCGAATATACTTGTTACAGCAATTAACCACGCTTAACGCACGCTAAACATATATTTCATCTACAACAATAACGTAACCTTAATTTTCAACGCCGCCTCAACCAATTACTTTCTATAGCGGTGAAAAAACAACCACTGCATTTTTTTATAAGCCTTGTGGTATACTTCGCGGCCTTAACAGCAATCGTCGCGGAACTCCGTGACAATGTAATGAGGAAAATAAATTGAGCACACCTGATTTCACTACCGCCGAAAATGCAAAAGAACTGGCGCAGGAAGTCGCTTGCCTGAAGTCGATGATTACCCTGATGCTGCAAGCGATGGGCCAGGCTGATGCAGGCCGCGTCATTATTAAAATGGAAAGATTAATTGCACAGATGGAAGATGAAGCTCAGGCCGACGTATTTTCCAGCACCGTTAAGCAAATTAAACAAGCTTACCGCCAGTAATTACTCGCCGGCTGTCAGGCGCTCTGACAGCCGGAATCACTTTGCGACTTCCGTCGCATTCTCTATTAAATTATTCCCGTTGCCGCCGCATAGCAGGCAATTTGCGTTTTATTCGGCGCGTTAAATTTCTTCTGCATATTCTTCTGGTGGAAATTGACCGTGTTTTCGGAGATAGAGAGAATCATCGCTATTTCCGCCGAGGTTTTCCCCTCTGCCGTCCACTTCAGAATTTCGCGCTCGCGTTTACTGAATTTCATCTCCGGTGTCATCACCGTATGGTCCGCGAGGCGCGTCAGTGCCAACAGGCTCAACTGCACCAGCGTCTGCAAACGCATCTCTATTTCATCGTCGGCCATCGTCTTGCCAAACAGGCTGGAGCGCGAAACGGACAGAAAACCGAGCGCATGGTTAGGCAGCATTAAACACTGCGAAACCCCTTTGCGCAGGCCGTGGTCGCGTGCGGCGTCCCACAATGTCATCGCATCATGAAAGAGTTTATCGTTCCACGGCAAGTGTCCCTGGATGAAGTTTTCAGGCTTCAGCACCGGATCGACAGCGAAGTAATTCTCTGCCTGATAGTGCTCCATCCATCCAGGCGGATATGAGGTTTCCACGCTCAGCTTCGGCCGGGTGAAAGGCACCGGATGCCGCACGCAAAGCGAGTAATAATCAAACTCCAGTAGCTGTGTCTGCTGCTGGATCTCCGTATAAACGTCCTGTGCCACAGTCATTTCCTGAAAACGCGAAATCATTTCACGACGCCAGGTTAAAAAATCTTTTTGCTGCATACCGACCGGTAATACCCCTGCATTTATTAATCATATTTTTGTATACAATAAGCTAACACATAAAACTTAATTATAAATATAAAATATCGGGATAATTGGTAAGGAGTTCACTTTATTGCCGAATTAAAGCACGGCGAGCAGCGGGAAATAAGGCGTAAAAGACAACATTATTTCCCTGGCATAGGTGGGCTAATTGGTTACTTTAATAAAGGCTTTAAGTAAAATCGTCGCGATTCAGCGCCCGGCACTGCTGAATCGCGCGATCTGCTTTACTGGGTGAGGAATTTTTCAAGGAACTGCTGCGTGCGCGCCTGCTGTGGTTCGGCAAACAGCGTTTTCGCCGCACCCTGCTCTACAATGCGACCCTGATCCATAAAAATCGCCCGGTCTGCGACATCGCGGGCAAAGCTCATCTCATGGGTAACGATCACCATGGTGCGTCGCTCCTGCGCCAGTTGACGAATAGTGTTTAACACTTCGCCCACCAGTTCAGGATCGAGCGCCGAGGTAGGTTCGTCAAAGAGGATCACATCCGGGCGCATTGCCAGCGCGCGGGCTATCGCCACACGCTGCTGCTGACCGCCGGACAGACGGCGCGGATAGCTGTTCTCTTTGCCGCTCAGCCCCACTTTCGCTAACAGTTCACGTGCTCGTGCCAGTGCCTCCTCCTTCGGTTCGCCTTTAACAATCACCGGGCCTTCAATAATGTTTTCCAGCACCGTGCGGTGGGGAAAGAGGTTGAAGTTCTGGAACACAAAACCGACATGCTGACGCAGTTCGCGGATGGCGCTTTTCTGCTGACCGACAGAGCGGGTGGCGTCGATGGTGATACTCCCGACACGAACAGAGCCGCTCTCCGGCTGCTCAAGCAGGTTAATACAGCGCAGCAGCGTGGTTTTCCCCGAGCCGCTCGGGCCGATGATCGCCACCACTTCGCCCTCTTCCACCTGCAGATCGATACCGTGCAGCACCGTCTGCCCCTGGAACTTCTTCACCAGGTTTTTTACATCGATTGCGCTCATTTCGGATCCTGCTCCTGCCGGTTAAGCTGGTTTTCAAAGTAGTTCTGTAACGTCGAGAGCACCGTCGCCATCACCCAGTAAATGAGCGATGCTGCCAGATACATGGTGAAGACCTCCAGCGTACGCGAGGTGATAAGCTGCGCCTGGCGAAATAGCTCCGGCACCTGAATGGTCGCCGCCAGCGAGGTGTCTTTCACCAGGCTAATAAAGCTGTTACTGAGCGGTGGCAGCGCCACGCGCGCCGCCTGCGGGAGAATGGCGCGGCGCAGCGTTTGCCACGGCGTCATACCAATACTGGCTGCCGCTTCCCACTGCCCTTTATCGATCGAGGAGATCGCCGCACGCAGGGTTTCTGCCGCGTAGGCCGCCGTATTGAGCGACAGGCCAATCATCGCCGACGGGATCGGGTCGAGTTCGATACCGAACTGCGGCAGACCGTAGTAGATCATAAACAGCTGGGCAATAAGCGGCGTACCGCGAAATACAGAGATATAGAAACGCGCCAGCCAGCGCAGCGGCAGCAGCTTCGACATGCGCATCAGCGCCAGTAAAAAGCCGAGCAGCAGACCAAAAAACATGCCGCCGATACTGAGCTGTAGCGTGAAGACCGCGCCCTTTAGTAAATAGGGGGCGGAGTCGATAACGAGTTGTAGGCTCTCTTGCATTCTGGTTTTTCTGCCTGCGTTAAAGGTGAGGATGGTAGGCAAAGAGCGCCGGTGCGCCGCCCGTATGCACAAACAAAACAGGGCCGTTATCTTTAAAGCGCTTCTGCTCGATGCCATCAAGCAGGCCGGCCATCGCTTTGCCGGTATAAACCGGATCGAGCAGGATCCCTTCAAGGCGCGCCAGCAGTTTTACCGCTTCCATCCCTTCATCACTCGGCAGCCCGTAGCCTGGCGCGTAGTACTCATCCCACAGCTGGATATCCGCCTGCGCTTGCAGCTCAAGCTGACGGGCAATCTCCTGTTGCAGCGTCACCACCTTCGGCTTTTGCTCCGCAACGCTGCGCGATACGGTAACGCCAATCAGCTCTGCATCCGGCATCAGCTGTTCCAGCCCCACCGCCAGCCCGGCATGGGTACCGGCGCTGCCGGAGGCGACCACCACCGAGGAGAGACCGAGCACGCCTTCACACTGCTGCGCGATCTCCAGCGCGCTCTCGACGTAACCCATCGCACCCAGCGCGTTAGAACCGCCCACCGGCACAACATAGGGGCGAAAGCCCTGCGCTTCAATGCGCGTTGCCAGTTCGCTCAGCTGAGCTGCGGGGTCGGTAAGTGCGTCGCACATCTCAATCTGCGCGTTAAAGAGATCGAGCAACAGGCGGTTGCCGTTGGTGAGGTAGTTTTCCGCGCGGGTTCCGGTCGGGTTTTCCAGCAGCGCGACGCAGTGCAGGCCGAGCTTCGCCGCGACCGCCGCCGTCTGGCGCACGTGGTTAGACTGGATTGCGCCCGCGGTAACCAGCGTATCGGCGCCTTCGCGCAGCGCATCAGCGGCGAGAAATTCCAGCTTGCGCAGCTTGTTGCCGCCCATTGCCAGCGGCGTCACATCATCGCGTTTGATATAAATGTCGCGACCAACGTAATCCGATAAGCGCGGCAAATAGTCGAGCGGCGTCGGTGCGCCGATAAACTCAAGGCGAGGAAAACGGGTCAAATTTTGTAAGGACATACAACCTCCTGAAGCCGCAAAGATACGTAATGGTTTTATTATGCACGGAAATATCCGCCGCAATAAAAAAGGCGCTTGATTAAGCGCCTTTTTTTAGCAGAGCACGATTACTTCGTTACATCTGCGCCGAACCATTTTTCCGACAGCGCCTTCATGGTGCCATCTTTCTGCATCTCGGCAATGGCCGTATCGATCGCTTTCAGCAGGTCATCATTACCTTTGCGCACCGCTACGCCAGACTCCTGACGGGAGAAGGCATCACCGGCGACCGCCAGCGTATCTTTGGTTTTCTTCACCAGATCCAGCGCCGCCAGGCGGTCGACCAGAATGGCGTCAATACGGCCTACGCGCAGATCCTGGTATTTGGTCGGGTCATCATCATAGGTACGAATGTCGACGCCCTGCACATTTTTGCGCAGCCACTCTTCGTAGTTGGTGCCAAGACCAACGCCGACTTTCTTACCTTTCAGGTCGGCCGGAGATTTGATGCTGCCTTCATTGCCTTTTTTCACCAGTGCCTGAATACCGGAAACGGTGTATGGCGTTGAGAAGTCATACTTTTTCTTGCGCTCGTCGGAGATGGTGACCTGGTTTATCACCACGTCGATACGTTTTGAGTCCAGCGAGGCCAGCATGCCATCCCATTTCGTCGGCTTCAGCGACGCTTTTACGCCCAGATGCTGCGCCAGGGCTTCGGCGAACTCCACTTCAAACCCGGTCAGCTTGCCATCATCACCCTGAAAGCTGAACGGCGGATAGGTGCCTTCCAGCCCAACTAATAATGTGCCGCGCTCTTTAACTTTGTTCAGCAGATTTTCTGCGGCAAAGGTTTTGACGCTCATACCGGCCACCAGCGCGACAGCCATAACACCCATCAATGCCTGACGACCCAAAAGTGCTAGTTTCATTCTTCCCCCACTAAGAGATTCGCTATAGCGCGCCGCGTCTGAGCGCTAAGCCCAGCCGCGGCCTGATAACACATTCTTTTTTAATATATATCAGATGTCGCGCCGACAGCGATCTTTTGCGCGCCAGTAAAGCGTTGTTGGGCTTTAAACTGAGCATATTTGCGCAAAGCGATGCGGTAATTGTTGGTGCTGGTCGCAGGAAGCCAGGGTTCGAGGTTCTCATCAAGGAACCCCTCTTCCAGCAGTTGGCGGGAGATATTCAGTTCAGTGAGATGGTTACCGAGGCGGCGAAGTCGCACGACATATTCGCGCACCGTACCGTGGCTCATCTCAGTCTGTTCGAAGAGGTATTGTTTAAAGCCGATGATATCGAAGAAGTCGCTCTGCTCTTTGCAGTGCAGATCGCCACAAAAGCGGCAGAGTGCCACCCACTCTTTTTGCTCTTGTAGCCACGCGGCTTCATCCAGCAGCATGTCCAGTCGCGAAATCGCAATTTTGTTGACGATCTCGCCACGGCGTACCAGTGTAATGCGGTCGAGCAGTTTGTGGCAGTGAGCACAATGCGTTTGGCTGTGTTTAAAGTCTTTCAGGTAGCGGCTTAATGGCCGTCTTTTCGATTGCTGCACCGTCATGATAACTCCTGGTTGTCAATGCGTTGTTCGGCATTTACCAGGGGCGATGCAGTATCACCGACCTATAACTTACCCAGCTTGGTACGTAAGCGCTTAATGGCCTGGCTATGGAGCTGGCTGACACGCGATTCCCCGACTTCCAGTACGGCACCGATCTCTTTGAGATTCAGCTCCTCCTGGTAGTACAGCGTCAGGACAAGTTGTTCACGCTCGGGCAGCGACTCAATCGCTTCCATCACCCGGTGGCGTAAATTACTCTCCATTAACTGGAATAACGGGTTTTCCTGTTGATGATCTTCCGTCACCAGCTCGATACTGTCGCCGTGCTCTTCCCGCCATTCGTCATAGGAGAAAAGCTGACTATTGTTCGTATCGAGCAGCATCTGACGGTACTCCTCAACGGGAATACCAAGACGCTGCGCCACTTCTGTTTCCGACGCGTTACGTCCCAGCTCTTGCTCTAGTTGCCCCATTGCCTGCGCCACTTCGCGGGCATTACGTCGGACACTGCGTGGCACCCAATCGCGGCTGCGCAACTCGTCCAACATCGCCCCACGAATACGCTGTACTGCGTAAGTGGTAAATGCCGTTCCTTGCAGAGCGTCATAACGATCTACTGCATTCAATAGACCGATGCCGCCCGCCTGTAGCAGGTCGTCCAGTTCCACACTTGCTGGCAAACGCACCTGCAGGCGCAATGCTTCATGACGCACTAGAGGAACATAACGTTGCCACAGCGAGTGTTTATCCATTACACCATCAGCGGTATAGAGTGAATTCACGATAAACGGCCCTGCGTTAATTGAGTTATCGGCGTGATTATCCGATTCTGTAGTGATTTTGATTGGATGAATAGGGACATAAAAATCAGTTTATTTTGCCAACATGCCACTTTTTTCTGCAAAAGCGACCATATTTCAAACAATTGTCGTACGTTTTCTGAGAAAAATAATTTGCACCAGGGAAAAATCCGTCGTTCGCGCCGTGCACAATCATTATACAAGTCATTGATTGATAAGTGGTTAAATAAATGCAATGGGAGCAACCTCAATATTTATGTCTTTATTAACTTAGCTAAACCTCGCTTATTTGCAACTTTGGCTCCACAACCCGCGTGATACTCTCTTTTTTCATACCTCTCAAAATATCTCTACGGGTTCTCAGGCAATGGATATTAAATTTTTGCAGTTACAAGCGCACGGCGACGTACGCGGCTCGTTGGTTGCTCTGGAGCAGGAAAACAATATTCCCTTCGAGATTAAGCGTGTCTATTACATGTTTAAAACGCTTGAGGATGTTCGCCGCGGTTGCCATGCGCATCGTCAATTGAAGCAGGTCGCCATCGCGGTACGCGGTTCATGCCGTTTTTTATTAGATAACGGTAAAGAACGCATCGAATTACTGCTCGACAACCCGGCGCAGGGTCTGTTGATTGACTCTGTCATTTGGCGAGAGATGTATGACTTCTCAGAAGATTGCGTTCTGCTTGTGCTTGCTGACCAGCTCTATGATGAAACCGACTATATCCGTAGCTATAGTGATTTTTTAGAAATAGCAAAATAAGAAGGCGCGAATGCACAGTAGTCAATGGATCCTCACTGAGGATCAGTTTATGAAACCTGCGTATCGGATCAGCCCTTTCTCAACGGCATCTATTGGCTTAAATAGTTCACATCCGCGCAGTGACCTTGCAGATGAATATTTCGCCGCGCTTTATCCGGGATACTCAGCCAGCTGGACGATGAAAGGCCGCGGGGCGATCGCGCTGGCGTTAGCCGATCTGGCACTTAAGCCAGACAGTGTGGTGACCATTCTCACCACCTCCGGCAATACCTATGCCAGCGGATGCGTCACGCGGGAAATCGAACGTTTTTGCCAGTGGAACCGCGCGCTCACAGACAATACGGACGCCGTATTGGTGATTCATGAGTTTGGTAGCCTCTATCCGGATATGGCGAGTCTTTACGCCAGCGGCTTACCGATCATTGAGGATTATGCGCACGCCTTTCACTCCCTCGCGCCGCATAAGCCACGTGGTGATTATGCTATCTACAGTTTTCCGAAATATTTCCCAATCCAGTATGGCGGCGTATTACTGAGTAAAAAGCCGCTTCGTCTCCTTTCTGACACACCTGCTGAAAATGAGCGCTATCTCAAGAATGTCATTTCTGCTGGGATCCCATTAATAGATAAGTGGCGACAACAGCGTATTGAGCATCACGCGTGGCTCGAAGCCGCATTTCAGCCATTGGGTTGTACACCGCGTTTTGCATGGCAACCTTATGAAACGCCATCCGTATTTATGTTTACGACACCTGACGAGATTAACTTGCCCGAGCTGAAATGCTTCATGCAGGAGCACGGTGTTGAATCCAGTATCTTTTATGGTGAGAAAGCTTTTTTCATCCCGCTACATCACAACTTATGTACGGTTGATCTCAATTATTTTGTCTCGCTGTATCGCTGTTTTGTAGACCACAAGAACAGGTGACCTGATGGAATATCAAAATATCCGTTTATTAGGAACGGCGAGCATCGCTGAAGGCACCACAGTCAATAATGTGGAACTTGGCAACGGGGTAAAAATCGCGAAACGCTGCTCCATTTTCGGTTCTGCCAGAGCGATCCTGCGCATCGGAGAAAACAGCTATATCGGCATGAACACGTTGATCAACGGTTTTAACGCCAGCGTGACGATTGGTAAAAATGTGAGTATTGCGCAGAACGTCAATATCATGTCTGACTCCGGGCCGAATGCCAGCCCTGCCCTGCAGCAGGTATATCCTATCCAGGCGGAACCCGTGACCATCGGTGATGAGTGCTGGATTGGCGCATCCGCCATCATTATGCCTGGCGTTACGCTCGGGAAATTTTGCGTCGTCGCCGCACAGAGTTTTGTTACCGACTCCTTCGATGATTATTCCGTTATTGGCGGATGCCCTGCCAGATTACTGAAAAAACTGGATCCAAAGGCACTACACAGGGAATCGATTGATGATTGAGATCTATCGTGATCAACACTATAGCGTGGCGATAGCAGACGAAGGTTATAGCACTACGCTGTTTAATCGGGATGATTTTATCCATTTTCAGCAGCAGGCATTTAATTGTGAACTGCGTATCTTCTGCCTGGTAAAGTTACAGACCAACAAAGTTATCGCTGCCCTGGATTTTGCTGCCAGAGCGCAGAGCCGCGACCGCTGGTTTACCCCAGTCACCGGCGCATTCAGTGATATCTACAGTATTAGTAACCTGAGCAGCGCCGAGCTTGAACTCTTTATTCAGCAGATAACCCAACACCTGATCTCCCAGGAAAAAGCCACGGCCCTGCAGTGGAAAACACCCCCGCTCTACTTCAACAGCACGATCAACAGCAAACTGCACAATACGCTTTATCGTTTGCAGTGGCAGATTGATGCATGGGAGCTCAACTTCCACCTGGCTATTGCCGATCACGCTACATTCCGCAGCCGCTTAAGCGATACCAAACGTAAAGAGCTTAACAAGCTAAATCGCAGTGGAACCGAGTTTTCTCTGGTGGAGAACGAAGCGCAGATGCGGGACGTTTACGAGGTCATTCGTCTAAACCGGCAAGCGCAAGGCTACCCGATGACCATGAGTTGGGAGGCCCTCTTCGCGCTTAAAACACGGTTTGCAGACGACGTGTTTTTTGCGCAGTTACTGCGTGATGACACGCTGCTTGCCGGGGCGATCCTGTTAAAACTTAACGCCTCCACGCTGTATGTCTTCTACTGGGGTGAACACCCCGACTGCCGGAATGAATCACCGGTGGTGAAGTTGTGCGAGCATCTCTATCTGCTGGCGGCTGAAACCGGTGTGCGCTATCTCGATATTGGAATTTCTACGGCTGATTCACAGCCTAATGAAGGATTAATGAACTTCAAAACCAGCCTCGGCTGTGAAACCAGCCAAAAGCTTATTTTCAGTTATTCAGCACTCGCGGGGCACACCAAATGAAAGTGACGTTTTTGGACTTGCAAAAAATCAACGCCAATATTGAGGCCGAGCTGGTCGCCGCCTGTCAGAAAGTGATCCAGTCTGGTTATTATATTGGCGGCGAAGAGGTGACCGCCTTTGAACAGGAGTTTGCAGATTACTGTGGCACTTCGTTTTGCATCAGCGTCGGTAATGGTCTGGATGCGTTAACCCTGGTTCTGCGCGCCTGGAAAGAGATGGGAAAGGTGCAGGATGGTGACGAGGTCATTGTCCCGGCCAATACCTTTATCGCCTCAATTCTGGCCATCACCCAGGCCGGTCTTACTCCCGTACTGGTTGAACCCTGCCCGCGTACATTTACTCTTACCGCCGAGTCGCTTGAGCGCCATATTACCGCCAAAACCAAAGTTGTTTTACCGGTGCATTTATATGGTCAGCTGGCACCGATGGAAGAGATCATGGCCGTCGCTCGCCAGCACGGTTTACTGGTATTAGAAGATAGCGCACAGGCACATGGCGCCAGCATCAAGGGCACAAAAGCGGGAAATTGGGGCGATGCGGCAGCGTTCAGTTTCTATCCGGGTAAAAACCTCGGGGCGTTGGGCGATGCAGGCGCTATCACCACCAGCGACCAGCAGTTGAAGCAGATCGTTAGCGCTTTGCGCAATTATGGTTCCCATAAGAAATACGAAAACATTTACCAGGGTGTGAATAGTCGTCTTGATGAAATTCAGGCCGCCATGCTACGCATTAAGCTTCGTTATCTGGAAAAAGAGATCGCCGCTCGCCGCGCAGTTGCCCGCTTCTACCTCGACCATATCACTAACCCACTGATTCACCTGCCGGAAGAGAACGCCCCTGAAGCGCATGTCTGGCATCTTTTTGTGGTGCGCTGCACAGAGCGGGACGCTTTACAGAAGTGGCTTGCCGACTGTGGCATTCAGACACTGGTGCACTATCCTCACCCGCCGCATAAACAAGCGGCATACCCGCAGTTCCACAACCTGAGCCTGCCGGAAACGGAAAGGATGCATCAGGAGGTGCTGTCGTTGCCGCTCTCTTCAGTGCTGACGGTTGACGAGCAGCAGTATGTGGTAGAGAAGATCAACAGCTTTCGCCCCTGAGATACTCTGGGGCAATAGCGAGGCATAAAAAAAGCCGGTTAACATTAACCGGCTTTTTGTTAGCTGGGATTTACGGCAGCCATGCCGCAGCCCACTCTCTCGCTTTAACTTCATTAAGCGTGAAATCGCGCATTACCGCCTCATACAGCGCTTTGCCCTGTTTCTCGCTGGTATCGGGATCGTTCAGATGCATCAGGATCGCTTCATGCCAGTCCTTAAAGCGGTTCTTCACACGCGTTACGGGCAAGTCATCACGATAGCACTCAACATCACTGCAAATGACCGGTACTGCGCACGCACCGTACTCCAGCAAACGTAAGTTACTCTTACAGACGTTGAAAGCATTATCCTCAACAGGCGCTAACGCCAGATCAAGATTTAACGATGCCAGCTTCGCCGGATAACGACCAATCTCTACGCCAAGATGGAACTCCTTGACGTAAGGACGCAGTTTTGGCGGACACATACCGAAGAAGATCCAATCAACCCGATCGGCAAAGGCTTTAACCACGTCAAAAATCATTTCTAAATCGCCGGTATGGCTGGAACCGCCCGCCCAACCGACACGCGGTTTTTTACTTTGATGACGCAAGCTTTGCAAATTCCCCCACCAGTCCAGCGATAAGCAGTTCTTACGTACCACAATATCCGGATGCATACCGGCAAAGGCCTCGGCCAACGGTGCGGTCGAAACGACGAAGCGGTCGGCGAAACTGAGGCTTTTGCGCACCATTTTCAACACATCGTTACCGAAATCCTTACGGTGATGATTTTTCAGCGGAATATTCGGCAGGTAGTCGTCCAGTTCGAAGACTTTAAATGCCGAGTTATGCTGGGCGATTTTTGTTGCCCATTGATGATATTCCGGGGTTATCTGGCGCTGGAAAACGATGCTATCTGGCTTATAACGCTCAAGGTACGGGACGCTCAACAGGTTGGTCTGTAACTTACCATCGACCAGGCCGTGATCGCGCATCGCTTCAAACGGCTTGATAATGCGATAGTTGCCGCAACCGAAGAAATCACCCATATGCGCCAGCACCACTGGCAGAGGATTCCAGCCCAGCGGGCGCCAACTCAAATGGCTGTCGGGACAGACATTGAAATGGTTACTGCTTAAAGAGAGGTGCGGGCTGTAGGCCGGATCGTTTGTGATCAGCGGCATCCAGCGGCTATAAAACCGATCTTCTTCGTGATCTACCTGCGGTGAAACGGGCGCAATCTCTTCGCTCTCTTCACTCTGGCGCTTTTCAACCGAGCGCAGGAGTTTGGCATATGGCGTCCAGACGGTCAGGAAACCTGCCTCGCGCGAACGTAAACAGAAATCAACGTCGCTATAGAGCGTCATCGATTCGTCAAAACCTTGTAGCGCGGCGAACAGTTCCTGTCGCACCAGCATAAAATCACCGGAAACAGCGCTGTAGTTCTGTACCGCATGAAGCCGTGACATCAACCCGTTATGCGTATCGTTGGTGCCCAGGAAAGCGTCGCCGACGACGCCGTTCATTCCCAACACATAGCCGGCGTTGCTTACCGTACCGTCTGCGTAGACCTGCTTACCACCGACGATGCCCACTTCAGGGCGCAGCGCGTGGTTCATCAACTCGTGGAGCCAGTTCTTATCAATAAACGCCGTCAGGGCGTTTACCAGCACAAGGTATTCGCCACGCGCGATGCTCGCGCCAAGGTTGACACGCTGTGCATAGTGCAAATTACCGTGGTAGCGCTGCACGTTGACACGCTGCTCATCAACCGCAACAACCGAGGCCAGCCAGTTATCACCTTCCGGCCCTATCGTGTCGCTAACGACCATGACCAGCTCATAGTTAAGCCAGCGGGTATTTTCAATCAGCGACATGACACAGGCCACAAGCGACGCGAGATCGTTATCTGCCACAATCACTATCGACACGACCGGTGTCATTGCGTGACCGTAATGAAGTCGGTAGTTACCCTGCGATGTCAGTTCAATCTGCGCGTCATTGTAGCCACGGTTTGCCAGATGTTGCTGGATAGCCCTGACTTCATCGGCATTCGCTTGCAGATCAAAGGGGACATTCAGCAGCGGTTCCGCCAGATGACCGATTGAATTGAACCCCTGCGTTTCGACGATTTTTAACGCCAGATTTAATTCAAAGGCTCGCGGATAGTTCTCATCAAAACCGTTAACCGCCTGCAGGAGTTCACGACGCCACAGCCAGTGGTGCGCCATATTGTATGGTGCGCTGAGGAGTAAATCGAAATTGAAATCGGGGCGGAACCTGGCACTGATCAGATGTTGGTCAATGAAGCCCGTTTCATCGCAGTAGACGGCAAGCAGCTCACCCGCCTGGCCGAGCGTGGTTTCCAGTGCGTTTAAACCGCCCGGATGAAAGGTTACCCCGGCAGTTACGCAGATCACCCATTCACCCTGCGTTTCTGCCAGCACGCTATTTATCGCTGCGATGGGGTTGGATTGCGCAGGGTAATGACGTACGCCCTGCACGTCACTCTCACCAACAACCACGACTTCAAATTTGACACCCTGCAGATGCTGCGCCAGCAGCGAATCATAGGTCGCGACGATGTCAGCTTCGGTCGCTTGCGTACCATCAATGATTACCGTTAGCGTGCGCTGCAACTGGCCAGCCTCGATAAAATCATTGATCAGCTTGCGCTGGATCGGCAGTACTCTTCGCTCCGCCAACCAGCGCTGGAAATAATTTTCCTTCAGCGATAACCCCATCGTTTCGCGAATATGGGCATAGCGAAACGCGTCGTCAGAATAAAGCGGCGCGATACGCACGCCCTTCGCCGGATCGAGTGCATGTTGCTCAGTGTATGCGCTGGCGAATTTCAAATAGGTGTCGTGGCTATTTTGCGCACGCGGATCCTGCGCCCTGCCGCTTTCGCTTTTTTGCTGGCGTGAAATACGGAAGAAACTCAGCGGTTCTGCGAGGTAGGCCAGGTGGCTATGGGTCAGAATTTTGGTGTAAAAAGTTAAATCTTCCAGGAATTCCATTACCTGGCCATCAATTTTGTACCAGCTATCCGGCGAGTCAATTAACGCCACGATATCTTCACGATACATAAGAACCGTACAGGGTTCACCGATAAAGTTCACGATGCCACGGCTCTGAAACGCTAAAATATCCTCGCCATGAATGACGCTATCGACGTTGACCGGCGAGGCAGTCGCGAAAATATCTTCCTGGATGAACCCTTCAGCATTAATACGCTGGCGGCGGGAGGTCGCGATGCGGATATCTTCACGCGCTTCAATAGCGTCCACCAGTTTCGACACGCAGGATGGCGCGAGCAGATCATCATCGGCAAATAATTTGACGTACTCCCCTTTGCTTTCAAGAAAGCAATGGTTGTAGTTACCAATATCGCCCAACGCCGGCTGGTTACGAAAATAGCGAATCGGATGGCGACTCTTCGCTTTAAAGCGTTGAACGATCTGTTCTGGCTCACCAAACGGTGAATCATCGCTGACAATAATTTCGCAATTGGGATAATCCTGATTCACTGCACTGGCAAGCGTCTCTTCAAACCATGTCGTTTTATAGGTTGGAATAATGATGCTAACTAGCGCAGGATTTTTCTTAGACATCAAATATGTACCTTATACCGTGATGCTGAGCGGTGGGAAATTGACATATCGTATAACGAAGTCAGCCTGGCTCAATATCCGATGAAGCATGCAAAATGCCCCCATTCCCGGCGTTTGCCCGGATAAAAAATGGCAAAAAAAAACCCGGCCAGGCCGGGTTTTATCAGACATTGCGTAATTAACGCAGCAGGGACAGCATGGTCTGCGGAACCTGGTTGGCCTGCGCC
>NZ_JACVTW010000059.1:0-10026 GCF_016624785.1 Kosakonia sp. S42 | reverse complement strand
CTGACTGACCCGGTTGATTTTAATATGAATAAGGCATTTTCTATGGTTTAATCCAATATGAGACGGACAGTAAGAATGTACCACTGAGTTTGCAGACACTGATGAGAAAACGGCTACCGTCCCTGTAACAGCCTGAACTTAACCTGGGTAATCAGATACCGGAGTAATGATCAGGAAACAGGGTCCGGATGACATCATGGCACAGGTCATTGCACCTACTAACGACGCCGGATATATGGTCGCAAACCGCATCGAACCAGTACTTGCATCACCCGGTGCGTCCATATATGGGTTAAGTGATAAAAAGTGTATGGAAATATAGGGGCTAATCCAGGCGGCTACTCAGCATCGTAATTATTTATTATAACTCAGCCCTGTTATCGCTATTGCTGCAGAGATATGAAGCAACCGGTAACACCCGGGGGCTGGAGTTCCTCAAACGGATGTCGCCCGTCGCCTGGCAGCACATCTTTTTAAACGGGCATTACACTTTTATCACTGAAGGGAAAGAGATCGATCTGGACGCGATGATTGACGGACTGACACTGTCATCAGGCTGAAAGCATAAGAAGGCCGACGCCACAGAATTATGGCTGGTTCCCGCTTACAACCCCTTCCCCGGGTGAGAAGAAGCTGGCAACCCAACTCAGCATACGTGCGCCGCATCTGGGAAAACGCCTTGCTGCAGATATCACCCAGGCACTGACACAGCAAACCGTCATCGTTCCCGGTACGAATGCTGCTGTCGTTGTTCTGCCACGCCTTCGCCTCCGCCGCACATCTCGCAGCCTGTGCCGGTCTTGCGCCGGTAACCCGACGCTCCGGCTCATCCATACGTGGGGAACATCCCTCACGACGGGGCAATAAAAGCCTCAAACAGGCGCTGTTCCTGTCCGCCTTCGCCGCGCTCAGAGATCCGATATCCAGGGCTTACTACACACGCAAAATGAGCCAGGGGAAACGACATAACCAGGCACTTATCGCCCTGGCAAGGCGGCGCTGTGACGTCCTGTTCGCTATGATGTGTGACGGTGCTTTTTATACCCCTACGGCGTCATAAATATGCTTGACAACTTCATAGGGACACCCCCCGATACCTGTAATCATCTTGGCGGAAGAATCAGTATCAGGTGGTCAAAAAGCAGGCGCGTTGCCGGTGAAGGGTTACAATGCATGCACCATAGAAAACAACACCCGGCCGCCATAAGAACAGGTTGTCGTGAATGACAATCAAATTTTTGTTCACTGGTCTGAGCTTTCGGCTGAAGAGTTAATCCATATCTGGCAGGATATTGATGCCGGTACTCAGGGAAATTTCTTCATTGCTCCGGTCAAAAAGTTGACTCGCCGCAAACGCGGTGAGCACTCCACAAAAGCCAAATGTGAAAACACGACTTGGTATCGCCAGGAGCATTACAAAAAGCTCTCCGGGCAACTCGTCCATGCCTACAATCACCTGGTGAAAAAAGACAAAGAAACCGGGCAGGTCAGCCTGCGCATGCATGTTTTTCGTCCCCCTCTCTATGTCGCCGGTCGCCGTAAAGCGTGGCGTATATGGCTTCTGTACGGAATGTCAGTGTCTGCTCGATACGCTCTGGCCAGTTCTAGTCAGCTTCTGTGTGCCGGTAAGCATACTGTCGGCATGTGTATCTCCCGTCTGGCAAAGGAGCAGAGTACTAATGACGCTAAAGGTAATGTCATTCTGGAAACGAAGGTGACAGTGTCACGCATTTTACGGCTTATCGAGGAACAGGTACGGTTTGGCATTCTGGGCCTCGCGGAAGAACGCTTCTGAGATCGTGAATCCCGCTCCTGAGTGCCAACTTATGTTTATATCGCCCCGTGGGATTCCAGATGCTCGGCATCGATATAGACAAGCTGTTCAAATCGCGGGAGAAGAAGCTCCGTCAGAGCGTCAAGCGCGAGCAACTGTCCGGGAAGGGGTGAGATGATGTCCAGCCTCACTCCGCGCGTAAATGCTGGTCTGGCTGTAAGCGCCGTGAAGCACTGGTTTACCGTCGCAAAAAAAGGAGTGGAGCTTAAACGTGCCAACAATCTGATTGAGCTGCCGGCAAATGAACGACTCCATGATGCTATGTCTGAATGGATTTACCGCACCCTGCCGCCTGAGGAGGCGTACCGGCGCAAGCGCCGGGCCCGTTCTGGGCAGAACCTAGCACCTCATATATACATCACCTCTGAAAAGCCGCATTACTCCGGGCCGCAGGCCCGGAAAGTGTCACTTTTAAAGAGTATGATGTAACTAAGTGACTGATCCGCTGCACGTGGTGTTGTGGTGAGTATGGAGTAACACACTCGTAAGCGCCCCGACGGGACGCTAACGCGGAGATACGCCACTCTTCGAAAGTCTCGACGTGACCACTCCGGCCGCGCACAGGACGTTCTGTATCGCTTTTAGCGGGTTATGGCTTAGCAGCACCTTATTAAATCAAGCAATTTCGTCTGTATCATCGTAGAAACGCCCCCGTAGCTTGCCTGCGGCTGCGCACTCGCAGTACTGCGCGGCAGCCCACAAGTGTCCAGCCGTCCCCGCCCGCAAGCGTCCGGCGCTAACTGCGCCCCCTCGGGGAGGCTTGGTAAGAACAAAATTGTCTAGCCATTGGGTGAGGTCTTGCAAGGCGAGGAATGATATAGGTGAAACCTATCAAAACGAACCGACTTCGCCGGGTATCTGCGATTCGGCTATTTACTTCTGTTTAACACCTGAGCATCGCCTTTTATGCCCTTCGGGCATGAATGACTGGCTTCGCACTAATCGATATGGTCCGCAATGAGCGAAGTGCGGACGTTGTATGAGCCATTTTTGTCCATCAAATTAGGCGTGACGTAGAAATGACGCATCGCTACATAACAAAAGCACCTGGCGAGCAAGTGCTTAGGTCTGAACAGAATGGATCAAACTCTACCGAGTAGAATATCTAACATGCGGCGCAAAGGTTCGGCTGCGCCCCACAAGAGCTGATCACCTACAGTTAAAACCGAATAGACAGGGTCATTGTTTAGCGACATTTTCTTATAACGGCCAATTCCTATCTGAAGCGAGCCGCTGATATAGGCAGGGGTCAGTTTACTGATACTCTCTTCCTTGTTATTGGGCACATAGTTAACCCAAGGATGGGAATGCACTACTAACTCCGCAAATTCTTCTTCGCTGACTTCACGCTTGAGCTTCAGGGTTATTGCGGCACTGTGGCAGCGGATTACACCGACACGTATGCACAATCCGTTAACCGGAATCGTACCGGGAGATAGGCCCAGTATTTTGTTCGTCTCTGCCTCACCTTTCCATTCTTCACGGCTGTAGCCATCGCCTAAATCGCTGTCAATCCATGGGATGATACTACCCATCAAAGGCGCACCGAAGTTCTGGGTCGGCATATCAGCGCTTTTAATCAGCTCACTGACCTTATTGACTAATGAAAGTACTGAACCTGAAGATGCCAGTTCATCGGCGGACAAATGGCTACTTACATACGCGCTTTGCGTGATTAATTCCCGTACATGCTGAGCTCCGGCACCCGATGCGGACTGATAGATCATTACACTCATCCATTCAATAAGATCTGCTTTTATCAGCCCGGCAACCAGCGCATCCAAGTCAATAATCTCATTGCTGTTCTGGAAGGTATAATGGCCATTCAGTAAAATGTGCTGCCAGGCCACCGGTGATATTCGAGCCAGAGCTTCAATGCCCCTGCATTGCCTTCCGCTTCCAGTCGTTCCAGCAATCGTGACAGGATCGCCGAATTGTAATACATGATCGCATTGGAAATCAACCGCCTGCACTGATTACTGATGTCCGTTTCAATGTCATTTTTTCCGGTTAACTCCTTCTTTCCACCGACTTTGGCCACTGCGGCACGCAGCTGGTGTAAGATTCCATCCGGTTCTGAGAACGCCGGATGTTACGTTACAGCTGCGTATCGCGCAGATACTTCAGCGTATAGATGCTACGGACCAGCCGGTCATATTCAAATAGTGCCTGCCGGGTCGGATTGGTCGTGGAGTACGTGCACAGTTTGCGGGCCAGCGCCCCCTGCGTCATTTCTTTCAGCCCCTGCGTGGCGGCAATACGATCGAGATTGCTTTTTTCGCGGATGAGCTCGCGGGAGGAACGGCTGACGGCCTTACAAAATGACGCCATGACAATGGTATCAATGGGGCGGACAGAGACGAAAGTCAGTATGTTATGCTGGAGCTGGCGATAACCCGGCAAACGCTATACCGGCATATTTCCCCAGATGGTCAACTGCGCGCTGACGAAATAAATCTGTTCAACCGGGGTTAACTCTGGCGTTCCGCGTAAAATTTTTTTATAAAGCTGACTCGGGTTTACGGTTCAGTAAACGGCTGTACTCCTTCTTTGCATCTCCCTCAGAAAATTCACCGCACCAGCGGGACACCACTACAGTTGCTACGCTGTTGCCGATGGTGTTACAGGTAGCGACTGCCATTGACATAAAGCGATAGACGCCAAAGATCAAAGCCAGCCCTTCCACCGGCAGATGCCCAACGGTAGTAACTGTGGCGGCAAAGACCACAAAAGTCCCGCCAGAGACTGCTGCTGCGCCTTTTGAGGTGACCAGCATTACCGCCAGAATACCTAATTGCTGCTGCCAGCTCAGGTCGATGCCATACGCGTTGGCAATGAACAGCGTGCACATCGACATATAAATGCTGGTGCCATCGAGGTTAAAGGCATATCCGGTTGGCAGTATCAACCCAACACTCTGACGGGAGCAACCAAAGCGCTCCAACTTTTGCAGCAGGCGCGGCAGTGCGCTCTCTGAAGATGCGGTGCCCAGCACGATGAAAACCTCATCTTTGATGTATTTGAGAAAACGCCATAAGCTGAAACCGGAGATGCGGCAAATGGTAGCCAGCACGACTAAGATAAAGAAGGCAACGGCAACATAGAACATCAACACCAGATTCAGCAGCGACAGTAATACTGAACTGCCATTGCTGCCGACGGCATATGCCACCGAACCAAAGGCACCGAGCGGTGCGAGACGCATGATCAGGTTGATAAATTCAAAGAAGCATTCGGAAATGCGGCTCATGCCACTTTCAATGACTCTGCGCTTCTCCTGACTCAGCGCCAGCAGGGCAAAACCAAAGATGATTGAGATAACCAGCACCTGCAGCAACTGGCCACCGGCGAAGGCACCAATGAAGTTGTCCGGGAAGATGGCGTAAATAAACTCCATGGTACCGGACGGTGCGTGGCTTTTTGCCAGAGTCGCGTTTACTGCCGAAGTGGCGGCCTCGCTGACGCTGCTGCCCATGCCTGCACCAATATTAAGCAGGTTAGCCCATCCAAGCCCCATCGCTAACGCAAGTGTTGAGATCAGTTCGAAATAGATCAACGCACGTACGCCTATTTTTCCGATTTTCTTAATATCGCCCGCTGAAGCAATGCCGTGTACGATAGTAAAAAAGATGAGCGGTGCAACGGCGGTTTTAATCAGCTTCAAAAAAATGTCGCCGAGTATTTTGAATTTCACCGCAAACTCGGGCAAGGCAAAGCCCAGAACAATCCCGAGCACCATGGCGGCTAGCACCTGAAACGTCAGCCCTTTCCAGAACGGTTTAACTGTAGACATAGCATTGTTCTCTTATTGGCAGGTAGAGTACAGGGCAGTCTGGCTGCCCTTGTTGGTATTATTTTTTATTTTTTTCGGAAGCCAGCAGGGCTCGATCCACCATCACTGGCGCGAGTCCGGTGTAGTTGCCCGGTTCTGTCAGTGCCTGTAATTCCGCTTTGCTGAGCCTGGCAGTCACAATCTCAGTACGCAGCAGCGCATCCAGTAGTGGCATATTCTCGGTGTTAGCAACTCGACAGGCGTCATACACCACGTCATGTGCCGCCTGGCGACCCAGTTGTGGTGCCAGTCCCATCATCACTGCTTCGGCGACGATAAGGCCACGAGTCATGTCGATATTCCTGCGCATGTTGTCGGGTTTCACTTCCAGACCGTTTAGCATGAAAACGGTCTGCTCAAGCGCAGCACTGCTCAACATGAAGGATTCGGGAATGGCGACCCACTCCGCCTGCCATGGACCGGTTGAACGCTCGAAATCCTGAATCATTGCGTCCAGCATCAGGCCCGCATGCTGGCGGACACCTTTGGCTGCTGCATAGATAATTTCGCAGGAGATCGGATTGCGCTTCTGCGGCATGGTACTGCTGGCACCGCGCCCCTTAACGAATGGTTCATAAACCTCGCCCAGCTCGCTGGACATCATCATCATGATATCCAGCGCCACTTTACCGAGCGAGCCGGTCACCAGACCCAGGAAGTTAAGGGTTTCGGCGAAGCCGTCGCGCGCCACATGCCATGTGGTCTGCGGTACGCCCAGGCCGAGTTCCTCCATCATAGCTTGCTGTACCTCAAGCCCCTTTTCGCCCAGCGAAGCAAGAGTGCCGGCAGCCCCCGCGAACTGCCCTACTTCAACGCGTGGACGCAACTGAGCAAGCCGTTCGGCGTGACGATCAAACATGCTCAACCAGACGACACATTTGTAGCCAAAGGTGACAGGCAGTGCATGTTGCAGATGAGTACGTCCCACCATTGGTGTGTCGCGATGCGCTTTCGCCAGTGTGGTCAGCGCCGTTCTGACGTGCTGAAGATCGGTGGCAACGATATCCAGCGCTGAGCGAATCTGTAAAACCACCGCCGTGTCCATGATGTCCTGCGTGGTCGCTCCCCAGTGAACATAGCGTCCGGCTTCGCCGCATATTTTTGAGAGTTGCTCAACCAGGGGCAGAATTGGATAACCGACAATTTCTGTCTGATGTTGCATCTCACTGAGGTCTAACGCTTCATAACGTGATTTTTCAGCAATCTCGATCGCTGCATTGGCCGGGATAATCCCGCAACGTGCTTCAGCTCTGGCCAGTGCGACTTCCGTTTCGATATAATGTTCAATCAATGCTTTATCAGAGAAGACCGCGCGCATTTTTTCTGTGGCAAACATGTTCCTGAACAGCAGGGAATCGTATACGGTGCTAGGCATAAAAAACTCCTGGTATATATGTACGTACATTTAATATATGTTCGTACATGATTAAATCGATGCAGCAGCACAGTCAATTTGATACTTGAATGGAATGTTAGAAATATGATCTCGGTTAGATATTTAATGGTGGCCAGAAAGCTTTCAGATGCGATTAACGGCGGTAAGTATCCGGTTGGCACATTATTGCCGACAGAACATGAGTTATCTGAGATGTTCCAGGTCAGCCGTAGCACCATCCGGGCAGCTATTGCATGTCTGCAGGAACAAGGTTTAGTGTCGCGCAAAAAACGTGTTGGCACACGCGTGGAGGCATCTACCTGTCAGAAAGGGTACTCCCAGACTTTAGGTTCCGTTGCAGACCTGGCGCATTTCGCAAAAACGCAACAGCGCGAGGTTAAAGAAGTCAAGCAATTTGTGGCGGATAAGGTACAGGCTGAGCGCCTGGGACTGGAGCCAGGTGGTAATTATGTGCGTATTTCAAGTATCAGGACGGACAGCGAACATCCCGGAAAGCCAGTATGCTGGACGGATGTCTATGTAGCAAAACAGTTTGTATCGGTTGTTCCTCTGGCGAAAGAGCGAAGAGAAGTACTGATAGCCGCCATTATTGAAGCAGAGTTTGGCCTGGTCATTAACACTATTGAGCAGCGGGTTAAGGCTGTCCTTATAACTAAAGAACTGTCAAAAGCGCTGAATACCGCGGCAGGTGAACCCGCACTAGAAATCACACGTGTCTATCGCGATCAGGCTACCAACATGATGGTGATGTCAGTAACAGTTCATTCTCATGAGCGTTTCGAACTTATTATGAAGCTTGAGAGGGAAAAAAATAAAACAAGTTAAGCCTTGCCGCCTCTCCGGCATCCGCCTGTTTTTCTGGAGAGCCTACCTGTTCAGGAATGTTCACAGTAAGGATCACCTACTTGCAGATGGTCGGAGAACGAGAGGTCAGCGACTAATCGGAGTACGGTATTGACCTAAGACGCGGCGCGTTTAAGACAGTTTCTGCGAACATGACTAACAGCAGACACCGCAGCCGGTGCTGAACTCCCTTTTTCTCGTTCTAAGTGGGCTTCAATGACGCGTGAAATTATCCTGCGCTCTCCTGACTGATTCAGCGGCGCATATTGGAATGGCTGCCTATCAAGCAGATACAGGAGCCATACTGCGCTAGGAAGCTATCATCATACAAAAAGTGTCTGATTAATCTGTTTCAGTTCATCCGGGATAAAAGCAATCTTGAGCGCATCGTCACAATGCTTTGACTACAACATAGATGACGGAAAAATTTGGGATTCCGGTGTAGAACCCCGAAATAAAGCGCCGTGCAATTCTCAGTCCCGCACCCGGAGTATCAGGTAAGAGGAACAACCGAGATGATGACCCAGGTGACCAGCCCATGGCGGTGAAACCTCAGCGAGTCCCAGCTGACGGCATGTTCCAGCTCTTCTGTGGTAGGCTCATGATCGCATTCAAGCAGAGTGTCTCCTGTCTGCGTTTCCCCGTTGCTGCTGTGCTCATACGTTATTTTGTAGGTTGTCATCCTGGCTGACCCCCGTCGTTAAAACATGTCAGTCGTTCTGGTGATAACGTCTCTTCCGAACATTCAGTTCCGCGTCTACAGCAAGCATAGTCGGGTTATCAGCCCAAGAATGAAGAGATGACCGGCATAAGCCATATAGAAGAACATTGCCGGCATGAATCGCCGTTCGCAGCCCTCTGTCAGTGTGCGGACCAGACCAACAGCGGCAACCGGCAGAAGACACGTGGGCAGGATGGACAGCATCACCCCGGTGCCTGTGTGACATGCTGACTGTTGATCACCAGGAGCGCGACGATCGCCATCAGGGCAGCCACTCCGGACAGGCGTCCCGGTGGCGAATGCAGGAACGTTCCCATCGAGAGAGCCAGGCCAGCCCGGACAGACCGTAACTGGCAAAAGACAGCGGCCAGACCATCAGGCCGGGCATCCGGAAGCGGTGATACCACGCCAGCAGCTGCGTCGCGCCGGCGAACACGAACAAAATGTTGAGGGCATACCACGGGTCGTGCCCGGCAAAGGCGAAGGAAAAGACCGGCTGCGTGACGATTGCCCACAGCCATATCCTGTTGGCCCGCGTCTGGAGCCGGTGCGGATTGTGAAGCACGTTGCGCGCCCAGATGAGCACGAACAGGGGGAAGGCCGTGCGTCCCGGCGCGTAAAGTTCCGGCTGCAGGTGTGGCAGCAGCAGTGTGTTCGTGTGATCGACCAGCATGGCCAGCAGGGCGAGCACCTTCAGCCAGTCCGCCGCTGCGGGGCTTAAATTCAGTCCGGCCCTGACCTGTTCCGGTAATGCCTGTATTTTCGCACTCAGTGTGTGCGTGGTATTTATCCCGTGATGAATCAGGCCGGCAGGCGCGGATAATATAATCCTGTGCCCACTGCCAGAATGCTTTGCCTTAATAAGGCGGAACAGCCGCACCGGATTTCTCCAGTATTTTACGGGCAACAGATTCTGGCTTATCCCGCAGTATTAACATGGCCTTCATGTTTGTCTTTATTTTCAACTACCGCTCTCAGTAATCAGAAGCTATTCATAATGCACTATACAGAAAATTAATAATAACTGTTCTCGGCATTTAACTTAATAACTTTATTATTAATTACTATATATACCCGTGATCATTGAAGATGCTTGATTTTACGGATAATGAAGATCATGCTGACCTGCATGAACGTTGAACTGACGACAGAACAGAAAATAGCCCTTGAAGAACTACAGCGCCAGAGTCGTGACCACCATGTCCGTGACAGAGTGCGCTGTGTGTTGCTTTCTTCTGAAAATGGTCAACGGCCATGATCGCGCAGTCTCAACGTATCCATGAAACAACGGTGCGTCGCCATCTCAATGACCGGCTGAATGAGCAAAAACTGGTGCCTGAAGATGGCGGTTCCCGGAGCCATCTCAGCGAAGAACAGACCCAAAAACTGCGGGTTCATCT
>NZ_JACVTW010000058.1:0-10211 GCF_016624785.1 Kosakonia sp. S42 | reverse complement strand
CATGATCTTCATTATCCGTAAAATCAAGCATCTTCAATGATCACGGGTATACATACAGTAAAACAAGTACGCCTGCACAATACTCATGTTAATAACATCGGTATTGTATGGAGCAAAAAAATAATTATATTTATATGATTTATAATGAGTTAAATGTTTCTTGTGGTATTTACCCTGTTTTTTTCATCATGGCATTCCGGCAGCAGTCGCAATCAAGGTATGCATGAGGTCATGCGCAGAAAAAAAGAAGGAAAAACTAATGAATATATCCATACAGAACAAACAAAAACCGGACACCGGAACGGCGATGAAACGCAGTACCAACTATATCTGACGGCACAGGTTGTTCACGAAGCCCGCGAGCCGGGGATCAATCTGTCGGCCACGCTGGACGCCGTGCTGACCGACCTGGTGTGGCAGAAAAAGCAGCAGAAATGGAAAGAGGAAAGCCGAGAGGCTATTCAGGCGCTTAATGACTGGGAGCGCGAGACTGGGCCGTTCACGGACGATGAGTTTTACGGAGTACTCTGATGCCGCAGTATGCCGTCTACCGCAACACTTCGGTAAAAAGCCGGGATCAGTACCCCTCTATAATCGATATTCAGTCTGATCTGCTTGACGATTATGATTCGCGGGTCGTGATGCCGTTGGCGCCGCTGACCGCACGCAACGCCCGTGTCCGGGCACTGACGTCGGAAATTATCGTTGAGGGCCGGCAGTATGTGATTGTCACCAAATCGGTGACTACTGTGAACAGTAGCAAACTCAGAGAAGCGGACAGGTTGTGCACCGTGCGGGGGAAATACACACCGCCATCGTTACCGCGCTGGATACTATTCGGAGGGAAGGTTACGATAAAGCGTCAGTGTCTGAACGAAACGAAAGCAAAACACCTTGCCGCAGAAGCTGGCCTTGGAGCTGACCTCCAGTCAGAAGATTCCGCAGGAGACAAAGCGGCACATCAGCAATTTTGCTCCTCGCCTCGGCAATTTCTGGTCGAGCGCGTCATCGCCAGCCGCATCAGGGCCGGAAGTTCCGCCACGTTCACCTCAAATACAGCGGACAGGGCGTTCAGTGTTTCAGGCTGGGCTGATCGCTGTTCTCGATACGCGGCACCGTGCGCACGCTCAGCCCGGACAGTTCGGCAGGCTGCTCCCGGGACCAGGCACGCGTAAGACGCAGCGACCTGAATTTGTTTCCTGTCTCCGGATGGAAGGTGTTCAGCGCACAGTGTTGCCCGCGAAATCCTGCGACCACGATCATAGCGGTCTTACATGCCGCATTGAGGTTTTTGAAGTCGTAACTTCAAGAGGAGCAGGTACGGCAAGATTTAACATAAGTTCAGTTACGCAGTTTCTGGGAGAACGCCAATAATGCTGATCTACGACGCCTTTGGACGGCATATTGGGGTAAAACGTGAGGTGAACGCTGGCTGGTATTCCGTGCAGACCTGACGGAACGAAAATTTTTCCGGCTTTACGACATTGCAATTCCGGACGATATGACAGAGGACGAAATCCTGGGCTGGCTGGGCGACATTTTTTATGAAACAGCAACAGAGCATCATCCTGATGTAAAACGGGTCGAAAAGAAATTTATTCGTACTTGGCAGCCACTCTGATTCAACATAAAACTACGCTGCCGAACTCAGGATGATGCCCGCCTTCCAGTCTCTCTTCGCATGAAAAAATGACCTATACTCAGAGGGGGAGTGACCATATCCAATTTAATTTTAAGCAGGGAATCTATCATGAATGAAAAAACGCTGTTGGCGACCATGATGGTCGCGCTGGTGACGTTTACCGCTGCCGGATGTTCTTCAAACCAGGAAATAAAAACCACAGATGGCCGGACTATCGTTACAGACGGCAAGCCCAACATTGACAGCGATACGGGGCTAATCTCCTACAAAGATGCGCATACAGGCCGGACCGAGCAGATCAACCGCGACAAAATTACCAACATGAGCGAACTGGACAACTGATACGGATAAAAGGAGCCAGCCATGAAAAGATTTTTGTTTCAGTATTCGCAGTATGCCATTCACACCAATGACGGGTGTACAATTGTCAGCGACGGTAAGCCTGAAGAGTCGGGCATGGGCCTGCTGGGCTATACCGATGCGAACGGAGTTAAGCAGCAGATCAACAAAACCGACGTGAAAGAAGTCTCTCGAATTCTGCACTGAGGCACCGCTTTCTCCGAAAAGGGCGGCTGATGCGGCCCTTTTCTTTTTCTTTCTCTGTCCCGACAACAGGCGAAAACAAAGCTCCCGCACACGGAAAGGCGGGAGCTAAAGCACTACGTACGGCACAGTGGATTTATAACGGACAGCCCCTTTTGCGGGACAGATACAATTATCGGCTACTTACTGAATTTCCCAGGCCCGGACACATAATTTTTTCCAGGCCTGCCTGTGTTCAGTATTTACCATAAAAGCTCTGGCTCCGGTCACCTCTGCTTAGTTTTAACACCCCTGTGATTTGTGGCTCCACGGCAGTAAAGATCCCGGGCACACTTTTTAAGCAGTAAGAAAATTTCTGGAATCAAGGGTGAATCTGAAAAATGCATCTTTCAGACTTTTCTATTCCCCCACATTTGTTACGATCCGGAGGCTGCGATCAACGCACAATAACTATAAAAGCACTGCATATGACCCTGCCTTTCCCGCAAGGGCATTTTTTATAAGGCCCTGAGACCGTGCAGGTCCACCATCAGGGCTGCGTTTTTTCCTGACAGGGGGGGAGGCTTATGACAAAAAGTGAGAACGTACCCGGCTGGCTGTCGCCGAGATGCGCTGTCAGTGGGTATGGCGGATACCTGTCATCACCTCCCGCCAGCTGGGTGCCATGCTCGATGATATTGAGCAGATGAAAGCGGAGCTGCGGGCGAAGTCAGTGGCCCTGTCTGAGTGGGGCTGACGGTTCCCGTTATCTGGTTGTGTACCGGATTACGTGTGGTGAATCCCCCTCAGTGGCGTAAACAGCAGAGTGACATCAGCGTTTGTAGCGTAAGGAAAGTGTGCGGATCCGGGTGGCTGACCCTGACTCACCGGGAGGCACCCGGCACCACGCTCCCTTATAAAACCATAACAGGGAATAATGCGCCTTACTGATACGGAAATCACACCTCAGCCCGTTCCCGGAGAGCAGGCTTTTTTACCTCATTCACTGTTATCCTTCCCCCCGGAACGCCGCAGCAATGCCTGGGCGTTCCTGACCGCACGGTGATCCCCCGGCGTGGAACTGGTATAAACCGGGCGGCAGCCCGGCTTCGTGAATTTCACATGCCCGCCGGACGTGCGCTGAATGCTCCATCCCGAGCGGCGGGCATCTGTAAGCAAGGTCATCAGTGCTTTCTGACCGTGGGCCAGCTTCCGGATATTTTTCATTTCATTGATTCCTGAATGTCTGACAGCCGCATTTTATGGCTTGCGTCCGTATGATCCCCTTATTCTGAGAAGATTTTTGTAACGAAGGACTGTTGTCCTCCCTTCCGGAATGCCGGATTTCATGCCGGAAGGGTCTTTTTGACTGGCCCTTCCTGCCGCGCCGTTATCAGGCTATACAGGGGGCAGTTTGTATATAGAAAATTTGTACTATAAAGGCTTCCCCGGCATGTCAACGCCGGTGTTTATGGCTCCTGTCTGCAATACAGTAAAAAAAAGGGGAGAGACTGCGGTACTATAAACGACCATAATGAATCGTTATCGATTCGGACTCCGATGAAAGACGCGCGTTAGGCTTTCGCTCGATAAAAGGATACGTATATCCTGTACAATAATCAGATATATCTAACGGGAATCTAACCCTTTATCATCAACGAGTTGCAAATCAGATGGTTATACTGCTGCTTCGTGCTTTAACTGGCCGAGTACAGCCTGAAATCATTACCGTAATGCAATGATTTCAGGCTCAGCCTTGCGTTTTTGGCTGCGCTGGTCACGCCAGTATCCTCTTCGCCCGACCAGCGGGCAGGCCAGCGACTGAATGAGTCACTCTTTTTCTCTGCGCCAATCAGTGCTGAACGGGGCCATTGTACCAGAAGTGTTCGCAGATACGAATCACTGGCTTTCGTTATCCTGCCGGGTTTTGATTTTCCACCGCTGCTGTATTGTTATCGGGTTCTGCCAGACCATCATCGCAGTAGTAGCACAGAGCATCCTGCTGATTCAGCACATAAGTGAACTCCTCACCCAACCGTGATTTTTTTGACAGCGTGCGCTTTTCTCCACTAACCAGTCATACAAGGATGTCAGCAACGGTTTACTTCTGGGTAGCCTCGCCGTCAGCCGTTCTTTTGGCGGGAGCACTCGTATTTTTTCCAGCTCGCCGATACGTTTTAGGGCTTCTCTACTGTCGCCGTTTGGGTGCTGATGTACACATTGTGGATTTTTCTGCGGGCGTGAGCCCAGCACGCCGCTTTTGCCAGCGGGTCACCTTCACGCTCTGCAATGAACAGGCGGGCGGGTCGTAGCCTGCGAAGGCGTCCGCCTGCAGTAACGAAGATGTTGTTGGGGATGCTTCCCCTGCCGGTCTGGCGAGAAGGCGAACCACACGGCCGATGGGTCTGGCGAACTGCTTTTTCGGTCATCACGGACATAGGCCCAGATATGCCCCGTTTTCGTTTTCTTTCTGCCCGGTGCCAGTACCGGCACTGGCGGTCGAGTAGACCAGAGGGAACCTCCCCCCTCCGGCCGCTCACAGGACCGTAAGTGAAGCTCTCACCTCATACGGCTCCTGTTATTCAACTTTACCTGACCATGAACTTCTAGTGGACGAACATCCCTTGGTTCTGTCGCCGGATCCGCTCCAGTACCTCATTGGCCCGACTTCGATTCCACCGGCATGGCTTATAGCGGCACCGGACCCACTTTACTAACCGCCAGTCCAGTATCCGCCATAACCTGTTAATTCCACCTGGATAAAAATTTTCATAATAATTGATCCATCCACGCAGCTGCAGGTTAATCCTTTCCGCGATTTCTTCTGCCGACAGGCTTGCCAGTCGCTGATATTCCATGCCCGGAATGTCCGGACGATGGCTTTCTGGGCCTTATTGCTTATCGCCGGCAGAAATCCGGTGAACAGACCCCCTGCAATCTTCCTTGCTGCACAGCGGCGGAAGGTGAAACCCAGAAAATCGAATGAATAGTGACCGTCGCTTTTACGTCTGGTTAGTGGGTGGCAGTTTACAATCCGGGTTCTCTCCGGATGTAACTCCAGCCCGCAGCCTTTCATTCGCTCCCTGAGCTGACTGAGAAGCATACCGGCTTCCCGCTTGCTTCGACAGTGAATTATGCTGTCATCAGCATACCTTTCCCATGAATTATTTGGGTAGTGTTTTTCCAGCCATTTATCTTGCGCGTAGTGCAAAAAAAGATTCGCCAGCAGAGGACTGACGTCGCCGCCCTGCGGGGTACCTTTTTTGGTGAATGACGATACCCGCCCGGGTAAATGATCTCCGCTTTCAGCCATCGCACAATGCATAGTCTGACCCATGGGGCCGGATGCAGATGATCCACTGCCTTCAACAACAGGGCATGGTCAAGATTATCAAAAAAGCCTCTGATATCCAGATCAATCACCCATTCGTATTTCCAGCAGTTCGCTTTTGCCTGTGCAACGGCATCATGCCCCGATTTTTCCGGTCGGTCCAAATGAAGAGTAACTGAACAACGGGTCCCATTGCGGCTCCAGTAGCATCTTGACTGTCATCTGTGCCACACGATCGCTGACAGTGAGGATCCCCAGTGAACGAGTTTTCCCGTCTGATTTTGGGATATGCTCCTGCTTTACCGGCGGCGGCATATAACAGCCAGAACTTAACCGGTTCCGGATCTTGTAAAGATTTTGGGCCAGACTATGCCCAAACGCTCCAATTGTCATTCCATCCACACCTGCCGATCCCTTGTTGGCTTTGACCGCCAGCCAGGCTCTCCAGATAATGGCTTTATCGATCAGATAAGGTTTTGTTTTGTTCAAAATAATCATCCTGTCAGCAGTTGTTGCTTTAAACAAAACTGAATAACGTTCCCCCTCCGCTCCACCGCCATTACAGCACCTTCGTCACTACTACGGGGAACTCCGTCCCTGTACACGCTGCATCGGTACTCTTTCTGGGCGGTGTTTTGCCGCAGTTTCTCCCTTAGCATCAGCGTGTCAGGTTCACACGTTTTGTATCTGAGTCTAAGCAAAGATCATGCCACCTCAATGCCGGTTGGCCAGTAAACAGGTTTCCGCCATCCTTATCCCGGGGTAACGACAAGAACCTGGTTTTGACAACGCTTACTATAACGACACTTGTCCAGTAGTTCACTCGCGTTCATCTCCTCTGCTCCTACCTGACGGCTTATCGCCGCCTTTTCTCAGTGCTTCCTGCTGTGGCTCTTTACCACAACAGTCTGAGGTGGTTTTGTATCCTCCTCCTGTAAGGCGAATACGGAAGGTCATCTTCCATCTCAGACACAGCATGGGCGGAGCTTTCCCGGATCCGTCCTTCGTGTCACACTGTCATCCGTGTGAACCTTGCGGGTGTTCAGCGGTACGGGGCCTCGTCCAGCGGCGCCATTAACCGGCAGCACGCGTCCAACCCAATTGGAGAACAGCGCCCGGCTCAGCTCTACGCCCTGACGGGCAAGGATTTCTGTCTGCCGGTATAACGGGGTGTGCGGTCCGGCGATCCCCCGTTCGATGGGGCGTGATGGCGCGGGTACCTCCACGATACAGTCGCATTTTGTGCAGGCTTTTTTTAGCCGCACTGTGCGGATGACTTTCAGGGCGCTGGCGAGCAGCTCCAGCGGCTCCGCGCTGACTTAGCTGAGGCACACCATTTCACCACCACTGCCGGACAGCATGTTTCTGCGAGCTCCAGCCGGTGTATCCCACGGGGAAGGTTCCGGTAACGGGCGACGATGGCGGGACTGGCGCAGCTGGCGAGGTAACTGCGGATCGTCTGCCCGTCCGTTGTGGCGATCGCTTTCCTGCTCCTGCTGTTTCAGCAGGGTTTCAGCTTATTCAACCTGCCGGCGAAGTTTTTCAGAGCGGGCCAGCACCGAATGGAGGAACGACTCAGTCTCTGTAACGAGACTGAACTGACTATCTTTCTGGCGGAGCGCATCTTCCAGCGCGGTGATACGGCGAGACAGTCCTGACTCAGGACTTCATTTATAATGCGGTCATGTTCTTTTTACGACATTGTCAGTGAGTTAAGACGTGGTGTTTTGGCTGACGCCAGTCCAGCTTATTGGGGAGTATGGCAAGTTGTGAGTGGTGATTGCAACCTTGCCGTCGCAAACTGTGGGCCACACGAGCAACCTATCCTCAGGGCGTTTGGTAAACAGGCACAAACCGTCAGCCCAGCCCGAAGGATCTTCACGGTATCGCCTTTGCGTCCACAGAAGATGAACAGATAGCCGGAGAACGAATTTTCATCAAGTGCATGCTGTAACCAGCTCGCCCAGGCCATTGAACGATTTTCGCATATCCGTGACGCCAGCAACCAGCCAGATACGGGTGCCTGACGGGAGGGATATCACTGGCTTCTCCCGGTCAGCTCGCGGAGCAGCACGGACAGCAACTCTGATGACGGGTTCTCAAGTGTCATTTTTCCGTGGCGGAACTCAACACAACAGGATGAGGCATTCAGTGCGGAGAACTGACCCGGATCTGTCGGCAGAGGGTCCTCGTCCTCTGGCGCGTGTGCTATCCATTCTCGCGGCTGGCCGTACTCCACGGGCTCTTTCAGGATCCCAGCTTCCATTGTCGGCGCCGGAGCTCCCGGACCTGCTTCAGAGCAGCAGTAAGCTCAGAGCTGGAACGACTTCCTCTCCGGCCGCTACGGCGGTGGACTGCCTTCCTGATATTGCTTCCACTTGAACAGCAAGCTGGGTTGAATACCGAGCAGGCGTGCGACATGGGAGACATTTATGCCTGAATGGCGATTTTTTCATGAGGAATTTTACGCTTACGAACTTCTTGCCCTAAAAGGATCCCGGTCATCTCAAAACTGGCGTTAATATTAGACATATACTCAAGCCTATCTCTTATCTGGAGATACAGCTACTGTCCGGTGTTTCAGGGGGCTACATCACCGGTTCATACACGGAATCGCCGTATTACCGCGACCCTGCGTCAGTCCGGAATGACGATCAACCATAAAAAGGTTCAGCGTCTGATGGGGAAATTATCTCTGTGCGCCAGGATAAGGTAGAAAAAATACCAGTCTTACAAAGTCGCTTATGGGAAAGTCGCTCCAAATCTTCTCCAGCGTCGTTTTACAGTAGCTCAACCCAATAACAAATGAGTTACTGACCTTACCGAATTCAGGGTATCGGATAAAAAGCTTTATCTATCCCTGGTGATGGACCCGTATAACGGAGGAATCATTTCTTATCATATGGATAATCGACCAATTTATCAGATGATCGACCTGAAGCTGACAAAAGCAACAAGGCGACTCGGAGAGGATGAAAATACTGTGCTGCACTCGGATAGTAAGAATGTCGGTGTCAGTTTTCATCATCATGCTTGCTGTTTTCTCAGCCCGGTGAGATCACTGATGCAGTGAAGACTTTCCGGCTCCCTGACTCACACTCTGATCGATCAGAAATGTGTCTTTCCCTGGACCCGTCGGCTGACGGAAAGGACTTCATGCGAGGCTTCTCCTCACCGATGCGCGTGATTCAAGAAGGGCCTGACGGCTTGTCTTATTACTGTCCTGTCCGGGTTATCGTCAGGAGAAATGACGATAAGTTTCAGAGCAGGATTAGACCATGGCGAAAATTAAGTCAGTTCTCACACCGTCTGTCGTGGGTGGCGTTGATACGCACAAGGATCTGCACGTTGCTGCAGTGGTTGATGAAAATAACCGCGTTTTAGGCAGTGAATTTTTCGCGACAACCCGACAGGGATATCGGCAGATGCTGACATGGATGACATCTTTCGGAACGATTGCCCGCATCGGCGTTGAATGTACCGGCTCATACGGCGCTGGCTTACTGCGCTACCTGCAGAGTGCCGGGATCACCGTTCTGGAAGTGACTGCTCCGGATAAGATGGAGCGTCGCAGGCGTGGCAAAAATGACACAATTGATGCTGAAAGCGCCGCCCACGCCGCTTTCTCACTTATACGCACTGTGCACCTAAAACACGAAGCGGAATGATTAAAGCACTTCGCGTTTTGAAAGTCTGCCGAAAAACGGCCGTTTCGGCGCGTCGTATTGCGTTGCAAATGATCCAGATGAATATCGTTTCTGCACCGGACGAACTCCGTGATCAAATCCGTAATCTGACCCGGATGCAGCTGATCCGCACTCTGGACGCATGGCGACCGGATGTGACGAGGTATCGCAATATTCAGGATGCTTGTCGTATTGCCTTGAAATCGCTGGCTCGTCGATATCTTGAACTGCACGATGAAATAGCAGACCTCGTATCATGATCGCGTCAATCGTAGATGAGCTGGCATCTGAGCTGATTAAGCGTAACTGTCGGCTATGAATCGGCTTCGCAGTTGCTGATCACAGCCGGTGATAACCCTCAGCGGCTTCAGTCTGAGTCTGGCTTCGCGGCCTTATGCGGAGTGAGCCCCGTCCCCGTTTCATCAGGCAAAACAAATCGGCACAGACTGAACCGTGGTGGCGCTCGTGCAGCAAACAGTGCCCTGCAATCATTGCTATAGGTCGAGTATGTACAGACACGAAAACACAGGAGTATGTAGCGAAAAGAGTCTCGAAGGGGCATTCAAAAATGGAAGCATTGCGCTGCCTGAAACGTTACATCGCACGTGAAGTCTTCTCACTGCTTCGAAATCAAAATCGGCAGATCAACAGCACTTAAATAATGACTTGACACCTAGAAGGGCGTCCAGGGCTGGCAATATCAGTCAGGCCATTATCAGCGAAAGCTTGAGCAGTATGACATCACGCAAAGCATGTCACCAAAAAGAAACTGCTATGACAATGCGGTGATAAAAAGCTTTTTTGGAACACTGAAAACAGAGTGCTGTAGTGGGAGGATTACACCAATATCGACAATTTGATGGCTGATATTGATGAGTACATTCATTATTACCAAACTTAAACTAAATGTAAGCGTCGTCTCAGCACCGTCTGGCAGATCCTGAAATTCCTGAGAGGATAGTGGACACCAAATATGTAGTGCGCCCCTAAAGTTAGACACCAGATCGAAAACTGAGGGCGCATGGCAAAA
>NZ_JACVTW010000057.1:0-10370 GCF_016624785.1 Kosakonia sp. S42 | reverse complement strand
ATTGCCGGATGGCGCGTAAACGCTTATCCGGCCTACGCCGTTCCAGCGGCTTCATTCCCTTACGCCTTATCCGGCCTACAACTTCATGCCACTTTATAACGTCTATACTTAATGGCTATACAGGAGGAAATTATGGCTTCAGGTTGGGCAAACGACGACGCAGTACAGCAGCAGATCGACAGCACCATTGAGGATGCGGTCGCCCGCGCGCGCCGGGATATTCCGGGAGGCGAGAGCCTTACAGAGTGCGAAGAGTGCGGTGAAACCATTCCGGAAGCGCGGCGAAAAGCAATTCCCGGCGTGCGGCTGTGCGTGAAATGCCAGCAGGAGAAAGATTTACATAACTCTACATATTCAGGATATAATCGCAGAGGATCGAAGGATAGCCAGCTACGCTGACTTTTCCTGACGCTTCCCGGCAGGATAAGCACTTACCTTTACCTTCACACTTTTCCGCTTCGCTTGTCGCAAAATGTGCCGCTTATCTCCGCATGGCGAGGTAGTGCGCCCATTTCGTGCTTTTTTATCTTTTTAACCTTTATGCTTCAAAAACTTAACTATTGTTCAATTTTTTAGAACAAGGTTTTCAATTCTCTTCGATTTTCTCGCTGCTAAAAAACTGTGATACTTATCACATCGACGGAACATCGTCCCAAATTCAGTATAACCTGCGAGAGAAACCCTATGAGCGCCATTAAATATGCTGTTGCTGCTGTCGCACTATCCACCCTCTCTTTCGGTGCTTTTGCGGCTCAATCTGTTAACCCTGCTCAGGCAGGCGAGCTGAACAAAATCGGTGTGGTCTCCGCCCACGGCGCAACCACGCTGGACGGCCTTGAAGCACGCCTGGCAGAGAAAGCCAAAGCGGCAGGCGCTTCTGGCTACAGCATTCTGTCTACCACCGGCAATAACAAGCTGAGTGGCACAGCGGTTATCTATAAGTAACCTGACCCGCGTTTTACCCCGGCATTTTAACCCTCTGCCGGATGCACCACCCTCATTGACCCTTATTGCCCTTTGCATGGCCCGTCCAGGATTGTGACGGGCTTTTTTTTATCCAAATGTCGCCGCGACGCGCGCCATCCCCTCTTCCAGCGTTTGCGCTTCGCCGCTTGCCACCAGGCAGCAGGCCAGCTGCACCTTTAATGACTCCGGTATTGCTTCGCGCCCGCTCAGGCAGTGCTCAATCCAGCGCGCCGTGCTCTCCGCATCTTTCGCCGCACCCGCAGCAGCAGGTTCAACCACCGCGTCACTGCGGGCAAAAAGCACGCGCTCACCTGCGGGATCGATCAGGTTCATCTGCGGGCAGCGCTGCGGGTTGGCGTACACCTCCCCTTCGGTGCCCTGCATCAGCAGCCCGCGCCCGCCGATATCGGCAAAAAATTTGCCCACGCGGCTAAGGTACTCCGGGTGCGACACGCTGGAGAGGCGCAGCGCCGCCTCTTCAGCAAAGGGTGTCGCCAGCTTCGCCAGCGTGTGCGCGCTGTTACGCACACCCATGCGCCAGCGTAGCCCCAACTGATCCTCCAGCGGCGGGCAGAGAGCGCTGACCGGAATATAGACCGGCTGTTGCCCCTCCAGCTTCGCCTGCGCCTGCCCGGCAAGCGTGGTGGCTTCAATGCCCAGCAGGGCGAAGATGGTTTCGCTGACGACGCGGGTCGGATCTTCACTCACGCCGTGCACCACCACCGGAAAGCCCAGTTTGCTGAGCAGAATCGCCAGCAGCGGCGTCAGGTTCGCCTGCTTGCGCGCGCCGTTATAGCTCGGGATAACAATCGGCATCGGTCTCGCCACCGGCGGCGTCAGCGTCATTGTCCGCTCCTGCATTGCCGCGTAGAAGCCGCGCATCTCGGCCTCGCCTTCCCCTTTGATACGCAGCGCAATCAGGATCGCGCCCATCTCCAGTTCCGGTACCTCGCCGTTAAGCATCCTCGCGTAGAGGCTGCGGGCGGTGTCAATATCAAGGTCGCGGGCGTGATTTTTGCCCCGGCCAACCTCTTTAATGATGGTGCGGTAATCCATGGACTCTCCTTGCGTGCTCACATCGTTAACGGCGCTTGCGGCGCTTCTGTTCTGGTTTCTTCACTATAACGTCAGGCATTGGCGGTTGGGAAATTGGAAATATTGGCAGTGCATCAAGCAGCCGTTTCCCATAACTCTTGGTCAACAGCCGCTTATCGTAGATCACCACTTCACCGCGACACTCATGGCTGCGGATCAGGCGCCCGACCTGCTGAATCAGGTTGAACGAGGCGCTCGGCAGGCTCTGCACTTCAAAGGGATAACGCTTGAGGCTTTTGAGCCACTCCCCTTCGGTGATCACCACCGGGCTGTCGATGGGCGGGAAGGCAATCTTATGGATATGCACCTGGGTAAGGTAATCCCCCTTCAGATCCAGCCCTTCAGCAAAGGATTGCAGGCCAACCAGCACGCTGCGCTCGCCGCCATCGATGCGTTTTCGGTGCGCCTCCACCAGCCGGTAACGGGGCTGATCGCCCTGCACCAGCAGCAACAGACGCAGATCGGGCACGTAGGTAAGAAAGAGCTGCATCGCGCGCTGGCTGGCGAAAAGCACCAGCATTCCGCGGTGTGCCCTGCTCTCCACCTGTTCACGGAACCAGGTCGCCATCTCGGCGATGTGCTGCTCTTCGTTCTCCATCAGCGGCTCGTAGCGCATCTGCGGAATAATAATCTTCCCCTGCTCGACATGGTTGAACGGCGAGTCGAGGCTGACAAAGCGGTCGCCCGCTTTCTCCTTCAGGCCGCTCATCTCCTGCAAGCGGTTGAAGCTGTTGAGCGAGCGCAGGGTCGCCGAGGTGACGACAATATGCGGCACGCTGCGCCAGAGCAGCTTTTCCAGCTGGTCGCTGACGCGAATGCCGACGCAGTGAAACTGCAAATGCAGTTGCCCGTCGCGCACGTCGCGCGTGACCCATTTGGAGACCGGCGCGCCGGAGGCCTGTGCCATCGACGCCAGCCGCCAGAGCTTGCTCTGGCTCTCAAACATCCCCAGCGCGCGGTTCATCTGCAAAATCACCCGGTGCAGTCGCACAACGTCATGGCTGCCGGTTTTCTCGCTGAGATCGTTGAGAAACAGCTCCGCCAGCCCGCGCAGCATCTCAGTCAGTTTCGCCAGCCGCTGGCAGATCTCCATCACTTCATCCGGCAGTTCGCCCATCGTAAAGCGGTGTTCTGCCTCCTGCCCGGCGGGAAGATAGAGATTGAGAATGGCGTTGAGGGAGGAGATCAGCTCAAACAGCTCTTCGCAGTGGGCGTTGAGCCGCTCGGGCGTGGCCAGCGGCGGCAGGGTTTTCGGGCGAAACTGCTCAAGGCAGGTCGCCACCAGTTTGGTGAAGAGATCGAGTTGCAGCTGATACCAGCCGGCGGTGATCTCTGCTGACATCTCCAGCGCATCACGGGCGACATCCGGCAGATGGTGGCCCTCATCGAGCACCAGCAGCAGGTTTTTCGGCTCCGGCAGCACCGCTTCGCTCTCCATCGCCGCCATTACCAGCGCGTGGTTAGCGACCACCACTTCCGCTTCCTGGATCTCCCGACGCGCCACAAAGAAGGGGCACTCGCGGTAGTAGTGGCAGTTGCGGTTCAGGCAGCCCGCCTTATCGGTGCTCAGGCGTCGCCAGAGATCGTCGCTGATGGCTTTATCAGTGTGATCGCGCAGGCCATCCCACTTGTAGCTGTCGAGATCGGCTTTCAGCGATGCGCAGCGCGTCTGCTCCTCTTTGTTGCCGGGCGTCAGTTCGTCATCAAGAAAGGCCAGCAGATCCTGCTGATTGGGATCGCTGCTGGCGAGCGCGGCGAGATTGCGCGGGCAGACATAGCGCCCGCGGCCAAAGGCGGCGGTAAAGCGTAAATCGGGAATAATTTTGCGCAGCAGCGGCAGATCTTTACTGAAGATCTGATCCTGTAGCGCGACGTTGGCGGTGCTGACCACCAGCGTTTTCTGCTCTTCACGGGCAATGGCAATGCCCGGAATAAGGTATGAGAGGGTTTTCCCGACCCCGGTCGGCGCTTCAATCGCCAGATGGCGGCCCTCATCGCCCGCCAGCGTTTTTGCCACGTCAGCAATCATCTGACGCTGCGGCGCGCGGGGAATAAAGTCCGGGATCTGTTGTTGCAACGCCTTATACCAGGCGGCAATTTGCGCTTTTAACGCGGCGGTAAGGGCCATTCGATAACCTGAAGCACTGTATAAACGGCCACTATTGTGGCACTTTTTCGCCCGCAGGGGCGAACGCTTTTTGCCGTTATGGAAGGCTGCTCGTAAATCGCACGTCAGGCAGACGATACTTTTCGCAAAGCCGATCACAAATTGGCAGATCCATTTATGAAACCGCTTCCCGACGCGTTGAACATTTATATGGTCAATGCTAGCTTTTTATCTGCATTACGCTTGTTACCGAATATCGGGCAAAACCTAAATGCAGACTGAGGGGATCAATCCGTCCCTGGCTGTATTTACGTTTTGCCCGTTTTTGTTTGCAGGAGTTGGCGATGCTGGTCAAACAAATATTAAATAATAACGTTGTCAGCGCCCTCGATGAGCACGGCTTTGAGGTAATTCTGACCGGACGCGGCCTCGGGTTTAATACCCAGAGCGGCGACCGTGTCAATATGGACGCCATCGAGAAGATATTCCACCTGAAAGACTCCCAGCTCTCGGCCCGTTTTAAAGATCTGGTGAGCGAAGTGCCGGTGGAAATTGTCCAGCTAACGGCGGATATTGTCGCCCTCGCACGCGAAACGTTGCCGCATAAATTAAGCGACGGGCTGTATGTCACCCTTGCCGATCACCTCCATTTTGCCCTGCAGCGCAGTGAAACAGGCGAGAGTTTAGCCAACCCGCTGGAGTGGGAAGTACGCCACTTTTACACCGACGAGTACGCCATTGGCCGCCAGGCACTGGGCATGGTGGTAGCGCGCACCGGCACGCTGTTACCGGACAGCGAAGCGTGCAGTATCGCCCTGCATATTGTGAACGCCGGGCTAAACGATACGATGGGAAAAACCACGCAAATTACCCGGCTTATTTATCAGCTGCAAAATATCGTCAGATACTTTTTTACCCTGCCGCCCGATGAGCACACCCTCAATTACCAGCGCTTTATTACCCACTTAAAATTCTTCGCGCAGCGGGTGATTGCCGGGGAGATATTAAACAACGATGACGAGGAGTTATTTGCCATGGTTGAGCGCCGCTACCAGACAACGCTGAAGTGCGTTAATGCCATCAGCGAGTTTGTCGGCAAACATTATCACCACACCATGAGCAACTCCGAGAAGCTTTATCTGACCGTGCATATCGAAAACGTGGTGCAGCGGTCGGCGTAATTCACCCGGCAGGCAGAGATGCCTGCGGCGTGAAAAAATGAATTCCATCCAGGCTTGTTACTGTTAAATCAGGCAAACCCCAGAGGAAACAAGGTATCGGCCGAGGCCGGTGTTTGTTGATGACGCCAGAAAATCGGGCGTCTGTCTGGAGGAATGAGCATGAACTACCCGCAAACCGCGCAGAAGATCATTGCGCATATCGGCGGCAAGGAGAATATCCTGTCGCTGTTTCACTGCATCACCCGTCTGCGTTTTCTCCTTCACGACCATGACAAGGTCGACCGCGCGGCGCTGGAAGCGCTGGATGGCGTGATCGGCGTGAATATCTCTGGCGATCAGTACCAGCTGATTATCGGTAATGAGGTCGCCCCGCTCTGCGAAGCGCTGCTCGCGCAACTCCCAGGCGTCTCGTCCAGCGCCAGCAGCAGCAAACGGCGTAACCCGGTGTCAGTAGTGCTGGAGGGGCTATCAAGCATCTTCTCACCGATCATTCCGGCGATTGCCGGAGCCGGGATCCTGAAAGGGGTGCTGGCACTGATGGTCGCTATGCAGTGGCTTCAGACCAGCAACCAGACCTACCAGATCCTGCTCGCCATCAGCGATGGCGTTTTCTACTTTATGCCGCTGGCGCTGGCCTTCAGCGCCGGGAATAAGTTTGGTGCCAACCCCTACGTCGCCGTGGCGCTCGCTGCCACCCTCTTCCACCCGGCGATCCAGACGCTGTTTAAATCCGGCGCGCCGGTGAGCTTTCTCGGCCTGCCGGTGCCGACGGTCAACTACGCCTCGACGGTGATCCCGATTCTGCTGGCGGTGTGGCTGTTAAGCCGGGTGGAGAAGCTGATTGACCGCATCATGCCTGGCGTGCTGAAAACGATGTTTGTGCCGCTGCTGAGCCTGGTGATTGTCGCGCCGATTACGCTGATGGTTATCGGGCCGCTCGGTATTTTCGCCGGGAATACGCTCTCCGGCGGCATTATCTGGCTGGTGGAAAACATGGGCATCGTTGCGGGCGTGGTGGTCGGCGGCACGCTGTCGATGATCATCATTACCGGCATGCACTATGTGCTGGTGCCAATCATGATTAACAACATCAGCACCATGGGTTTCGACCCGTTCAAAATCCTCTTTTATGTCGCCAACCTCGGCCAGGCGGGCGCGGCTTTCGGCGTATTTATCCGCGCACGGGATAAGAAGCTGAAATCGCTGGCGCTCTCCACCAGCTTCAGCGCGATGATGGGCATCACCGAACCGGCGATGTACGGCGTCAATATCCGCTACAAACGCCCCTTTGCCGCCGCGCTGCTGGGCGGCGCGATTGGCGGCGGCTTTGCGATGGCGATGGGGGTGAAAACCTACGCCTTTGCCCTCAGCGGCTTGCCCGGCCTGCCAGCGCTGGTCGGCCCGACCTTTCTCTGGGCGGTGGTCAGTATCGCGCTCTCCTTTGTCTCCGCTGCCGTGCTGACGGTGATCCTCGGTTTCGAAGAGAAGGTGGTCGCAGGCGTCAGCCCGGTGAAGATCGCACGCGAGGAGGAGCGGCTCTTCGCCCCGGTTAGCGGCACGCTGAAAGCCCTCAATACCCTGAGCGACCCGGTCTTCGCCGATGAGATTTTCGGCAAGGGGCTGGCTATCGACCCGAGCAACGGCGAGCTACGTTCGCCGGTCAACGGCAAGGTGGAGTCGCTGTTTGAAACCCACCACGCACTGGCGCTGGAGAGCGATACCGGTGCCGAAATCCTCATCCATATCGGTATCGACACGGTGAAGCTCGGCGGTAAGCACTTCACCAGCCATATCGAGGCCGGGCAGAACGTAGAGGTGGGCGATCTGCTGGTCAGCTTCGATCTCGCTGCGCTGCGGGCGGCGGGGATCGATCCGAGCGTGATCGTGGTGGTCACCAACAGCGAACAGTACGGCGATATCAGCCCGGTGAAAACAGATGGCGATGTCGCCAGCCGGGACGCATTTCTCACATTGACCGCAAGCGCGGCCTAAGGAGCACACCAGTGGCTTATTCGAAATCATTTCCGGAAGGGTTTTTATGGGGCGGCGCAACGGCGGCCAACCAGCTTGAAGGAGCATGGAACGTCGACGGCAAAGGGCTCTCCGTCTCCGATGTCTACACCTTCGATATCAACACGCCGCGCGAGCGCTGGCTCGATCAGTGGCTGGGAATGACCCACGCGCAGGTGCGTGAAGCGCAGGATCCGGAGAGCAAAAAGTACTACCCGAAGCGCAAAGGCAACGACTTCTACCACCACTTCAAAGAGGATATCGCGCTGTTTGCCGGTATGGGCTTTAAGTGTTTTCGCATGTCGATTGCCTGGACGCGCATCTTCCCGCGCGGGGATGAGACCACGCCCAACGAAGCGGGCCTGGCGTTTTATGACGAAGTATTCGACACGCTGCTCGAGCACGGCATCGAGCCGATTGTCTCCCTCTCCCACTACGAGATGCCGCTGGCGCTGGTCACCGATTACGGCGGCTGGCCGAACCGCCAACTGGTCGATTTCTATGTCCGCTTCGCCACTACCGTCTTTACGCGCTATCGCAAAAAGGTGAAGTACTGGATGACCTTTAACGAGATCAACTGCGTGAAACACCACCCCTATGTCAGCGTCGGGGTGATTGAGGAGGACAACCCGCATCTTGAGCAGGATAAGTACCAGGGCGCTCACCACCAGTTTGTCGCCAGCGCGCTCGCTACCAAAGCGTGCCACGCCATTATTCCCGGCTCGCAGATGGGCTGCATGATCAGCTACCAGATGCTCTACCCGCACACCTGTCACCCGGATGATTTGCAGGCCTGCGAAGAGATGCAGCGCGTGTCGCTCTTCTTCAGCGACGTGCAGGCGCGTGGCTACTACCCCGCCTACACCGATCGCATGCTGGCGGAAAAAGGGGTGACGCTGCAAAAAGTGGTTGGCGATGATGAGATCCTGCGCCAGCACCCGGTCGATTTCGTCTCGTTCAGTTACTACATGTCGAGCACCGTCAGCGCCAACCCGGCGTTGCATGACGGCGCAGAAGGCAACCTGATCACCGGCGGCATTCGTAACCCGCACCTCACGACCAGCGAATGGGGCTGGCAGATCGATCCGAAAGGGCTGCGGCTGGCGCTCAATCAGCTCTATGACCGCTACCAGAAGCCGCTGTTTATTGCCGAAAATGGCCTCGGCGCAGTAGATACCGTTAATCCGGATGGCTCCATCGACGACGATTACCGTATCGACTACCTGCGCCAGCACGTGGTGCAGATGCAGGAGGCGATTGCCGATGGCGTCGATCTCTTTGGTTACACCTGGTGGGGGCCGATTGACGTAGTCAGCGCCGGGACAGCGCAAATTTCCAAGCGCTACGGCTTTATCTATGTCGATCAGGACGATATGGGCAACGGCAGCCAGGCGCGCTCGCTGAAGAAAAGCTACCACTGGTATAAAAAACTGATCGCCTCGAATGGCGAAGACTTAGCGGATTAAGGAGCGGATATGTCTGTTTTCCCGAATGACTTTTTATGGGGCGGCGCGATTGCCGCCAATCAGGCGGAAGGCGCGTGGGACGAAGATGGCAAAGGGCCCTCTATCGCCGACGTGGTGCGCGGCGGTATCGCCTCTGGTAAACATGATGCGGTGATCGATCCAAACCTTTATTACGCCAGCCACCAGGCGGTCGACTTTTACCATCACTACAAAGAGGATGTGGCGCTCTTCGCCGAGATGGGCTTCAAATGCTTTCGCACCTCGATTGCCTGGTCGCGCATCTTCCCACGCGGGGATGAGACTACGCCCAACGAGGCGGGGCTGCAATTTTACGACAACCTGTTTGATGAGCTGCTGAAGTACGGCATTGAGCCGGTGATCACACTCTCGCATTACGAAACGCCGCTGGCGCTCTATCAGGAGTATGGGGGCTGGAAAAACCGCCAGCTTATCGACTTCTTCACCCGCTACTGCGAAACGGTATTCCGCCGTTATCAGGGCAAGGTCAAATACTGGATGACCTTTAATGAGCTGAACAACATGAACCGCATGCCGTTCGCCACCGGCGCGGTGGATGTCGATGCCAGCCCGCAGGAGATTTGGCAGGCGAATCACCACCAGTTCGTTGCCAATGCGCTGGCGAACAAGCTCTGCCACGAGATCATGCCCAATGCCCTTATCGGCTGTATGTTGTCGCTGAGCACCGTCTACCCGGCGAGCTGCAATCCGGAGGATATCTTCTCGACCATGCAGCTGCGCCGCCGTTCGCTGCTCTTCTCCGATGTGATGATGCTGGGCGAATACCCGGCTTATGCTAAACGGCTGCTGAACGATCTGGGGGTGAAGCTGGAGACGGCAGAGGGCGATATGCAGCTGCTTAAATCGTATCCTTCTGATTACCTTGGCTTTAGCTACTACCGCAGCGTGCTGCACCAGGCGGGCGGGCAGTTCCGCGTCGATACCGGCGGCACCGCCGGGCTGGACAACCCGTTCCTGGAGAAGACCGAGTGGGGCTGGCCTATCGATCCGCTCGGTTTTCGTATCGTCTGTAATGAACTGGCGGACCGCTACCGCAAGCCGCTGTTTATCGTTGAAAACGGTTATGGCGGCGTTGATGAGGTGCAGGCCAACGGTGAGATTAATGACCAGGCGCGCATCGATTATGGCCGCCGCCATATTCAGGCGATGGCCGAGGCGATTGCGGATGGCTGCGAGATTATGGGTTACACCTGGTGGGGACCGATTGATATTGTCAGCGCCGGCACCGGCGAGATGAAAAAGCGCTACGGCTTTATCTATGTCGATAAAGACAACGAGGGCAACGGTACGCTCAAGCGCAGCAAAAAGCGCAGCTTTGAGTGGTATCAGCAGGTTATCGCCAGTAATGGAGAGGTGTTGTAGGCCGGATAAGCGTGTAACGCGCCATCCGGCAATGGGTCTGGCATTTGGCATTGTGGAATGGTTCCGTTCACCAGGCGTGGGGGAGTTTCATTAACCTCTTATGCGGTGAACGGGACAAGGGGGGGACCGCTCCCCCCTTGTCAA
>NZ_JACVTW010000056.1:0-10530 GCF_016624785.1 Kosakonia sp. S42 | reverse complement strand
ATCACTTATTTAAGTGATATAAGTTGTCTGGAGATTCAGGGGGCCAGTCTATATCTCTAAAGCGGATTACTATTAACGAGCTTAGATTTGGTAAAGCCTGTGTAGTCCGATTCCTCCCGGGGTTATTCAAGCCCGCAGCATAGCGACTGACGCACAGGCTGAGCCGCCCATCTGAAGCCCGAACAGTTGTCCGAACCTCAAATCGTATTTGCAAGGAGGGGTATAGATGAGCGGAACCAATCAGCATTGTGCCGGGATAGATGTTTCGAAAAATACTCTGGATATTGCATTGAGCGGCATGACTACTCAGTCAACAATGCCAAATGTTCTAGAAGGTTTTATTCAAATTGTCAGCGAGTTAAAACGTAATGGCACTCGCTTGATCCTGATGGAAGCAACAGGTGGCCTTGAATCGGGAGCCACTTGCTATTTTCAATCTGAAGGGTTTGATGTTGTTATCATTAATCCCCGACAGGCGCGAGATTTTGCGCGCGTAATGGGTTATCTGGCTAAGACTGATAAAATTGACGCCAGGGTTCTGCTTCAGATGGCAGAAGTCATTAACCAGCACCCCGAGCGTGAAAAGTACATTCGGCCGCTGCCGGATGTTCACAGGCAATTGCTGGCAGCAATGGTTGTCAGACGCCGTCAATTGACTGTCATGCTTACATCAGAACGGAACAGGTTGTACCCATCGCATCCTGCGAGTCACAGGAGCATTAAATTAATCATTGCAGCACTTAAAGATGAATTAGCTCGCATTGAAGGTGAAATGGCAGACCATATTTCGAAAAATTTCAGTGACCTGTCTGAACTACTCCGTGCCGTAAAAGGCGTTGGAGCGGCGACTGTGGCTGTGCTACTTGCAGAAGTTCCAGAGCTTGGCTCTCTGTCACGTCGTGAAATCAGTGCGCTAATTGGGGTTGCGCCAGTCAATCGTGATTCTGGGACAATGCGAGGTAGACGCACGGTATTTGGGGGACGAGCTTCAGTCCGAACGGCCCTGTATATGTCAGCGCTGGTAGGAACCCGGCACAATCCTGTAATTAAAGAGTTTTACGAGCGGCTGGTTGCTGCCGGAAAGCCTAAAAAGGTCGCATTAACTGCCTGTATCAGAAAACTACTGACCATTCTGAATGCAATGTTAAAGAAGAATGAAGCATGGGATCCTTTGTATCATCGCCATGCTTCGTAATGAGTGGCTAAAGACAGTTGCTGTGCTCAAACTATAGGGCAGGATCGTCTACCGGGGCGGGGTCAGTCTAACTATAGTGCAGGAGCGTCTACTAGGGCGGGGGCAGTCCAATGAAGCACTCAATGAAAACGCGGACAGTTCCGATTAAACCCGTGTCGATTCACCTTTCTATTTTGGAAATGCACATGTTAAGTAATACTCGTTATCACATGTTAATTGTAACGGCGTAGCTCCACAATAGCGTGTAACCGTGTCAATGTTTTTTCGCATCGTATACGTTACAAAACAGGATCCTTAATGCTAAAATAGTACGTATACATTACGAAGAGGTGCCCATGAAGATAAATAAAACGATGACTGATCTTGCGATCAGTAAAGAGTTATTCAACCGCCTTGAAGTACACCGCCAATCGAGAGGAATGTCACAAGAGGCTCTTGTGGATAGTCTCGGGATAAGCAGGCCAACATATGCAAGACTGGAAAAGGGGACTTGTAGCTTTGGCACTTTTATCGCTGTACTTCGGCAGCTAAATTTGCTTGAGGGACTTGATGCTCTGGTGCCCGAGCAAACCATTCGACCGTCAGATATTATTGCGGGAAACTCAAAATGGAAGGCGAGAAGTTCCCGAACAGTGACTGGGACAAGTATAACTCATCATCGAGTACGGAATTCCATGAAACCCCAAACCTCTCCTCAGGGTAGTGTTAAATCTTTACTGGCAAACCGAGCTAAATTTAAGGTTGTGAAATGATAGCTAACTCCTGTGAAGTGCTCTTTGATGGTATTCCTGTTGGGTATTTGGCATATGTCGATGATAGCGGCTTTGCCACATTTGAATATACTCAAGATTGGCAGAAAGACGGATTTAGCCTTTCACCCATTTATCTTCCATTAAATAATCAAGTCTTCACCTTTCCTGCCCTTGCATTCGAAACATTCAGGGGATTACCCGCTGTTTTTGCCGATTCATTGCCAGACGATTTTGGTAACTCATTAATCAATGCCTGGTTAGCAAGAAAGGGACAAGATAAATCGCAGTTTTTAGCGTTAGACCGATTGCTTTATACCGGAACCCGAGGCATGGGGGCGCTGGAATATCAGCCCACGAATAACAATCAGGAGGTTGATAGCCAACCCATTTTAATCGGTGAGCTTGTCAAAATGGCTCAAAAAGTCCTGGATTCGCGGGATGAACTTCACCTGAATGATTATGAAGAATCATCACTGGCTAAGTTGCTCCAGATAGGCACCTCTGCGGGCGGGGCAAGAGCTAAAGCTGTTGTTGCCGTTAATGCTGACAGGTCTGAGATACGTTCAGGGCAGGTCGAAGTGCCAGATGGTTTCGAGCATTACCTCCTCAAATTTGATGGTGTAGAAGAGCACAAATCAGATAAGGAGACGTTCGGCGATCCGAAAGGGTATGGAGTAATGGAATATGTGTATCACCTCATGGCCAAGGATGCGGGTATTTCAATGTCAGAGTGCGAGTTATTACGCGAGATGAACTCCGGTAGAGCTCATTTTATGACAAAACGCTTTGATCGGGTTAATAACCAGAAATACCATGTTTTGAGTTTGTGCGGCATTGCTCATGCTGATTTCAGAAAACCAGGGGCATATAGCTACGAGGAGTTGCTTGCAGTGTGTCGGCAGCTCGGATTGTCCAACAAAGAGCAAGAGCAAATATATCGCCGAATGGTATTCAATGTTGTTGCGCGTAACCATGATGATCATACCAAGAACTGGTCGTTTATGGTTGATGATAATTTTAAGTGGACGCTTGCCCCAGCGTTTGATGTCGCGTGGAGTTATAAAGCCGATTCGCCGTGGGTTAATGCTCATCAGCTTACGTTAGCTGGAAAGCGAGATAAATTTGTGATTGATGACCTTCTTTCCGTCGCAAACAATATAGCCAGCCTTCGGCCCAGCAAAGCGCAAAACATTATTGATGAAACCATACGTGTTGTGTCCCGCTGGCGAGAATATGCTGAAGAAGAAGGGGTGCCAGAAGCACTGATTGTGAGTGTCGAGAAGTCACTCAGGCTAATCTGGTAAGTTACGTATAGAGTTTGATTGCATCGTATACGTTACATATTCAGCATTTTTTGGCAGTTTTGTAATGTATACGATACTAATGGTGTCCGAAAGTCTATTTGGGCGACATACACGCTTAGAACTATGCTTGTATGCAATACCAATTTCGCTACCCCGGTCGAATACAACTTCCTGCTTAATCCGGCTCATCCGGACGTACAGGGCCTGCTGAAAACCGTCCGAACGATCCCTTTCAGTTTTGACACCCGTCTGAAGCAGAGCCCGGTCCCTGTACCGGCGTATTGCGCCTCCCATGCACTTCTAGCATAAACAAAGCACGTAACATTTTGGCACATGCAATTAACCTGCTCATTGGAAAGTAATCACAGATAGTCTTTGCCATAATTTGCTCGCTCCGACATTGATGTATATTGTCAAACGCATGTGCGAATCGTAAATACCCCAAAACGATACAAGCAAGCAGTTTAATGGAAGAGTGATTGAATGCACGGGAGGAAAATTTTACGACGAATTCATAAAAAAATTTAGCATTGACGAAAATAAAAATATTACGCCACCCCCTTCTGGCAAACTCCTTCAGTCGGCATCCAGTTTCATGCGGCTTTATCTCTCAGGAGCAGTTGGCACGAAGAAAAGAAAAAAGGTTACTCAAGCTCTTGACCTTAAAAACCCCAATAATGTTCCATCAGATGCCAAGAGGATTGAGTTTTTAATGTCGATTTGGTTATTTACCATGCGAAATGAACGAGCGCATGGATCAGCATTGAGCCCATTCAAAACAAGCAAGTCTTCATTGGAGCGATATGAGAGTTATTACTTCGCCATGCTTGCTTGTTACATATTCTCACTCGGTGCATTGAGTATCTCGGTCCCTAATATGATTAAGGTGTCGGAAATCGAATTATGCAGCTTATCAAACACGGCCTCACAAAATATTTTCTTCATGAGAAGTTGAATAAGCCATATTATAATTTATGTGTTGAGTGGTCGCGAACGGAGGCTTTTGGCACTAAGCTGTCATTGGTTCCAAATCTAATGTCTGAATAACTCATATCTTAAGGTATTAATCAGTGGAGAGCAGATCACGTTAAAAATATTTATCTGTGGTTTGTACCGGTATGCTTTCAATACATTCCAGCATACCGGTCCATAGCCAAACCGATGAACTCGCCTGTAGAACAAGCTGAATGTCACCTGCCTAGTGTCATGCTTGAGTACCGTTAAAGCCATTGCCCTAACTCAGCCACTTCTTTATCTTATTCCAAAGAGATAATGGCTCGGTTCTCATCCCAGACGGCTCCTCAGTTGGCTCCTGTTTCAGCTCTTCGATGCTACCGTCGCATTTGTCTGCGCGTAATAATGCTTCTTAGCCGCTTTATCTCGACGCATCTCTGCATCGATTTTGGCTTTATCCCAAGGAGGTGCTTCCAGTACGCGGTTACACTGGATTACATAGTGAGATCGACAGGGTAAATTCCAGTTTCCAACTGATGGCCACAGCGACACGGTCTCGCCATCGAAAGTCAGCTTCCAGTCAGTTGGGGTCAGAGGCGTTACTACCTCATGCCCACAACAGCAACTGTGAATCACTGTGCCATACTCCATGGAAACATACAGGATACTTGGTTCAATTTCTCGCGGAATCCCTTTAACGAAACACGGGGTCAGTTGGTTATGGCGTATCATAGTAAGTCACCATTCAGTAACATATTCCCGTCAGTCGTATTGAACAGTTATGTTTATTTTCAAGATCACGATAAAACCCGAGTAGTTTCTTCCATTTGATGACGGCAAGTGCCGCATTCAACATGTTTAACTCGGCGACTTGAATATCGAAAGGTTCATCAAGGCGCAGATCTTCAAAGTCGCCCGTCTGAAGAATAGCGAAGAGGCTGTAACCATCATTTGCACGCAGGCCTGCGGCAATCAGAATCTGACGTCCCAGTGGAACTGGGTCATTGATCTCAATTGCGTGAAAATCCAGATTTTCCTGCGCAAACAGGATGCGGTAGGCATTTGCCGGACGCAGTTCGCGGCCTTCGCGAATCGCTTCTCCGACATCGTCAATATTGTTAATATTTTGGCTGTTCATCTTATGCATGTCCCTGAGTCCGGCCAGACGGTGTCTGGCTCTAATACTCAATCGATGCAGCGCTACCGAAGCGGTAAATTATTTTAGAATTTTTTTTGAAGCGCGCCTGGCGGTGTCAATCCGCAGACGAAAAATGCCGGGCAGGAGGGACAAACACGGGATGATGACTCGGCGGGAAATACTCCACGACCTATAGAGTTCAGGGCATCAAGAAGCTTTTCCTGGCGGTTATGTAGCACCTTAGCGCTCAGATCAACCGGCGTTACAGTCTTATCAGAAAGATGAACTAACTCTACTGTCGCGTCAGGAAAAGCTCTCCTTGCTGCCAGTACAAAAGCGGCAGCGCCAAGATCCGATTCTTCTTTATCTCTTTTACGTCCGGTTCTTATCCGGCGAAACGCACGTCGGCCATCTGAGTGAACCAGCACATCGTCAGGTTGTACGGTGACGGGGATATGTGTAAGCTCTTCAACGGGCTGGGCGAACGATATAACACGTTCTGGATGAGGATCCCTTCTCCGTACACCTGTTTATCTTCCGGGGACGCCGTGGCGATACCATGAAAATACTCTGGGCTGATGCTGACGGCCTGTGCCTGTTGACCAAACGACTGGAAGAAGGCCAGTTCATATGGCCAGCGGTCCGTGACGGGAAAATCGCTATCGCCCGTTCACAACTTGCTATGTTTCTCGATAAGCTGGACTGGCGCCAGCCAAAAACAGCACGCCTTAACTCGCTGACAATGTTGTAAAAAGAACATGACCGCATTATAAATGGGGTCATGAGTCAGGACTGTCTCGCCCGTATCGTTGCGCTGGAAGATGCGCTCCGCCAGAAAGACAGCCAGCTCAGTCTCGTTGCAGAGACTGAGTCGTTCCTGCGCTCGGCGCTGGCCCGCGCCGAAGAGAAAATTGAGAAAGAAGAACGCGAAATAGAGCATCTGCGGGCACAGACAGAAAAACTGCGTCGCATGTTGTTCGGTACCCGCTCTGAAAAGCTGCGTCGCCAGGTGGAAGAAGCCGAAGCCCTGCTTAAACGGCAGGAGCAGCAAAGCGATCGCCACAACGGACGGGAAGACGATCCACAGGTACCCCGCCAGTTGCGCCAGTCCCGCCATCGTCGACCCTTACCGGAACATCTTCCCCGCGAGATACACCGGCTGGAGCCAGCGGAAACCTGCTGTCCGGAATGCGGCAGTGATATGGAGTACCTCAGCGAAGTCAGCGCGGAGCAACTGGAGCTGGTCTCCAGCGCTCTGAAGGTGATCCGCACGGTCAGAGTGAAAAAGGCCTGCACCCGATGCGACTGTGTTGTTGAAGCCTCTGCGCCATCACGGCCCATCGACCGGGGTATCGCCGGGCCGGGTCTGCTGGCCCGGGTGTTAACCGCGAAATACTGCGAACACACGCCGTTATACAGGCAGACAGAAATTCTTGCACGACAGGGCGTTGAGCTGAGTCGTGCACTGCTCTCCAACTGGGTGGATGCCTGTTGCCGGTTAATGGCGCCGCTGGATGAGGTCCTTTACCACTACGTGATGGACTGCCGCAAACTTCATACGGATGATACCCCGGTGCCGGTACTGGTACCGGGCAGAAAGAAGACGAAAACCGGGCGCATCTGGACGTATGTGCGTGATGACCGGAGTGCCGGGTCATCAGACCCACCCGCAGCCTGGTTCGCCTTCTCGCCGGACAGGCAGGGTAAACATCCCCAACAACATCTTCGCCACTATCATGGTGTGCGCCTTCGCGGGTTATGACAGGTTGTTCAGTCAGGACCGTGAGGGGGCCCTCTGACAGAAGCCGCATGCTGGGCCTATGCCCGCAGAAAAATCCATGACGTCTATATAAGCACTCAAACGGCGACAGCAGAAGAAGCCCTGAAACGCATCGGTGAGCTGTACGCAATAGAAGGGAAATACGCGGCCTCACGACAGCAGGGCGTCTGGAAGACAGGCAATCCCGTAGCAAACCGCTGCTGGCTTCCCTGCATGAGTGGTTGTGGAAAAAGGCACGGCATTGTCAAAAAAATCCCGGCTGGGTGAGGCGTTCGCTTATGCACTGAACCAGTGGGATGCCCTGTGCTACTACTGCGATGATGGCCTGGCAGAGCCGGATAATAACGCTGCTGAGCGCGCGCTACGAGCAGTCTGTCTTGGCAAGAAGACTCTTATGACCTTTGTCAAATATTTGGCAAAAAATGATCCTACGCAGCTCCGGTAGCTTCGCTATATCGCGGATTAAAGAACCTGAAACAGCCAGACTGTATCTTGGATTTTACAAACTCTTATTCGGGGATTTTAACCTCACGACGATTTACGCAGCGAGCTGGCCTCTTTCTACATGCAGGTATTGGCGAATTTCGGCCTCCCTGAATTTTTTTACGAGGATCACTCATTCCGTGTCTGACTGCTTCAGGGTTTAATTTTGTGTCTGCTGACTGAATGATGATTGGGCAGAAAATTCAATATTCCACATAAATACAGTCAACTCACGTGCCACCGCAGTAATGGCAACCTGTGATTTTTTCCCTTTTGCTGTCAGGCTTCGGTAACGGGAACACAATCGTTGTTGAGCTTTCCATGCAATGTCTTTTGAATATTGTGTTATCGAATCAGGCCGATAATACATCAGCCATGCACCAACTTTTGCCGGTGTACGATAAGACCAGGCAGCTTCGTAAAGGAGGCGTCTCAGTTCGCAGTTTCCAACTTTTGTTATTCCCCTGGGACGAATGCTATTTCCACTTGAGTGTTCCCCTGGAACCAGCCCCAGAAACGCCATGACCTGTTTGGGGCTGGAGAATCGTGAAAAATCACCCAGTTCAGCAACCAGAGTTATTGCTGTTAGCTGGCCAACGCCTTTAAGAGCCTGCAACTGGCAAACCAAATTACACAGAGACCACTCAGGTAAAAGGCGAGATATTTCCTGATCGAGTTGTAGTATGCGATCTTCAATCTGCTCAAGACTCTGACAATAATGTTGAAAAGCAATCTGTTGAGATCGCTGGATGAATGATTGATTGGCCAACCAGGTACGATGTTTGCCGGTCCAGTGCTTTCCTGTATAACGTTTGTCTGTTCGTAATAGCATGCTCAGAATTCGCTGTCGGGCAACTCTGCTATCACGTTTTGCTGCGGCCCGGGCTCTGATTAAATCACGCATAGCTTCATGAGTCAGGTCAGGGATCCAGACAGGGGGTAGTTCACCTGCTCGCAGTAATCTGGCTAGAGAAATTGCGTCCCTATGATCATTTTTGATCCTGTCTGTTGGTGATTTTGGTATCCGGGAAGGGGCAATAACCTGACATTCTATATTCATCGCTGTAAGTTGATGATAGAGTCCAAAACCACAGGGGCCAGCCTCATAGCAGGAAAGAATGTATCCGTAGAGTCCCTGCAATTTTTGAAATAATCGACGTATTGCCTACGGTTCGTTGTTAATCGTACCATAATAGCGAACTTCGCCAAGTCGTTCAGGCGCTGCGATAGCAACTGCCAACGTTTCTTTGTGCACATCCAGCCCGACGTAGACCTCAATATTTTCCGAATGCATGATGACCTCCTCTGGAATATCTCACCAATGCTACAGTGAGTATATAAAGGTCATACCACCTACATCTTCTTCGGCAGCGATCGTGATGGTGAGCGCGGAGCCATGCTGTATGGTCTGATCGGAACGTGCAGGCTGAATGGTATCGATCCGGAAGCTTACCTTCGCCATATCTTACGCGTACTGCCGGAGTGGCCGTCGAACAAAGTGGCTGAACTTCTGCCCTGGAATGTAGATCTCACTAGGAAATAGCCGTCAATACGGCACTCACTGATCGCTTACGCCGTATCTGGATCGTCGCCGGTATTACCGACCTGCGTAAAGGGTTTAACGGGCTGGCTTCGCTGGTGCAGAACACCCTCAATGAGGACCCGTTCAGCGGTCACCTTTTTATCTTCCGCGGACGCAGCGGAAGTATGATCAAGGTTCTGTGGGCTGACCGGGACGGGCTGTGTCTGCTGACCAGACGGCTTGAGCGTGGCCGCTTTATCTGGCCCGTCGCCCGCGAAGGGAAAGTCTGGCTGACGCCTGCCCAGCTGTCGATGCTGCTCGAGGGCCTGTCGTGGCAGCACCCGAAACGCACGGAACGCCCTGGATTACGGGTATAAACCGTCATAAAGTGGGGGCATGAACACGCCCCTGCCCGACGACATCAACGTGCTTAAGACCCTGTTGCGCGAGCAGCAGGGCCGTATAGAGCGCGTCGAACGCGAGATAGAGAGGCTGAAGGCGCAGATCGATAAACTGCGCCGGATGCTGTTCGGTCAGAGCTCAGAGAAACAGCGGCTGAAAACCGGACGTCAGCTGCAACAGGCGGAAAAACAACTTGCCGCGCTGGAGACGCAGCTGCGCACGACCCGCTCCGGCCTGCCCGAAACGAATGCCGCAGAGCCGTCTCCTCCGAAGGTCGCCCATCCGGGCAGAAAACCGCTGCCCGCCGGGTTGCCACGTGAAACACGGGTTATCCCGCCCGGTGAAACTGTGTGCCCGAAGTGTGGCGGGGAGCTGAAACCGCTGAGCGACAGCGTCTCTGAGCAGCCGGACATCATCCGCAGCGCCTTTAAGGTTATCGAAACGGTGCGCCCGAAGCTGGCCTGCTGCCGGTGTGACCACATCGTGCAGACTACCCTGCCGGTCAAACCCATCGCCCGTGGTTATGCCGCACCGGGCCTACTGGCACGCATTATCATGGCAAAGTTCTGCAGGCACCTGCCGCTGTACCGCCAGTCCGAAATCTATGCCCGGCAGGGCGTGGAACTGAGCCGTAACACGCCGGGCAGCTGGGTGGACGAGATGGGGCATACCCTGCGCCCGCTGTACGAGGCCCTGTACAGCTATGTGTTGATGGCCGGTAAAGTGCACGCCGATGACACGCCGGTGAATGTGCTGGCGCCGGGAGGCGGTAAAACGCGCACCGGCAGGCTGTGGGTGTACCTCCGCGATGACAGGTGCGCCGGCTCATCGCTGCCGGCGGCGGTCTGGTTCACGTACACGCCGGACCGCAAAGGGATCCATCCGCAGCGTCATCTGGCAGGCTACAGCGGGGTCCTGCAGGCGGATGCGTATGCCGGTTACGACGCACTGTATGAGGACGGACGCATCACGGAGGCGGCCTGTATGGCGCACGCAAGAC
>NZ_JACVTW010000055.1:0-11238 GCF_016624785.1 Kosakonia sp. S42 | reverse complement strand
TTTTGGTAGGCCGGATAAGGCGTAGCCGCCATCCGGCAATCGGTGCCGCGGGGAGAATGCCGGATGGCGCTCACGCTTATCCGGCCTACGCCGTTTCAGTGAAATCGTTCCAGCGGCACCATAAAAAAAACCGCCATCCGGCGTAATGCCCGATGGCGGTTTTGAGTGCCGGATAATCCTACCCCGCCTGAACGGAAACAGATTTACGCGGAAGCGGGTTTACGCGGACGACGACGGCGTGCGCCGTTGTTTGCCGGTTTCGCTGCACCGCCATCAAGACGGCGATTGCCCACGGGCTTCGCGGCTCCACCTTCCGTTTTAGCGGCTCCGCCGTCGTTACTGCGACGCGGATGACGCGCTTTCTGCGTCTCGCCTTCGCTACGGCGCGGTGCGGACTGGCTGCGACCGCCGCCACCGCCCTGCCCGCGTCCACCGCCGCCCTGACGGCCGCCGTTCTGACCACGACCATTCTGGATCGGCTCCGCTTTGATTGACGGATCCGGCTCATAGCCTGCAACCGCAACACGCGGGATCTCTTTTTTCAGCAGACGCTCAATGTCGCGCAGCAGTTTATGCTCATCGACACAGACCAGCGACAGCGCTTCACCGGTGGCGGCAGCACGGCCGGTACGGCCGATGCGGTGTACGTAATCTTCCGGCACGTTCGGCAACTCATAGTTGACGACATGCGGCAGCTCTTCGATATCGAGGCCGCGCGCGGCGATATCCGTAGCCACCAGCACGCGAATCGAACCGGATTTAAAGTCTGCCAGCGCGCGGGTACGTGCGCCCTGGCTCTTGTTACCGTGGATCGCCGCACTGGTGATGCCATCTTTATTCAGCTGCTCAGCCAGGTGGTTGGCGCCATGCTTGGTACGGGTAAAGACCAGCACCTGCTGCCAGTTACCTTCGCCAATCATCTGCGAAAGCAGTTCCCGCTTGCGTTTCTTATCCACAAAGTGAACGTGCTGCGTCACCTGCTCGGAAGCGGTGTTGCGGCGTGCGACTTCGATCTCCAGCGGATTGTGCAGCAGCTTTTCCGCCAGCTGTTTGATCTCATCCGAGAAGGTCGCGGAGAAGAGCAAGTTCTGACGCTTCGCCGGCAGCTTCGACAGCACGCGGCGAATATCGTGGATAAAGCCCATATCCAGCATACGGTCAGCTTCATCCAGCACGAGAATTTCCACGCTGTCGAGCTTCAGGGCATTTTGGTGTTCGAGATCGAGCAGACGACCCGGGGTAGCCACCAGGATGTCAACGCCGCCGCGCAGTTTCATCATCTGCGGGTTGATGCTGACGCCGCCGAAGACGACCATCGAACGAATATTGAGATACTGGCTATACTCCTGCACGTTCTCACCGACCTGCGCCGCGAGTTCACGGGTTGGGGTCAGGATCAGGGCGCGTACCGGACGGCGGCCTTTCGCGTGAGGCTGGCTCTGCACCAGGCGTTGCAACAGCGGCAGCGTAAAACCGGCGGTTTTACCGGTACCGGTCTGGGCGCTGGCCATCAGATCGCGGCCTTGCAGCACCGCAGGGATCGCCTGCTGTTGAATAGGGGTCGGCTCGAGGTAACCCTGCTCCGCAACTGCGCGCAGGATATCCGGATTCAGGCCAAGGGCATCAAATGACATAACAACTCCGCACCGCCCCGACCTGTCACAGGTGTAGTTTTCGAGGAGATAATAGGTAGACTGATGACAAAAACCACAATGTCATGAAGGTGCGGAGTGTATCAGCTTTTGTGATCCGGCGCATAAAATATCCCACGTCAATGTCTCAGCAAGATATCTTCCCGCTTCATTCTCTGAAAAAGGGATAAATTTAGCCCCCCTCACATTTCCTGCGCAAAAATTGGACAACATTTTTCCGGCGTCGTAGAGTTAATCAATCGATTGATTAATTTTATAACCCCTATGAATAGCACACCGACCACCAGCAAAGGCGAACAGGCCAAAAATCAGTTAATTGCCGCCGCCCTTGCGCAGTTTGGCGAGTATGGCCTGCATGCCACCACGCGGGATATTGCCGCTCAGGCCGGGCAGAACATCGCCGCGATCCCCTACTACTTCGGCTCGAAAGAGGATCTCTACCTCGCCTGCGCGCAGTGGATTGCCGACTTTATCAGCCACCATTTTGCGCCACACGTGCAGGCCGCCGAAGCGCTGTTTGCCGAGCCTGAGCCAGACCGCCCGGCGATCCGCGCACTGATCCATCGCGCCAGCAAAGAGATGCTCACGCTGCTGACCCATGATGAAACCCTTAATCTGAGCAAATTTATCTCCCGCGAGCAGCTCTCCCCGACCCGCGCGTACCAGATCGTGCATGAGCAGGTGATCGACCCGATGCACCAGCATTTGACGCGCCTGCTCGCCGCCTACACCGGACAGGATGCCGACAGCACGCAGATGGTGCTGCATGCCCACGCCTTAATCGGCGAGATCCTTGCCTTCCGCCTGGTGCGGGAGACCATTTTGCTGCGTGCAGGCTGGACGCAGTTCGACGAAGAGAAAACGGAAATGATCTTTCAAGTCATCACCTGCCATATCGATTTCATTTTGCAGGGATTAACGCACAGGAGTCCGGAGTGATGAAAAAGCGTAGCGTTGTGGTGTTACTCAGCGTGGTGCTGCTGGCGATGCTCGCCGGCGGTTGGTACTGGTATCAAAGCAGGCAGGACGACAGCCTGACGCTATATGGCAATGTCGATATCCGCACCGTTAATTTAAGTTTTCGCGTCGGCGGACGGCTGGCGGCGTTACAGGTGGATGAGGGCGACAGCGTACAGGCCGGGCAGAAGCTCGGCGAAATCGACCGCGCGCCTTATGAAAACGCGCTGTTGCAGGCGAAAGCCAATGTCTCTACTGCCGAAGCCAAGTATGCGTTAGCCACCGAAGGCTATCGCGCCGAGGAGATCGCCCAGGCCGCCTCCGCCGTGAGCCAGGCGCAGGCGGCGTACGATTACGCGCAGAACTTCTACCAGCGCCAGCAGGGGCTGTGGAAAACAAAAGTAATCTCGGCAAACGATCTGGAGAACGCCCGCTCGGCGCGCGACCAGGCGCAGGCAACGCTCAAATCGGCGCAGGATAAGTTGCGCCAGTTCCGCGCCGGTAACCGCCCGCAGGAGATTGCCCAGGCGAAAGCGGGCCTTGAACAGGCGCAGGCCGCACTGGCTCAGGCAGAACTTGATTTGCAGGACACCACGCTGGTCGCGCCGAGCAACGGCACGGTGCTGACCCGCGCCGTCGAGCCCGGCAGCATGCTTAACGCTGGCAGCAGCGTGTTAACCCTGTCGCTGACCCGCCCGGTGTGGGTGCGCGCCTATGTCGATGAGCGCAATCTGCACCAGACACGGCCGGGTGCCGAAATCCTGCTCTACACCGATGGCCGCCCGGATAAGCCCTATCATGGCAAAATCGGTTTTGTCTCGCCGACCGCCGAATTTACCCCAAAAACCGTTGAAACCCCGGATCTGCGTACCGACCTGGTCTATCGCCTGCGCATTATCGTCACCGATGCCGATGATAACCTGCGCCAGGGGATGCCGGTGACGCTGCGCTTCGACGGCGAGGCGCGTCATGAATGAGCGGACTATTCAGATCGACGGGCTGGTAAAACAGTTCCCCGGCATGGAGAAACCGGCGGTGGCGCGGCTGGATTGTAAAATCGAGGCCGGTTATGTCACCGGGCTGGTCGGCCCGGATGGCGCGGGCAAAACCACGCTGATGCGCATTCTGGCCGGGTTGATGAAGCAGAACGAAGGCCGCGTGCGCGTGCTGGGCCTCGATCCCATCGACAATGACAGCGAGCTGCACGCCGTGCTCGGCTATATGCCGCAGAAATTTGGCCTCTATGAAGATCTGACGGTGATGGAGAACCTGATCCTCTATGCCGATCTGCGCAGCGTCACAGGCGAGAAGCGCCAGCAGATGTTTACCCGCCTGCTTGAGTTTACTTCCCTCGGCCCCTTTACCGACCGGCTGGCGGGCAAACTCTCTGGCGGTATGAAGCAGAAGCTGGGGCTGGCCTGTACGCTGGTCGGCGATCCGCAGGTGCTGCTGCTTGATGAGCCAGGCGTCGGCGTCGACCCCATTTCGCGGCGTGAGCTGTGGCAGATGGTACATGAACTGGCGGGCGACGGGATGCTGATCCTCTGGAGCACCTCCTATCTTGATGAAGCGGAGCAGTGCCGCGATGTGCTGCTGATGAACGAGGGCGAGCTGCTCTACCACGGCGAGCCGAAAGCCTTAACCCGCAGCATGGCCGGGCGCAGCTTTCTGCTTACCAGCCGCGATGAGAATAACCGCCGCCTGCTGCGGCGCATTCTCAGGCTGCCACAGGTGAGCGACGGCGTGATCCAGGGGCGCTCGGTGCGCATGATCCTGAAAAAAGGGGCCGATGTGCAGGCGATTCACACCGCGCCAGAGATGCCACCGCTACAGATTGAGGAGACCGCTCCGCGCTTTGAAGATGCTTTTATCGACCTGCTGGGCGGCGCGGGTGCCGCCGAGTCGCCGCTTGGCAAGATCCTGCACTCGGTGAAGGGCGACAGCGAAGAGACGGTGATTGAAGCGAGATCTCTCACCAAAAAGTTTGGCGATTTCGCCGCCACCGACGAGGTCAATTTTGCCGTCAAGCGCGGCGAGATCTTTGGCCTGCTCGGCCCGAACGGCGCGGGCAAATCCACCACCTTTAAGATGATGTGCGGCCTGCTGGTGCCGACCGCTGGCCAGGCGCTGGTGCTGAATATGGATCTTAAAGTCAGCTCCGGCAAAGCGCGCCAGCGCCTCGGCTATATGGCACAAAAGTTCTCCCTTTACGGCAACCTGACCGTGGAGCAGAACCTGCGCTTCTTCTCCGGCGTGTATGGACTGCGCGGCAGCGCGCAGCGGGAGAAGATGGCGCGAATGAGCGAAGCGTTTGGCCTGGAGACCATTGCCCGCCACGCCACCGATCAACTGCCGCTCGGCTATAAGCAGCGCCTGGCGCTGGCCTGCTCACTGATGCACGAGCCGGACATTCTTTTTCTCGATGAGCCAACCTCCGGCGTCGATCCCCTCACCCGCCGCGAGTTCTGGCTGCATATCAACAGCATGGTGGAGAAAGGGGTGACGGTGATGGTCACCACCCACTTTATGGATGAGGCGGAGTATTGCGACCGCATCGGGCTGGTCTACCGCGGCAAGCTGATTGCCAGCGGCACGCCGGACGAGCTGAAAGCGCAGACCGCCGATGACAACCACCCGGACCCGACAATGGAGCATGCGTTTATCACGCTGATCCAGAACTGGGATAAGGAGCATAGCAATGCGCGTTAACGCCCTCTCCTGGCGGCGCGTGCGGGCACTGTGCGTCAAAGAGACGCGGCAGATCGTGCGTGACCCGAGCAGTTGGCTGATTGCGGTGGTGATCCCGCTGCTGCTGCTGTTTATTTTTGGCTACGGCATCAACCTCGACTCCAGCAAGCTGCGCGTCGGCGTGCTGCTTGAGCAGCGCAGCGATGAGGCGCTCGATTTTACCCACGCGCTTACCGGCTCGCCCTACATTGACGCCACCATCAGCAGCGATCGCCAGCAGTTGATCGAGATGATGCAGGCCGGGCGCATCCGCGGCCTGGTGGTGATTCCGGTCAACTTCGATGCCCAAATGGCAAGGCCTGGCGAGGAGGCACCGATTCAGGTGATCACCGACGGCAGCGAACCGAATACCGCCAACTTTGTGCAGGGCTATTTACAAGGGATCTGGCAACTCTGGCAGGCGCAGCGCGCGGAAGATCGCGGCGAGACGTTCACGCCGCTAATCGATGTGCAGACGCGCTACTGGTTCAACCCGGCGGCCATCAGCCAGCACTTTATTATTCCCGGCGCGGTGACCATTATCATGACGGTGATTGGCGCGATCCTTACCTCGCTGGTGGTGGCGCGCGAATGGGAGCGCGGCACCATGGAGGCGCTGCTCTCCACCGAAATCACCCGCGCCGAGCTGCTGCTCTGTAAGCTCATTCCCTACTACTTTCTCGGCATGCTGGCGATGCTGCTCTGTATGCTGGTGTCGGTCTTTATTCTTGGTGTGCCTTATCGCGGCTCGCTGCTGATCCTCTTCCTGCTCAGCAGCCTGTTTCTGCTCAGCACGCTCGGCATGGGGCTTTTAATCTCCACCACCACGCGCAACCAGTTTAACGCCGCGCAGGTGGCGCTGAACGCCGCGTTTCTGCCGTCAATTATGCTCTCTGGCTTTATCTTTCAGATCGACAGTATGCCGGCGATTATTCGTGCGGTGACCTATATCATCCCGGCGCGTTACTTCGTCAGCACGCTGCAAAGCCTCTTTCTCGCGGGCAATATTCCGCTGGTATTGACCATTAATATGCTGTTTTTGGTGGCCTCCGCCGTGATGTTTATCGGCCTGACGTGGCTGAAAACCAAACGCAGGCTGGATTAAGGAGAAGCCATGTTTCACCGTTTATGGACGCTGATCCGCAAAGAGTTGCAGTCCCTGCTGCGCGAGCCGCAAACCCGCGCCATTTTGATTCTGCCGGTGATTTTTCAGGTGCTGCTCTTCCCGTTTGCTGCCACCCTTGAGGTGACCAACGCCACTATTGCTATCTATAACGAAGACAACGGCAAGCACGCGGTGGAGCTGACCCAGCGCTTTGCCCGCGCCAAGGCCTTTACCAATGTGCTGCTGCTGCACAGCCCGCAGGAAATTCGCCCGACGCTGGATACGCAAAAAGCGCTGCTGCTGGTGCGCTTCCCGGCCGATTTTTCCCGCGATCTCGACAGCGGCAAACCGGCGCAGATGCAGCTGATCCTAGACGGGCGTAACTCGAATAGCGCGCAGATCGCCGCCAACTATCTGCAGCAGGTGGTGAAGGATTATCAGCAGGAGCTGCTGGCCGGGCAGCCGACGCCGAACAACAGCGAGCTGGTGGTGCGCAACTGGTACAACCCGAATCTCGATTACAAATGGTTTATCGTGCCGTCGCTGGTAGCGATGATCACCACCATCGGCGTGATGATTGTCACCTCGCTGTCGGTGGCGCGCGAGCGGGAACAGGGCACCTTCGATCAGCTGTTGGTCTCGCCGCTCGCCACCTGGCAGATCTTTATTGGCAAAGCGGTTCCTGCGCTGATTGTCGCCGCGTTTCAGGCAACGATTGTGCTGCTGTTCGGCATTCTGGCTTACCAGATCCCGTTTGCCGGATCGCTACTGCTCTTCTACTTCGCGATGCTGGTTTACGGCCTGTCGCTGGTCGGGTTTGGGCTACTGATCTCGTCGTTTTGCGAAACACAGCAGCAGGCGTTTATCGGGGTGTTTGTCTTTATGATGCCGGCGATCCTGCTCTCGGGTTACGTTTCGCCGGTGGAGAACATGCCGGTGTGGTTGCAGAACTTAACCTGGATTAACCCGATCCGGCACTTTACCGATATCACCAAGCAGATCTATTTGAAGGATGCCAGTCTGGAGATTATCTGGGGAAGCCTGTGGCCGCTGATAGTGATTGCCCTGTCAACGGGCACCGCGGCCTACGCCATGTTTCGTCGTCACACGACCTAGCCGTTTCTCTTTGGTTAAGAGTGAGACCACCGCCGGGCCGCCAAGGATCGCCAGCCCGGCAAGCGCCAGCAGATAGTTGTTTTGCAGCACCCGCGAGAGCAGCCAGATGGCAATAAGGGATGCGCCAAAATACCAGGTGGTGGTTAGCTCCTCGAGCACATCACCGATGCCGCGCCAGCCAGCGTCATGATGGCGCTGGAAAAAGAGCATCAGCAGCACGGTGACGCCATAAAGCACGCACAGCCCCAGCCCCACGTGCACCAGCCTGCCGCTCATCCAGCCCATCACCAGTATCGCCACAATCATCAAATGCAACATAATCTGCCAGCAACTCAGGCCTGTTGCGACACGAACACGTTGTTGCCACTTCATGGCATCTCTCCGCAAGGATTTTACTCTTGTAGAAGAGTACCCCGATCTACGGAAAATTCTGTAACCCCGGCTTTTTTTGTGACAGGGACTACAATTTATTTCTATACAGGAGAGTGATGCTGGCAGGAGATTTATGACCCAACACGCGCGACCATTTTCATTAAAAGTATTGACGATTAACACACACAAAGGCTTTACCACCTTCAACCGGCGCTTTATTTTGCCCGAGTTGCGCGATGCCGTGCGCCTGGTGAGCGCCGATATCGTCTGCCTGCAAGAGGTGATGGGCGCCCACGAAGTGCACCCGCTGCGCGTTGAGAACTGGCCTGATACCACCCACTACGAATTTATCGCCGATACCATGTGGAGCGACTTCGCTTACGGGCGCAATGCGGTCTATCCTGAAGGGCACCACGGCAATGCGGTGCTCTCCCGCTATCCGATTGAACACTACGAAAACCTTGACGTCTCAGTAGACGGCAGCGAAAAACGCGGCCTGCTCTACTGCCGGATTGTGCCGCCCGATTATGGCGGCGCGGTGCATGTCCTCAGCGTTCATCTTGGACTGAAAGAGGCGCACCGCCAGGCGCAACTCAAAATGCTGGCGGAGTGGGTCAACTCTCTGCCGGAAGGCGAACCGGTGCTGGTGGCGGGTGATTTCAACGACTGGCGGCAAAAAGCCAACCAGCCGCTTAAAGCGCAGGCCGGGCTTGAGGAGATCTTCACCCGCGCGCACGGTCGCCCGGCGCGAACGTTCCCGGTCAGCCTGCCTTTACTGCGCCTCGACAGAATTTATGTCAAAAACGCCAGCGCCAGTGCGCCGACAGCGCTGCCGCTGCGCAACTGGCGTCATCTGTCCGATCATGCCCCCCTGAGTGCGGAGATCCATTTATGAAATGTAGCTGGCGGGACGGTAACCGCATCCAGTTGCTGGAAAATGGTGATAACTACTATCCGGCGCTCTACGATGCGATTGATAACGCGCAACAGAAAATTATTCTCGAAACCTTTATCTGGTTTGAAGACAAAGTGGGTAAAGAGCTGCACAGCGTGCTGCTACGCGCCGCCCAGCGCGGCGTCAGTATTGAGGTGCTGCTTGACGGCTACGGTTCGCCCGATTTAAGCGAATCGTTTGTCAGCACCCTCACCTCGGCGGGGGTGATTTTCCGCTACTACGATCCGCGCCCGCCGCTGCTCGGCATGCGTACCAACGTCTTCCGTCGTATGCACCGCAAAATTGTGGTGATCGATAACACCGTCGCCTTTGTCGGCGGGATTAACTACTCGGCCGAACACCTCTCCGATTATGGCCCCGAGGCGAAGCAGGATTACGCCGTGCGGGTCGAAGGGCCAATTGTCGAAGATATTCTGCAATTTGAGCTGGAAAACCTGCCCGATAACGCCCCGGCGAAACGCTGGTGGCAGCGCCGCCGTCATCGCCCGGAAGAGAACCGTAAACCGGGCGAAGCGCAGGCGCTGTTTGTCTGGCGCGATAATGACGACCACCGCGACGATATTGAACGTCACTACCTGAAGATGCTGGCTAACGCCCGCCGGGAAGTGATTATCGCCAATGCCTACTTCTTCCCCGGCTACCGGCTTTTGCACGCGATGCGTAACGCTGCCCGTCGCGGCGTTACCGTGAAGCTGATTGTGCAGGGCGAGCCGGATATGCCGATTGTCAAAGTGGGCGCGGAGCTGCTCTATAACTACCTGCTGAAAGGCGGCGTGAAGGTGTATGAGTATCGCCGCCGTCCGCTGCACGGCAAAGTGGCGCTGATGGACGATCACTGGGCGACCGTTGGCTCCAGTAACCTTGACCCGTTAAGCCTGTCACTCAATCTCGAAGCGAACCTGATTATTCACGATCGCGAGTTCAACCAGACGCTGCGCGATAACCTGCAAAAGATTATTGAGCAGGATTGTAAGCAGGTGGATGAGTCGATGGCGCCGAAGCGCACCTGGTGGAATCTCGGGAAAAGCGTGGTGGTGTTCCACTTCTTACGCCACTTCCCGGCGCTGGTCGGCTGGTTACCGGCGCATACCCCTAAACTGGCTGAAGTGGGGCCGCCGGTACAGCCGGAGATGGAAACCCAGGACAGAAACGAAGCACAGCACTCGGGAGCAAAACCCTGATGTCAACATCACATCCGCGCTGGCGGTTGGCTAAAAAAATTCTCACGGTGATCTTTTTTATCGCCGTTATTGTTCTGCTGGTGCTCTACGCGCAGAAGGTGAACTGGGAAGATGTCTGGAAGGTCATTCGTGATTACAACCGCACCGCCCTGCTGAGCGCGGTGGCGCTGGTGATCCTCAGCTACGTGTTGTATGGCTTTTACGATCTGCTCGGCCGCGCCTACTGCGGCCATAAGCTCGCGAAGCGCCAGGTGATGCTGGTGTCGTTTATCTGTTATGCCTTTAACCTGACGCTCAGCACCTGGGTTGGCGGGATTGGTATGCGTTATCGCCTCTATTCGCGGCTTGGGCTGCCGGGCAGCACCATTACGCGCATCTTCTCGCTCAGTATCACCACTAACTGGCTGGGCTATATTCTGCTCGGCGGGCTAATCTTTACCTTTGGCGTGGTGGAGATCCCGGCGCACTGGTATATCGACGCCTCGACGCTGCGCATTGTCGGCGTGGTGCTGCTGTTGATTATCGCCGTCTACCTGTGGGGCTGCGCGTTTGCGAAACGCCGTCACGTCACCATCAAAGGTCACAAGCTGGTGCTGCCGTCGTGGAAGTTTGCCGTTGCGCAGATGGTGATCTCCAGCGCTAACTGGATTGCGATGGGGGCGATTATCTGGATCCTGCTCGGCATGCGCGCCGACTTCTTCTTTGTGCTTGGGGTGCTGCTGGTCAGCAGTATCGCCGGGGTGATTGTGCATATCCCGGCGGGTATCGGCGTGCTGGAAGCGGTGTTTATCGCCCTGCTCGCCAGCGAGCATGTGTCGCAGGGGATTATTATCGCCGCCCTGCTCGCCTACCGGGTGCTCTATTACTTCCTGCCGCTGCTGCTGGCGCTGATTGGTTATCTGCTGCTGGAGAGCCGCGCCAAGAAGCTGCGGGCGAAAAACGAGAAGGCGATGGCGCAGCAGTGATTGTGCCGTCCCGTGAAGCGGCGTAGGCCGGATAAGCGTGTAACGCGCCATCCGGCATCCTCTCCGCGGCACCGATTGCCGGATGGCGGCTACGCCTTATCCGGCCTACGCGGTTTCAGCAGCAACGGTTTTTCATTCGACACCTATCTTACAGCGACGGTGTTGACCCCCGCTGAAATCGGCGAACCGAAGCGTGAATGACAAGGTC
>NZ_JACVTW010000054.1:0-12894 GCF_016624785.1 Kosakonia sp. S42 | reverse complement strand
TCGCTGAACCCGTAGGCCTGATAAGCGCAGCGCCATCAGGCGTTGGTGCGGGCTGTTTGCCGGATGGTGGCTGACGCCTTATCCGGCCTACGAAACCACAGCGCCATCAGGCGTTGGGGCCGAATCAGAACATCACCTGACCGCCGGTGACGTTGATTGACTGGCCGGTACAGTAGGAGGCTTTCGGGCTGGCGTAGAACATCAGCACGTTCAGCACATCCTGGTAATCGCAGCCGCGCTTCAGCGGCACTTTATCAACGTAATGCTGCTCCACTTCCTCTGCCGGAATGCCAAGCTTGCTGGCATATTGCGGGATCAGCGACTGGAACATTGGTGATTTCAGCAGGTTGCCGAGCATCAGCGAGTGCACGGTAATGCCATACTCCGCCAGATCCAGCGCCAGGGATTGCGTTAGCCCTACGCCGCCGAACTTCGCCGCGCTGTAGCCGGAGTTGTGCTTGCTGCCCACTTTGCCGGACTTGGAGTTGATCTGGATAATGCGCCCCTGAATGCCATCGCGGATCATCAATTTGGCAAACTCGCGGGCACAAAGGAAATAGCCCACCAGGTTGACTTGCAATGAGCGGTCAAAATCCCCCAGCGCAAAGTCGCTGATAAACGCCGCTTTGGCGATCCCGGCGCTATAGACCAGCAGATCGGCGCGGCCAAAAATCTCATCGACGCCGCGCGCCAGCGCCAGCACGCTCTGCTCGCTGGTGGCGTCGGCACCAAAGCCATAGGCCATCCCTTCGCCATACTCGCTGTTAATTTCCTGTGCGACCGTCGCCGCTTTATCACTCTGAATATCGACAACCGCCACGCGGTACCCTTCTGCGGCAAGCCCACGGCTGAGGAACGCCCCAAGCGTCTGTCCTCCACCAATGACAACGGCAACCTGTTTCATACTCTTCTCCTTAGACCTTAAGCGACAAATTTTAAAATGCAGCCCGGCGCGACAGCGTCCGGCACCGGGCCGGCGACGTGCACCGTGCCCGGAAACTCCGCCTGCGTCTGCCCATCGAAACGCAGGGTGATATGGCCCAGCTCGCGCAAATTCTGCTCGGCGACCTCGCCGACGGCGGTGACGGGGTAGTGCTTTTCACCGAGGGTAAACTGTGCGCCCGGCAGCAGTGCGCCGCAGAGCGGGCCGTGGTTATGGATAAAACAGAACTCGGCGACATCGGCAGGCGCGCCTTCCCGGAAGGTGATCAGCATGTTGTCGCTGAGCGCCTCCGGCGCGCTTTCGCCAATTGCGGTTATGGTGGTTTGATAGATAACAGTCATGCATCACCCCTTATTGATAGATAAAACCGGAGACAAACCAGGCGATCAGCACCGTTGGCGCACCGGTTAAAAAGCGGCTTACCAGCACGGACGGGACGCCGACGCGTACCGTCTCCTGGCGGGCTTCTGCCAGCGACAGGCCAACGGGAATAAAGTCGCAGGCGGCCTGGGCGTTAATGGCGAACAGCGCTGGCAGCGCAAGGTGCGGAGGGATGTGCCCCTGGCCTATCTGCACGCCAATCAGCACGCCAATGACCTGAGCGATAACCGCCCCCGGGCCAAGAAAGGGTGAGAGCAGCGGGAAGGAGCAAATCAGCGCCAGCGTTACCAGCCCAAGCGGATGGCTGGCCAGCGGCGCGAGGCCGTGAGCGATCCAGTCGCCCAGCCCGGAAGCCATGATGATGCCGATCAGCGCCGAGACGAAGGCCATAAACGGCAGGATGGTTTTCAGCACCGTATCAATGGTGTCGCGACCGGCCTGGAACAGCACCGCCACCGCCGAGCCCATGCCCATGCCGACTTTCGCCAGCAGGCCGTCGCTCTGCTCGGTGATCTTTTTCGTGGTGTCGTAATCCCGCAACTGGGGCGCTCTGGCAGACGGAGCTTCACCCTGCAGCCGGATATTCTCCTCTTTCACACCGGAGACATAGATATCCTCAAGGATGTATTGCGCCAGCGGCCCCGACTTGCCCGTCGCATGAATATTGACGGTCGGAATGCGGCGTTTGGGGTAGATGCCGCAGCGCAGGGTACCGCCGCAGTCAATCACCGCCACACCGATCTCCTCCTCAGGCGGTTCACCCTCTTTAAAGCCGTCCACCGCCTGCCAGCCGGTGAGCTGCGCCAGTTTGTCGACGATAGCCGGACGCGTGCCCGCAGTGATATAGACGATCTTCTTCTCGCTGCTGGCATCAATCTCCAGCGGGCCGCCCCAGCCGCCGGCACCTTTTTCAATAATGATTCGGCTCATGATTTCGCTCCGGCGAGGTGAACCTCTTGTGCAAGCTGAATGCCCATTTTTCGCTCAAAAATGCGGGTAGTGAGATCGGTGACCCAGCCACGGAAGAAGTTGGTGACCAGGCCTACCAGCAGGTAGCTCACCGCCAGCGGACCGAGGGGTAAGCCGAGCGTTGTAAGGCCGCTGGCGATACCGAGGTAGACAAACAGCTCGCCGGGGTTGATATGCGGGAAGAGGCCGTTCATCGAGTGGCAGCTGTAGGAGGCGGCGGCGTAGTAGCTCGGTTTGTATCGCTCCGGCATAAAGCGCCCGAGGCTGAGCGTCATCGGGTTACAGAACACAAATGTGCCGATGCAGGGCAGCAGTAAGTAGCGGGCGAGCGGGTTTCCCGCGCAGCGCTGGGCAAGTTTTTCGATGCGGTGTTGGCCAATAAAATTAATCAGCGCGTTCATGATCACCAGCAGGCTTATCAGCAGCGGCAAAATACCGGTCACCATGCCGGTAAAGACCTCACCGCCTTTCTGAAACAGCCCGATGAACCATTCGGCACCATGCGTGATGGTTTCCATTGTTCTCTCCTGTAGGGGGTTTTTGTTATGTCACCGGGCGCTATCATAATCATGATGAAAGGTCTTAATGTGTTATTTAGATCTCACTATGAAAGAAAAAATGATCATTTTGAAAGTTTTTGCGAGATGCTTCGGTTTTAAATGAATGAAAAGGGGAGGGGATACAGAGGAAATGCGATCCTCTACGCAGGTGATGCCGCACTTCCTTGTCGGCGGGGAAATGCTTTACCATACTTGCCCCCTGGCTGAATTCGTTTAAGTGGATATCCCATGTTGAAGCGTTGTTACGCGGCGTTATTGCCCGCGTTTGTTGTGCTCTGTGCCTGTAGCAGTAAACCCCCGCTCGCTGAAGCTCCCCAGACCGTGTCGCCCGCGCCATCCGGCGGCTTTCTGCTTAAGCCACAGCATGAGGTGGTGATGAGCGGCGGCGACTTTGCCAATAACCCGGCGGCAGAGCGCTTTATTGATGCGATGGTGAGCAAGCATGGATTCGATCGTCAGCAACTGCATGAGATCCTTTCGCAGGCGAAACGTCTTGATTACGTATTGCGCCTGATGGACAAACAGGCGCCGACGACCGCGGGCCCAACCGGGCCAAACGGTGCTTGGTTGCGCTACCGTAAGCAGTTCATCACGCCGGATAACGTGCAGAACGGTGTCGCTTTCTGGAACCAGTATCAGGATGCCCTCGACCGCGCATGGCGTGTCTACGGCGTACCGCCGGAAATTATCGTTGGCATTATCGGCGTGGAAACGCGCTGGGGCCGCGTGATGGGCAAAACCCGCATCCTCGATGGGCTGGCGACGCTGGCCTTTGACTACCCGCGCCGCGCAGACTACTTCGCCAGCGAGCTGGAGACTTTCCTGCTGATGGCGCGCGATGAGAGCGACGATCCGCTGGAGCTGAAAGGCTCTTTCGCCGGTGCGATGGGCTACGGCCAGTTTATGCCGTCCTCCTATAAGCAGTACGCGGTGGATTTCAACGGCGACGGCCATATCAACCTGTGGGATCCGGTGGATGCGATTGGCAGCGTGGCTAACTACTTCAAACAGCACGGCTGGGTGAAGGGCGATCAGGTTGCGGTTCCGGCTAACGGCCAGGCACCGGGTCTGGCGAACGGCTTCAAAACCAACTACAGCCTCGGACAGCTGGCGGCGGCGGGTCTGACACCGCAACAGCCGCTGGGCGATCATCAGCAGGCGAGCCTGCTGCGCCTCGATGTCGGCACCGGGTATGAGTACTGGTACGGTTTGCCGAACTTCTACACCATCACCCGCTACAACCACAGCACCCACTACGCGATGGCGGTCTGGCAGCTTGGCCAGGCGGTAGCGCTGGCGCGTATTCAGTAAATTGCTTTCCCCTCCTGCGGGAGGGGATTGAAACATTTCGACGCACTCCCGTTACGCTCCGCGATTTACATCATTATCACTACAGCTTATTGTTACGTTATAACATATGAGGTGTGTGAATGATTCCCGTAACCCTTTTCTCCCTTTCCGCTGCAAGCCGCCTGCTGCTGGCGGCAGGGCTGTTGCTGCTGCTTTGGTTACTGACTGAGTGGGCGGTTGCGCTGCCATGATTGTACTGGACCACCTGGTGGCAGGCTATGAGCGGCTGGCGATCACCCCGGCGCTGTGCGGCACGCTGGCGCGCGGCAGCATGACGGCGATTGTTGGTGCCAACGGCTGCGGCAAATCGACACTACTGAAAACGCTGGCAGGATTTTTACCCCCGGTCAGTGGCGTGCTGCGCTGGCAGGGCGCGCGGCCGACCATCGGCTGGCTGGCGCAGCGTCACGCGCTGGAGGCGCAATTTCCCCTGACGGTGCAGGAGGTGGTGAGCATGGGCTGCTGGCCGCGCATCTCGCTGTTTGCTGGCCTGAACCGCGATGCGCGCAAACGCGTGGCGCAGGGGCTGGAGCGTGTCGGGCTTGCGGAGATGGCTGGCGAGACCATTGACACCCTCTCTGGCGGCCAGTTTCAGCGCATGCTGTTTGCCCGCATCTGGGTGCAGAACGCGCCGCTGGTGATGCTCGACGAACCTTTTACCGGCATTGATGAAGCGACGTCGCAGCTGCTGATGGAGCAGATGGTGGATATGCACCGCGCCGGGCAGACGCTGCTGGCGGTGCTGCACGACAGCGCGCGCGTGACGCGCTACTTTCCGCAGACGCTGCGGCTGGATGAGAAACGGGCGCAGTGGGGGGCGACGCTGAGCCTTGAGGAGAACTGCGCATGATCTGGCATCTCTTTTTCCAGCCCTTTATCGAATACGGGTTTATGCGCCGCGCGCTGGTGGTCTGCCTCGCGCTCTCTGTCAGCACCACGGCGCTCGGCATCTTTTTGCTGCTACGGCGCATGAGCCTGATGGGCGATGCGTTATCTCACGCCATCCTGCCCGGCGTCGCGGTGGGCTACTTGCTGAGCGGCATGTCGCTGCTGGCGATGAGCGTCGGCGGGTTTATCGCCGGGATTGCCGTCGCGCTGGTGGCGGGGTGGGTCAGCCGCCGGACGCCGCTAAAAGAGGATGCCAGCTTTGCCGGTTTCTACCTTGGCTCACTGGCGCTGGGCGTGACGCTGGTGTCGCTACGCGGGTCGAACGTCGATCTACTGCACCTGCTGTTCGGCTCAATTCTGGCGGTGGATCGCGACGCGGCGCTGTTTGTCGCCGGGGTTTCCAGCCTGACGCTGATTACCCTTGCCGTCTGTTATCGCGGATTGGTGAGTGAGGCGTTTGATAGCGCCTTTTTACAGGTTAACGCACCGCGCTTGCCGGGCATGCTGCACGGGCTGTTTCTGGCGCTGCTGGTGCTCAACCTGGTGGCCGGTTTTCAGGTGCTCGGCACGCTGATGGCGGTGGGGGTAATGATGCTGCCCGCCGTGGCGGCGCGCTGCTGGGCGCGGACCTTGCCGCGCCTGTTACTGCTGGCTGCGGCGATTGGCGCACTCTGCGCCTGGCTCGGCTTAAGCCTGTCGTGGCTGGCGGGTTTGCCTGCCGGCCCGGCGATCGTGCTGACTGCCAGCCTTATCTTCTTTTTATCCATCTTATTCGGCACGCGCAGCGGGCTGGCAAACAGCCTGCGCGCGCTTTTTACATAAAGGGGAACATAATGAAACGTACAGGGGTGATTCTGGCACTGGCGCTCGGTCTGATGGCGCAGAGCGCAGTGGCAAAAACCATCAACGTGGTGACCAGCTTTTCGATATTGGGCGATATCACCCGCCAGGTGGGCGGAGATCATGTAAAGGTGACCTCGCTGGTGGGGCCGGATGGCGATCCGCACACCTTTGAGCCTTCGGCAAAAGATAGCGCGCTGCTTAATAATGCGGATGTGGTGGTGGTCAACGGGCTTGGGCTGGAAGGTTGGCTCGACAGGTTAGTGAAAGCCTCCGGTTTTAAAGGCCAATTGGTGATCGCCTCTGACGGTGTGCAAACCCATACGCTGGAGGAGGATGGCGCGAAGGTCACCGACCCTCACGCGTGGAACAGCGCCGCGAATGGTGCCCTCTATGCGCAAAATATTCTTAAGGCACTGGTGAAAGCCGACCCGGCGGATGAAGCGGCGCTTAACGCCTCGGGACAGCGCTATATTGAGCAGCTGAAAGAGATGGATAGCTGGGCGAAAGAGCGCTTCAGCGCCATTCCGCAGGCGAAACGCAAAGTGCTCACCAGCCATGACGCCTTCGGCTACTTTGCCCGCGCGTATGGCGTTGAGTTTATGGCACCGCAGGGGCTCTCATCGGAAAGCGAGGCTAATGCATCGCAGGTGGCGGCGCTTATCAAACAGATTAAAGCTGATGGCGTGAAGGTATGGTTTATGGAGAACCAGCTCGACCCGCGCCTGGTAAAACAGATCGCGAATGCCACCGGCGCACAGCCGGGCGGCGAGCTCTACCCGGAAGCGCTGAGCGCAAAAGGGGGCGTGGCGGATACCTATCAGAAAGCCTTTCGCCACAACGTGGACACTATCGCCAATAGCATGAAGTAATCCTGCGCGGATAGCCTGTAAACTACCCGGTGACGCGACGGCGCACCGGGCTTCTCCTCACCACGTCCCCGCTATATCACACTGCTTTTTTCGGAAGTCGCCTCGTAAAATTGCCATACCATCCCCATATTTGACGGGAAAGTGCTATCTTTCACGCCACGGTTTAATGGAGGCATGGGAGCCATCATGACGGACAGTGAATTATTGCAGCTCAGCGAGCGCATCGGGCTAGCGCTAAAGGCGCGCGGCGCGACGTTGACCACCGCTGAATCCTGCACCGGCGGTTGGGTTGCGAAAGTGATTACCGATATCGCAGGCAGCTCCGCCTGGTTTGAACGCGGGTTTGTGACCTACAGTAATGAAGCGAAAGCGCAAATGATCGGCGTGAAAAGCGAGACGCTGGATGCGCACGGCGCTGTCAGCGAGCCGGTGGTCGTCGAGATGGCGATTGGGGCCCTGAAAGCCGCGCGCGCTGACTATGCGATTTCGATTAGCGGCATCGCCGGGCCGGATGGCGGCAGCGAAAGCAAGCCTGTCGGCACCGTCTGGTTTGGGCTTGCCTGCGTTAACGGAGAAGGGATTACGCGGCGCGAATGCTTCCAGGGAGACCGTGAATCGGTGCGTCGTCAAGCGACGGCCTATGCACTTACGACCCTCTGGCAACATTTTCTACAAAAGGCTTGATACTGTATGACTATACAGTATAATTGCCGCAACAAATCAGTTATTCACCACGGGGCGTAACGCGCTTCACTCTGCATGACAGGAGTAATAATGGCTATCGACGAAAACAAACAAAAGGCGCTTGCAGCTGCACTGGGTCAGATCGAAAAGCAATTCGGTAAAGGCTCCATCATGCGTCTGGGTGAAGACCGCTCCATGGATGTAGAGACTATCTCTACCGGTTCACTCTCCCTCGACATCGCGCTGGGCGCGGGCGGTCTGCCAATGGGCCGTATCGTCGAAATTTACGGGCCTGAGTCGTCCGGTAAAACCACCCTGACTCTGCAGGTTATCGCTGCGGCGCAGCGCGAAGGCAAAACCTGTGCGTTTATCGATGCGGAACACGCGCTGGATCCGGTGTATGCCCGCAAACTGGGCGTTGATATCGATAACCTGCTCTGCTCCCAGCCGGATACCGGTGAGCAGGCGCTGGAAATCTGTGACGCGCTGGCGCGTTCCGGCGCGGTTGACGTGCTGGTGGTCGACTCCGTTGCGGCGCTGACGCCGAAAGCGGAGATCGAAGGCGAAATCGGTGACTCTCACATGGGCCTTGCGGCACGTATGATGAGCCAGGCGATGCGTAAGCTGGCCGGTAACCTGAAGCAGTCCAATACGCTGCTTATTTTCATCAACCAGATCCGTATGAAGATCGGTGTGATGTTCGGTAACCCGGAAACCACCACCGGTGGTAACGCGCTGAAGTTCTACGCTTCCGTTCGTCTCGACATCCGCCGTATCGGCGCGGTGAAAGAGGGCGATGTGGTTGTCGGTAGCGAAACCCGCGTGAAGGTTGTGAAAAACAAAATCGCGGCACCGTTTAAACAGGCTGAATTCCAGATCCTCTACGGCGAAGGCATTAACTTCTACGGCGAGCTGGTCGACCTGGGCGTGAAAGAGAAGCTGATTGAAAAAGCGGGCGCCTGGTACAGCTACAACGGCGACAAGATTGGTCAGGGTAAAGCGAACGCGACCTCCTGGCTGAAAGAGAACCCGGCTGCGGCGAAAGAGATCGAGAAGAAGCTGCGCGAAATTCTGCTCAGCAACCAGACTGCGACGCCAGAGTTCACCGTTGACGACAAAGACGCGGGCGTTGAAGAAACTAACGAAGATTTCTGATAACGTTATCCGTAATCAAGGGCTGCTGATGCAGCCCTTTTTGTTTTTATGGTGACAGGATTTTACGATGTCCGATAACTCCTCTTCTGATAACACCTCCCGCCGCAGCGCCATGGCGCGCTTACGCGATCGCGCCATGCGCATTCTGGCGATGCGCGACCATAGCGAACTTGAGTTTCGCCGCAAGCTCGCCGCACCCATCATGACGAAGAAGGGCCCGGAAGCGGTTGACGCGACGCCGGAAGAGATCGATCAGGTTGTGGCGTGGTGCATAGAGCACGGCTTTCTTGATGACAGCCGTTTTGTCCGCCAGTTTATCGCCAGCCGCGCGCGCAAAGGGTATGGCCCGGTACGTATTCGCCAGGAGCTGAACCAGAAAGGTATTGCCCGGGAGACCAGCGAAAACGCCATGCGCGAATGCGAGATTGACTGGGTAAGCCGCGCCCGCGATCAGGCGCAGCGCAAATATGGCGAGCCGTTGCCCACTGAATTTGCTGCAAAAGTGAAAGTGCAACGCTTTCTGCTCTATCGCGGCTTTATGCAAGAAGATATTCAGGAAATATGGCGAAATTTTGCCGACTGAGCGCATACGGGATTTTACTTCCCACTAAAGAAAACTTATCTTATTCCCACTTTTTCCAGTAGCGGATGCGTCTGCCATGCGATGGCGATGGCCCGCTACCACATTTCGTTAGCTTGATTTCAGGATAATTATGAGCAAGAGCACCGCTGAGATCCGTCAGGCGTTTCTCGATTTTTTCCATAGCAAGGGACATCAGGTAGTTGCCAGCAGCTCCCTGGTACCGAATAACGACCCGACTTTGCTGTTTACCAACGCCGGGATGAACCAGTTCAAGGACGTTTTCCTTGGGCTCGACAAACGTAATTATTCCCGCGCAACCACGTCGCAGCGCTGCGTGCGTGCAGGTGGCAAACACAACGACCTGGAAAACGTCGGCTACACCGCACGTCATCACACCTTCTTTGAAATGCTGGGCAACTTCAGCTTCGGCGACTACTTCAAACATGATGCTATCCAGTACGCATGGGAACTGCTGACCGGTGAAAACTGGTTCAAGCTGCCGAAAGAGCGTCTGTGGGTGACGGTGTACGAAACCGACGATGAAGCGTACGAAATTTGGGAAAAAGAGGTCGGTATCCCGCGCGAACGTATTATTCGTATCGGTGATAACAAAGGCGCAGCGTATGCGTCTGACAACTTCTGGCAGATGGGCGATACCGGTCCGTGTGGCCCCTGCACCGAGATCTTCTACGATCACGGCGACCACATCTGGGGTGGCCCGCCGGGCAGCCCGGAAGAGGATGGCGATCGCTATATCGAGATCTGGAACATCGTCTTTATGCAGTTCAACCGCCAGGCCGATGGCACCATGGAGCCGCTGCCGAAGCCGTCCGTAGACACCGGTATGGGCCTGGAGCGTATTACAGCCGTGCTGCAGCACGTGAACTCCAACTATGAAATCGATCTGTTCTCGAAGCTGATCCAGCAGGTTGCGAAAGTGACCGGCGCAACGGATCTGAGCAACAAATCTCTGCGCGTTATCGCTGACCATATCCGCTCTTGCGCCTTCCTGATTGCAGACGGTGTGATCCCATCGAATGAGAACCGCGGCTACGTGCTGCGCCGCATCATTCGCCGCGCGATTCGTCACGGCAACATGCTCGGCGCGAAGGATACCTTCTTCTATAAACTGGTTGGCCCGCTGATTGAAGTGATGGGTTCCGCCGGGGAAGAGCTGCAGCGCCAGCAGGCGCAGGTTGAGCAGGTTCTGAAAACCGAAGAAGAGCAGTTTGCGCGTACGCTGGAGCGCGGTCTGGCGCTGCTGGATGAAGAGCTCTCCAAACTGCAGGGCGACACGCTGGATGGCGAAACCGCCTTCCGCCTGTACGACACCTACGGTTTCCCGGTCGATCTGACCGCGGATGTCTGCCGCGAGCGCAATCTGAAAGTGGATGAAGCGGGCTTCGAAGCGGCAATGGAAGAGCAGCGCCGTCGCGCACGCGAGTCCAGCGGCTTTGGCGCAGACTACAACGCGATGATCCGCGTTGATAGCGCAACAGAATTCAAAGGCTACGATCAGCTTGAGCTGAACGGCAAAGTGACCGCGCTGTTTGTCGATGGCAAACAGGTTGAGTCGATTGCCGCCGGCCAGGAAGCGGTTGTCGTGCTTGATGAGACCCCGTTCTATGCGGAATCAGGCGGCCAGGTTGGTGATAAAGGCGAGCTGAAAGGCAACTGCTTAACATTCGCCGTCCTGGATACGCAGAAGTATGGTCAGGCGATTGGTCATGTCGGCAAGCTCAGCAGCGGTTCGCTGAAAGTGGGCGACGGCGTGAAAGCGGAAGTTGACGAAGCGCGTCGCGCCCGTATCCGCCTTAACCACTCTGCCACCCACCTGATGCACGCCGCGCTGCGTAGCGTACTTGGTACGCATGTCGCGCAGAAAGGATCGCTGGTGAATGACAAAGCGCTGCGTTTTGACTTCTCCCATTTCGAAGCCATGAAGCCGGCGGAAATCCGCGCGGTGGAAGATATGGTGAATGCGCAAATTCGTCGCAACCTGCCGATCGAAACCAACATCATGGATCTCGAAGCGGCAAAAGCGAACGGCGCAATGGCGCTGTTTGGCGAGAAGTATGAAGATCGCGTCCGCGTGCTGCAGATGGGGGATTTCTCCACCGAGCTTTGCGGCGGTACGCACGCTTCGCGCACCGGTGATATTGGTCTGTTCCGCATTGTGTCTGAATCCGGCACTGCAGCGGGCGTGCGTCGTATCGAAGCCGTTACCGGCGAAGCGGCGATTGCCAGCCTGCATGCGCAGAACGATCAGCTACAGGATATTGCTCAGTTGCTGAAAGGCGATAGCCAGAATCTCGGCGACAAAGTGCGTTCAGTGATTGAACGTACGCGTCAGCTGGAAAAAGAGTTGCAGCAGCTTAAAGCACAGGCGGCAGCGCAAGAGAGCGCAAACCTCTCCGGTAACGCAATGGAGATCAACGGCGTTAAGCTGCTGGTGAGCGAGCTGGAAGGTGTCGAGCCGAAGATGCTGCGTACCATGGTGGACGACCTGAAGAACCAACTCGGCGCTTCGGTTATCGTTCTTGCCACTGTTGTTGAAGGTAAAGTTTCTCTCATCGCGGGCGTCTCTAAGGATGTGACTGACCGCGTCAAAGCAGGGGAACTGGTAGGAATGGTCGCCCAACAGGTTGGGGGCAAAGGCGGTGGACGCCCGGACATGGCGCAAGCCGGTGGTACCGATGCGGCCGCGCTGCCTGCTGCTCTCGCCAGTGTTAAAGATTGGGTAAGCGCTAAACTGTCATAATTACAAAGCGAACGCACAAGCCATAACCTTGAGGTTATGGCTTTGTTGCCACTACGCTATTGATAACGAGAAAGTCAGGTTGAAGTTGTGTATATCGGCTAAACTTACGTCTACAGAATGTAATGCCATGACTGCTTGCATGTTATGAGTTTGTCATCGCTTATGTTTTGGCGTTGTATGACGGATAATGCCGGGATACAGAGAGACCCGACTCTTTTAATCTTTCAAGGAGCAAAGAATGCTGATTCTGACTCGTCGAGTTGGTGAAACCCTCATGATTGGGGATGAGGTCACTGTGACTGTATTAGGGGTTAAGGGTAACCAGGTGCGCATTGGCGTAAACGCCCCCAAAGAAGTATCGGTCCATCGTGAAGAGATCTACCAGCGTATCCAGGCTGAAAAATCCCAGCAGTCCAATTTCTGATGCCATTATGCGTCTCGCGGTTGTTCGGCGAGACGCAACCCTCCCGTCTATTCTCCCGCTTCTCTGTCTCATTTTTATTGCAGATTTCCTGCATCTGATACTTTCTCGCGCCATTTTTGTTTATCACACATCTGTAATGTCATGCCTGTGGGGCAGTGAATTTTTGCTGATAAAACATCCTTTTTGCCCTTTTTAGCGCCTAATTGTCTGCGAAGTGTGCAAACGATTCAGGGCTGGGAAAAATTGTTTGACTTATAAGTCCCAGAAAGTAATATGTGCGCCACGCAGCGACGATGAGCTCTTAACGAACTCTTCGAAGCACTCGTAAGAGGCGTGTGGTGAGGTGGCCGAGAGGCTGAAGGCGCTCCCCTGCTAAGGGAGTATGCGGTCAAAAGCTGCATCCGGGGTTCGAATCCCCGCCTCACCGCCATTTTGCATCCGTAGCTCAGCTGGATAGAGTACTCGGCTACGAACCGAGCGGTCG
>NZ_JACVTW010000053.1:0-13405 GCF_016624785.1 Kosakonia sp. S42 | reverse complement strand
CGGATTGAACTGCCGCTGGAGCCTGTCGGGTGTCACGATGCTGGCTTCGCCGATTGCTTGTTTATCTGTGACACTTCGCGTTTCTTGAGTATATTTCTGATAATCTGTTTTTCCGGCCTCAAGTAGATATGTTCAACCTCCTGCATTACTATAGTGAAACCCTAGATCGTCATATCTGCAACCTCAAAAGCAAATTCAAATGATACTCCCAAGCATTTCTCTGTAATGAGTTTTCCGTTACCATATACGCCATCAGTACAACATCCTCATAAATTAACAGAATAGGTATGATTTCTACTCCCAACGAGGTTATTTGTACCAAGTACGGAGCATAACACAGTGCACATATCCACCGTCCGGATACATATGATGATATACTTATTTTCTGCTAATGACCGGTGGATCCCAGTCATCGAGTACGATGATCACGTCGTAAAAATACTCACTAATATTTTCTAATCCGCTTGCCTGCATTTATCGATAACGAAAGTTAAGAATTGGTTGTTATTGATCCGGGATAGGAAATTATTTCTACATCGACAGAGACTCTCCGTAAAATATTATAGATAATGACAATTTCAACTTCTTCAAAATGTTCTGAAATCAATAATGCAGCTTCCATATTTCCCCCTTAATAGCTGATTAGTCCGGACCGGCTGCAAAAATATACACAATCGCTGTTTTAGGTACAGGAGGATTTCCCCTGACAAGGTTCTTTCGCACATATACCCGGCTTGGTGTGTTCTGATGAAAATCCGAGCTCCATGGACTTATTATCGCCAGCCCGGATATTTATTAGAATTACAAACAGATAGTTCGTCGAAATGCTTTCATTGCGGATGGTGGCTCAGTTAATTTATTGCACGGCAATAATGCTACTTTCATAGTATTATTCTCTTCATTCAGAAGTAATAACGCATCCCTACACGGAGTCGGTACGCCTCCCGGTGCTGTGCATTCCACCGATCAAGCCAGGAGGCTTCCACATAAGGTTTCCAGTGCTCGGTAAGGGTATAAGTTAGTTTGTTATTCAGTTCCCAGTTATGATCCTTATCGTTATGACTGTGGTAATCATTGATATGAATATAATAATCCGGTTCAAAGGTGTATGCCCAGGTGTTATTGAATTTATAATTCCAGTACATCACAAACTGATGTGTACTGTCCGTGTCCTGTTTTCCATTCAGATCAGGTGTATCATAATTTTTGTTGTTGTAGCGATAACGAAAAGTTACATTAAAGTCCGATGTAAATTTATAATTAAAATCGGTATACGGTGATACTGTGGAACCACTGGTACTGTCTGTTATAACCAGAGCAGGTGAAACAGTAAAATATGTCGTGGGTTTAAACAGCGGATACCAGCTTTCCAGCTCATTATAACTGTGCTTAAGTTGATCATATTTACCAAAATTATAAGAGTTTGTTAGCATAATGCCGGCGCCATTCTCAAAATTATAGACGCCCCTGAGGACAAACTCATGCTGGCGTGAAGCCGTATTGTAAGCTTCACGCCCTTCAATCCACGGGCCTGCAGCGAATGAATGTGCAGAGTAAATTGCCATTGAAGCTATAGCAATCCGAGAGACGTTTTTCATTATGTTATCCTGTCAATTTATCAATAATAGATATGAGGCTGTTTTCTGACTACACCTGTTCCCCTCCGTTGATTTAATGTACGCAGATAACAGGTTTCAAAATAACAGTTTGTTAAAAAACCAGTAAATTATACTTCATGCTATGAACAGTTAAATTTTTTTCATGAGGCACTTTACTGCCCACAGCGATATTGTGATAGCTATCGTACCAGACGGCGTAATATTTATCCTTGTTCAGCACGGCATATTACACCGAAAAACCAGCATAATAAGGATCAATAACCGACTCAGTTGTGCGTATGTCATCATCATGTTGTTTCATCTTTTCCTTTCTGTTTAAGGTGTTGTCCTCCTCTTCCCGGTGTGTGGAGCAATAGAAAATTACCAGTAAAGTTTCCAGATCTGGGTCATACGCACCAGCGCCTCTACGTAAAAATAATTCCCCAGCTACGGCACTCATCCCCCCTTTATCACTGAAATGGTGGTACATCGAATGCTTAAGCAGGCCGTTGGTCGGCTCGTAAGACATAATGGCATCGCCCACTACTGATAACGCTCGCGATCCGGGTCGGTACTGGTAAGTGCTTGATCAGCTCTAGCAGGCCGCAATCGCCGCAGAGGAAGAGTTGCGCAGCGCGTCCGTTCCCACCAGCGCCAGATCCCAGTGAGACACCGCATCTTCCGGCAAGCGATTCAAAAAGTAGTCCGCCAGCAATTTTGGCAGGGCCACCATCTCTTTATCGCCGGTATAAATGAAGCTCAGCAGGAAACCGTAATCCCCTAGGCCTATCCGCGTGACTAGCAAAAGTTATCGGCGTAGCCTTGCTGAGTGTTACCGTAGCGCGGCTCGCCGGTCTGCACATCCATACAGTAGGTATGGAAGGTCGAAGCATCTTCCCGGATCAGACAGGTCGCTGCCTGCCGGACATGGGTCTGTGCCACCTGTGCAAAATGTGGGTCACCGGTTTGCTCGCTCGCCCAGTACAGCGGCGGCAGGTTCATATTGCAATCGATGATAATCCGCCCGGCCTGCTGCGGATCCTTAAGATCGCCACACGCCTGAATGATCTGCGCCTTCGCGTGAAAACGTTCAAGCAGTTCCTCGGTGGTTTGGGGGAAAGCAGTTACCCGTTAAGCGCCAGGCAGCAACGCAGGAGAGCGTATAAACAAAGCCGAGGTCGTGCGGGTTGGTATCGCTTCGTCCCGCAGTACGTAAGCCAAAAGAGCGTACAATTTTTTCCACCATCGCGTGGAACGCCGCGTCACCGCTCGTTTCCCACGCCAGCCACAGTTGTCCGGTCCAGAAACTGATGGTCCACTCAACGTTATCGGTCAGCGGGTAATAGCCCTTCTCGCAGGTCAATTCCGTTAAATGACGGCGAATCAGCTCAAGGGTGTGTTTACGTGCGCTGTCTAGTTCATCTGAAAACGCCTGCCGATTAAACGGTGCGCCTGGACATTCACGTAACGGCTCTTCAACGATTTTACTTAACATATTTTGGTTCCTATTTTACTGGCAGCCATGGACGGGAATTAACGTGAAAGATTATTTCCGACAATATCTGAAGTGGAATGATCTCGCCATTTACTATGGCAAGCGGAAAGTGTAATGGCAGAGAGGGCTGTAAAGGCCAGCGCAATAGATCCCATAATGATGTAGGTGTGTTCAAAGCCAATGCGGTCATATAACAATCCCGCCGGAGAAGAGACAACCACATTGCCGACATACAACATGGCCTGATAACCCAATAAATACATGGTAGCATTAACGCGTTTATCGAAGTGCTCAGCGATATATTTAAATACCGACACCAGCAGCAGACAGATTTCCAGACCATAGAGCGGTTTTAAGATGGAAATCAATAAATGCGATTCACACAAGCCGGAAATAATCAGGCGGGCACCGACAAAGGTGCCGACGAGTAATAAGCCACGTTTGGCACCGATGAAATTCACAAACAGCGGGATGGCCATATACATCACAAATTCCATGCCCGACTGTACCGTACCCAGATAACCGAATACGGCGTTGCCCTGATGGATATCTGGAAAAAAGGTAACGAAATAGCGAGAGAACTGCTGCTCGGCGATAAACATCATCCATGCTACACCCGCGACATACAGGCAGAAAGCCCAGAATTTCCGGTTACACAACAGGGAATACATGTCTGCAGGAGCAATTTTATTTTTTGCCAGCACTTCACTGGCATGAACCGTCTGCGTGTTTACTTTCAGGCTCAGCAGCACGCAGAACATGATGACAGATGCCAAGCTTCCCATGATGAAGTTCCAAGCCGGAGAGATGTTAAACAGCAGCCCGGAAAAAGAGGATGCCACCGCCCAACCGAGTGATCCCCACATGCGGATCTGCCCGAACTCCATGCCGTTTAATCGGCTGTAGCGGTCGCTGTACGATTCGCAAGCACCCACCCCGGCATACCAAGCAAAACTTAAATAAATCGCGCCAACGATAATCCCCAACATAGTGTTGGAAATTAATAACGGCTGATAAACGTAGATAAAGAACGGCGCCATTAATGCCGACATTAACACGACAAAATAGAGCAAATATTTTCTCATACCTGTTTTATCCAGGATGTAACCATATATCGGTTTAAGAATAACTGAAAATACGCCATTAAAGGCAAAAACGGTACCGATAATCGTGCCACTCAGGTTAGCTTTTTGCCCCAGCCAGATGGCGAGTAAACCAATACTTGCCGACCAAGTAAAGAAATAAAGAAAGATAAAACAACTGATTTTATAATATTCAGTACGGGTATTTATGGTTGACTTTTCCATACTATCCTCGACAAAGCAGGTAGAGTTCAGCAGTGCTGAATGTAATTTAAAATATTGCTTTTGAGTATTAAAGCGCCGTTCGATAGCCTCGCGATCCCACGGCATCCCCGCGCGTTTGAAGTCCAGTTGCACCAGAATGGTGAAGTAATTCCAGTTGCTGTCTGGCATCTGCGCGTCGCTGATTTGATTAAGCCAGCGATGCAGATCGTCGCGCTCCAGGGCAGAGAAGCTGGACTGACATTTATTCTTCGGCAGCGCGAGCCCGAGTCCCCAGGCCGCCATCTCGGCAAGGCGCTGATAGTAAGGCCAGGTGTCGCCCCAGTAGCCGGTGCTTTGCGGATCGGTGCCTAGCTTCAGCGTCGTGATGTATTTTTCACTCAGCGGCAGCGCTTCACCGCCCGCCAGCAGAGTAAAATCCCCAACACCGCCCGGTATAATCCCTCTATTTCAGCTGTGTCTGTGCAGTAACGCGCACAGGTTTCGCCCAGCAAGAATCCCGAACGCTCCGCCGGAAACTGCTTATCCAGCGCGCTCAGCATCGTCTTAAGTGCTGTCGCTACGTGAAGATAATGATATTGATTTTTCCCTTCAGCCATCTGCATCAGTTCACCCTCCGGTAAGTGGCTAAAGAATAGTGAATCAATAAAGTAGTGAAATGTTACCCAGGTCACACTGGCGAATTTTCTGCGAATCAGTAATTGAGGAAATTTAAAATGGTGGTTTATAACAGCAAGTAACAGGACCAAAATTGAGAACGGTTGCACTATGGCTGAGCCCTGATATGCGAAATGTCTGGAATTAATCCCGCTAAACGACGCTATCGTGGGCTCTGTTGCAAAGTTTTCCGATGGTGTGAAGTACGCCGCAGTCAGTGATCAGGTGATATGAATTCCGAATTGTCTTTCGATCAGGCGCACCTTTCCCATGATGCCGCCGCCATATTGCTAAAATCGGGCCTGCCCTTTGCGTAAAGCACGCATGACCTCGAAACCCTTGATCGTGGCATAGGCTGTTTCCAGGGATTTGAAGCCCCGTGCTGGCCTGATCAACTGCCTGAGCTTGTTATGGTCGGCCTCGATGACGTTGTTGAGATATTTAACTTGGCGGTGGGCCGTTTCCTTTGGCAGCTTCCCTTCCTTCTTCAGCGCCGCGATCGTCAGGCCATAGGCCGGCGCCTTGTCGGTATTGATCGTCCGCGGCTGTTGCCTGGCCTTGAGGCCACTGAGCGCCTTGCCCATAAAACGCTTGGTCACCTTGGCGTTGCGGGTGGGCGAAAGATAGAAATCAATCGTATCACCATCCTTGCCGACGGCCCGGTAAAGATAAGTCCAGCAACCCTTGACCTTGGTCTCATCAACTTGCCAGCTGAGCCAAATCGACGTGCGTTTCAAGTACCAGCACAGGCGCCTTTCCATCCCAGGCGCATACCCAGCGATAGTTCGTGAAATGATCCACGCTGGTGCCGCGCCCGTCCAGCATGGTTTCCAGATCCCGGAGCCGATCCAGTAGCGACAATACCATCGCATCGCCCACAGGATCACCCCTCCTCCAAAATGCCGACCCTTGAAATCGCTAATCCCGCAGCCCCTACGCCATTCATTTCCCGAAGCCTCCGGCATATAACCGCCAACTTTGTAACAGAGCCGAAAATCACGCTAAATGGAGTAGTGACTGAGTAGTTGCGATAACTGCCAACCAAAACAGAGAGCTATCCTCCACTCTGCCCCCCGTTTACTTAATGAGATCGTCTCAGAAAAGTCCCAGATCTCTGACTTCAGCATAATTTAGGGGTTCTACGCCGGAACCACTGAAATTTCCGGCTTGCGATTGCGTTAATGTGCAGAAAGTAACAATGTTGTCCTTCCTTCTTTCCAATTAGACTGAATTCTTTAACACGTCTGCACTTGCATCTATAAGCGTTGATGCCCGGTGCTCAGAGTGCTTTGATAAATAACGGGCAACCACATCAAAGTCCAGAGAATATCCAGCCATCTGGGCAAATCGCCAGCACCGTAAAACCAGACATTATGGTTATAATCCTAACGCCCCATTCTCCTGATACCCGTACCCTGTGAAGATTCATTTCGTGTGAATCAAGATATTCTCATGGTTCAGTTGCCCTCCCATAAAACCTGAATAGCGAAATGCCCGGCTAACTCTTCGGAGACAAGAGGCTCACCCAGATAAAAGCCATATCCCGGACCACTCCATCTTGCCGCATGATGGAGTTCATGAGCAAACATACGCTCAATAGAGTACGCATCGTTTTTGCAGAATGCATTGTTTTCAGGATCGACAGTTATATAGACAACGCCAGCTTCATGACAAAACCGGCATGCCCTTTTTCAGGGATAACAAACTTCCCGGCTTTAACCACCCCTCCAGTGAAGGAAGCGGCATCAGTCTTTTGGCTTTTACGTAGGTATTGCCCAGGGTGGTCTGAAGCCATTCATCTGATCAATTTTGATAAATACATTTATTCACTTACAATCCATAGCATTCTCTGTAATCACTTGTAGTGATTACAGAGAATGCTATGGACCATTTATTATGGTTACTACTTATACTTGTTAAGAAAAGTTAAATTTTCTCTCAATAACATCCCAACTCAGAAGTGACAGCGGGAGGTTAATGAGATGGTCCCCACCATCCTGTGAGTGGTACGCTGACAGGGTGTTTCTTTATGGAGAAGACCATCATGCAAAACGTCACGCTTATTGGTATCGATCTCGGTAAACATTCTTTCCACATTCATTGTCAGGATAAATCAGGCAAGGCATTACTGCGCAAAAAGCTTACCCGCACCAGACTCATCGAGTTTCTGGCTACATGCACACCGACACCGTTGTGATGGAAGCCTGCGCCGGGGCCCATTTTATGGCTCGTCGAATCGCTGATTTAGGCCATGAAGCAAAATTGATTTCTCCGCAGTCCGTTCGCCCTTTTGTTAAGAGCAATAAGAACGATTTTGTCGATGCTGAAGCCATCTGCGAAGCTGCATCTCGTCCGTTCATGCGATTTGTAGTCAGAGATAAAGTCAAAACGACTAATCAGATGCATGCTTTCTTACTGGAATTTCGCATCAGTATGCCGATCGGAGCTGCAGTGATAAAACGGCTCTCAACAGTCCTTGAAGAGAACGAACTTCCTCCCTATCTGGCACAGTTGCTGATGCGCTTACATGCTCATTATCTTTATCTTGTCGAACAGATCACCGAGCCTGAGACGGCGCTGGAACAAGAGCTGAGTCGTGATGAAACAGGGCAACGTCTTCAGACAATACCCGGAATTGGGCCGATAACCGCCAGCGTCTTATCTCACAACTGGGCGACGGTAAACAATATGGCTGTAGCCGGGATTTTGCTGCCTCAACCGGTCTGGTACCCCGGCAGTACAGCACGGGCGGAAAAAATACGCTTTCAGGGATAAGTAAATGCGGAGATAAAAACCTGCGACGCTTACTGTTTCACTGCGCCAGGGTGTTTATCCGGAGAATCGGGCATCAGTCAGGAAGCCTGGCTGAATGGGTAAAAGCTCAGCTTGAGCGAAAACGCTCGAATATAGTGGACTGTGCCCTGGCTAACAAAATGGCCCGAATAGCGTGGGCAATAACGACCCGGTAAACCGTGTTCGGAAGGTAACGGTTACGCAGTTTATTGGCGGGTTAAACGTTAACAAAAGTAGTTCCCAATCTGGTTTTGCGAAGACTGATTATTGATGACATGAACGGCAAACCGGCCTGATAGAAAGTTTACGTAAAAAATGGCTCACTGAAGCCGTGAGGTTTTTTAAGTCTTATCAGGCGCGGAACTCATCGTGGCGCGGGCATCCTTGCCCATAGTGACGCCGGATAGATTTAAGCAAGCCCATCATTAATCAAAAATCAGTGTTGCAGAAATGATGGAGACCATAGATTTTTTCAAGTTCATCAAGGCGTATAAACAACCTAGTTGTGTCTTCTTGCCTTGCAGCATTTTTACACTTACGCAGTCAATCTGAAAGCCGAAACGGAGGCAAGAAGTTGAGTTGCTTGATCGTGAAGACTGTTAGCCGCAGATGCAGACTCCTCAACCAGCGCAGCATTGTTTTGTGTCACACTATCCATCTGGGTTACCGCAATGCCAACCTGTCCAATAGCTCGAGCCTGCTCATCACCTGCCGCCGTGATGTCCGCCACTGTGGTAGTCAGTTGTTGCACCGCAGACTCAATCTGTTTCATTGCACCGGCAGCACGGCTGGCCAGATATTGCCCGCAGTTAACACTATCTGAATTTGCGGTTATCAGTTGACGAATTTCGCCGGCCGCTGTGGCACTGCGCTGAGCCAGAGTGCGAACCTCTCCAGCCACTACAGCAAATCCAAGCCCTTGCCCACCAGCTCGAGCGGCCTCTACTGCTGCATTAAGCGCTAAAATATTGGTCTGGAAGGCAATACTGTCAACCACTGCAGTGATTTCTGCGATACGATCCGAACTTTCGCCAATAGTCCGCATAGTCGCCGTGATTTCATCCATCAGATTGCTGGTCTGATGGGCCATATCACGGACACCAGTAGTAAGGCTGAATGCCTGCCCGGTGTTATCTGCGTTGTTTCTCACCGTCACAGTCAGCTCACTCATGGTGGCTGCTGTTTGCTCCAGCGCGCTGGCCTGCTCTTCCGTGCGCTGTGAAAGGTCAGTATTACCCTGCGCAATCTGCGCACTAGCCGATGCAACCGCTACGGCATTGTTCCGGACTGTGCTGACAGTCTGTATCAGCGCATCCTGCATATCCCGGATGGATGTCAGCAGCCTGCCCATTTCATCTCTGCCCTTGGTAACAACCACCATGCTGAGGTCACCTTCGGCGATGCGGTGGGCTGCATTCAGAACCATATTGAGAGGGTGGACAATACTGCGGGTTATACCCCATGTCAGGAAGATACTAAGTAGTATTACCAGAATAGTGATAACAACCATCAATTTTACGGCATTATTACGCTCCGCAGTTGCCTCCCGTGACACTATATCCATTCTGACATTCTGGCGTTGTATAAGGGCTTTCAGGCTAGTAGTATAATCCAGTTGTGTCATGTAACGATTACCGAAAAGCAACTTGCGACTCTCATCGTTTTTATTCTGCATTGAAAGAGCCATAACCTCGTCCATGAATGTAAAAAAAAGATTTTGCTTTTTTTCCATCTCCGCAAACATTTGCCTTCCTCGGTCTGTTGTGATAAGAGGAAGCATTTGTTGAGTGACTAACCCAGTACGTTGTTTTTCTTCATCATAACTTTGACGTATTTCTGACAATTGAGACGGGTCACTAATGATGATGGTATCGCGCACAAGTCGGCTCATGTCGGTGGCATAAAACAAAAGCAGGGCAGAGTCCTGTGATTGAGGATGAAGGCGGTCTGTTATGAGGCGCGTTGTTTCACCTGTGACAACGAGTCTGCTAATACCCACAACAACAAGAATGAGAGTGAGAAGCATCATGAGGAGAAAAGCCGCGCAAAGTCTTTTACCTATATTGATATTATTCATATGTATTTTGCACCAAATGAATGGCAAGCAGAGGAAAAAATATGAAAAAATGCTATTCACCTGCATTCTTCACGGATAGTTGAAACAATCGTCTTCTACTTATAAATAGCAGAGATATGACAGAAGTAATATCGGTATGAAGATAAAAAACTTTAATCTTCCGATCCAAATATAAGTCACATTATGAGCAATTTGCCAACGTAACTAGGCTGCGTCCTTTAATTGAATAATCTACTGTAAAACAGTCGGATGCAGCCCAGTTTCATTATTGCCAGATAATTCCTCGCTGTTTTGTCATAACGTTTGGCGATGCGACGGCATTCTTTCAGGCGACCAAAGCCCCCCTCAACAACATTGCGATTACGATAGATATCACGATAGAGTTGTGAACGTCCATTCCATGCCAGTTTTTCGAGAGCGTTAAAAATTCTGTGTCATTCCAGTAATATATCCTAAAAAGGAATGACACATGTCCCAACCCTTCGATTTCGACAAGGCACTCAAAGCGCTACGGTCCGGCCAGTCTCTGACCAGGAAGGATGGCATATTGACACCGTTAATCAATCAGTTAACCGAAGCGGCGCTGACCGCCGAACTCGGCTCCCATCTGGCTCAGGATGTTGAAGCCAATCGTAAAAATGGCTCTGGCAAAAAGACCATCAAAGTTTCGAACTGACCACGCCGCGCGACCGCAACGGCACTTTCGAACCGCAACTGGTGAAAAAGCACCAGACCACACTCTCAGACGAGATCGAGCAGAAGATTATTCGCCTGCGCGCGGGGCATGAGTTACGCCGATATCAGCCGGGAAATCGAAGACCTGTACGCCTTCAGCGTCTCCACCGCCACTATCAGCGCTGTTACGGATAAGGTTATTCCTGAACTTAAACAGTGGCAGCAACGCCTGCTGGAGCCGGCTTACCCCTTTGTCTGACTGGACGCTATTCACTACAAGATCCGCGAGGAAGGCCGCTACGTCAGCAAGGCGGTGTATACCGTGCTGGCTCTGAATCTTGAAGGGAAAAAGGAAGTACTGGGGCTTTATCTGTCTGAAAGTGAAGGCGCTAACTTCTGGTTGTCGGTATTAAGCGACCTTCAAAATCGGGGCGTAAAGGACATCCTGATTGCCTGCGTGGACGGTCTGACCGGTTTCCCGGAAGCGATAAACAGCATTTACCCGCAAACCGAAGACCAGTTGTGCATCATTCACCAGATCCGCAATTCCATCAAATACGTGGCGTCGAAGCACCATAAAGCCTTCATGGCCGACCTGAAGCCGGTTTACCGCGCGGTATCGAAGCAGCGGCGGAAACGGCGCTGGACGAGCTGGAAGCTCGCCGGGGCCAGCAGTATCCGATGGTTATCCAGTCGTGGCGTCGGAAATGAGACAATCTGTCGGCGTACTTTCGCTATCCGTCTGATACCCGTAAGATAATTTACACCACCAACACTATCGAATCAGTTCATCGCCAGTTCTGCAAGCTGGCGAAAACCAAAGGCGCGTTCCCGAACGAAAACAACCTGTTAAAGCTGCTTTATCTGGGGCTGATGAATGCGCGGGAGAAATGGACAATGCCGATCCATAACTGGAATTTGACATTGTCACAGTTAGCCATTTATTTTCACGGGCGGCTGAATAACGTAATTACGCTGTAATACTTTTACCGTGACACAGGATTCTGAACGTTCCCTTTAAAACCGGGAAATCAGGGTGACATTATCAATAAGGAAAAGCAAACCGCAGGCACCCTCAGTGCGATTCTGCGGCCTCCGGGCCAAAGGCAGCCCTTTCCATAATGTCAATAAACACTTCTAGTGTGTTCTTGGCTGACAGTGGTTTTATCACTCATGTTCAGTTATCCCTGCCTTGCAAATACGGGCTGGTAATACGCCCCGGCAATTGTTTGGGCTAACACTGATAATGATGTTGCGCTGATGCTCATCCTCGGGCCCATATCCCTAGACGACGAACGTGCTGCAACATCGGATAAGCAGTATACGCTTATTGTCATCCTAAACATACAAGGATGACGGCTAAGTGAACCCTTTTGGTCGCAGCGGCCGGGAAGGCACGGTGTAGTTGCTTTGATCGTGGGGAAACATGCTACGTGGCTAGGATAATTGAACAGGAAGAGGATGACACTGATTTTTATATACGACAGGAGGAGATTCACTTTGAATGGTTCATTCACTGATGAGGGGATCATGGGGTAACCAGCTTTTTGAAATTACAAGTCTTCTTAACCGATGAGTTTCAGGTCGGCTTCATGGTGCCGTTTTTGCTCATCATAGTAGTTCTCGTGCGTTCCCAGGCTCAAAAGATAGATCTCACATTTTTGGTCCAGCCAGGTGTAGCAGAGCAGGTATTGCTGCTTCCCCATGTAGAACTTATGTACCCACAGATAACTGAGATCACCTTTCTTGCGTTCACCTATCTCCGGGTTTGCGATGATGCGATCAATCTCACCATCCACGCTATCCTGGTCCCTTTTGTTCAGGCGGTTAAAAGCCTTCTCAAAGCGACTTGACTGGTAAATCTCAATTTCCTGACCTGCCTTTTCTGCGCACATATTTCTTCATTCTCCCGTTGTCCATTTCTGATTTCGCCAGCAGGATTTCGTTGATGAAAGAAAACGGCAGATCAGGGTTAGCCTCGGCAATGCGGCCAATCCTGGCCCAGTGCCCAATCTGCTTGGGCACGCTGCGGCTCATCGCGTCTGCGTGTGTTTTAACCTCTTCAACAAAATCATCATCTAAGCGGATGCTTGTTGCCATTTTAAACCTCATGATGTAGTCACCTGTGCCAGTTAAGGTATTGGGGTGGTTTCAATCGATACGTCACAACTGACGCACTACGCAGAAAGTTATGCGACAATCTGTCGCATAATGCAATCTAATAGGGCGCTGATGTTACTGACTCTTTCTGTCTTTCATTTACTCATAACAGGTAAATCAGCGGGTCTGGCCCGCAGGTTGCGTTCAGAAAAGAAAAGTGCGTATGGTCAAAACACGCTCATGCAGCCTTAAGTGCAAAAAAATTGGCGGCATCAAGTCATGTGTAAAAATGGCTTGATGGCTGGAAGCCTATGTGGAGGACGGATTTGTCTCTACCTAGTGCCGCTTCGTAGGACTGCTACCCTGTGGGCCAGGACCACATAAGGGCGTCGGGAGAGAAAGCCGGATCGCACTTGTTCGTGCTGAATTGCCAAGAAGCTGCGGGCTTGTTCTCTCATCATAATAGCCAAATCGGCCGCCGTCCTCCAGAACGAAGAACGCGCAGCTTCGGCCTGCGTGTTCAAGGGATGCCGCCAGCGGAAAATCACCTCGTCAGCTTGGCCTTAGCGGCACGCCGTTGCCGTAGTCGCTTTTCCTGAATACCCGATCCCCCGCCATAAACGCTTGGAGCATGTACGGATCAGGGGCGCCGCGTTGTATGAACCGGTCACATGGGTTACAGATCTGACCGGTCACATGGGTGACA
>NZ_JACVTW010000052.1:0-13493 GCF_016624785.1 Kosakonia sp. S42 | reverse complement strand
TGACAACTTCCAGTTGCTGAAAAATGCAACTTCAGGTTAATCAGGTATATAAAGATTTTTCCATGTTGTGGTAGGTAGTACATAATTGATTGATTTTCAAACACCACACAATGCCTTTATGGTGTCTCATTTTAAATGAGAGGGAATTCTTCATAGATGCGTCGCAAACAAAAGCTGAACTGCTTTTAGCTATTGATAAAATTTTATTAAATTAACTAGTTATTTCAATGAAACCCCGCCAGAAATTACTTCAGATAGCTCAATGGATGGACACGCCAAAAGAACGGAGATGAGTGTTCGTGACCTCGTTTCTTATCTGCTCGGATGAAATGCCCTTGTGACCTACCGCAGAATCAGGTACAATCTGCAGTTAGTAATATCGGTTGGTTGACCCTGACCCAAAATCAGTGCAGAGCTAAATCAGAGATCTTCGTCTTTCCGGGGCGCGGGAAGTCCATGATCACTTCGTGTTCATACATACGCCCATTTATCCAGACTTTTTGAGATAAACTCGCTGCTGTCAACGCCAAGGTTATTGACCGTTTTGGGGGGGCGGATGTTTTCTTGGACTATTTTATTGTGTGATCCCGAGTTGCTATCGGTACATTTTTGGACTGACTGCACCCAGTGACCGTTTAATACGGTGCTCGTTATACCACCTGATGTAAGCATCGACATATAACATGAAGTTTTCAGCTGTCACACCCGACCACTCCCGTCCATAATACATTTCCGTTTTTAATCTGCCGAAGAACCCTTCGCAGGCGGCATTATCAGGTGAACATCCTTTGCGTGACATTGAGCGGATAAGACCCGCTGTCTTCACCCGTCCCGGCCAGCGGTAATGACCACCTCTGTCAGTGTGTATAACAGGGCATTTAACGTATCGATTGCACCTTCCAACATGGTGTTGGTCAGTTCGGCATCAGGGCGTGTACTGAGAGACCAGCTCACCACTTTCCCATCGAAGCAGTCTACCATCGGCGACAACCAGACTTTATCTGCCGGAAGCTGGAACTCAGTAATATCCGTCAGCCATTTTTGATTGGGTAGTTCTGCTTTAAAGTTTCTGGCGAGAAGATTGTCTGGAGCCGGGCTGATCTTCCCGAAGTACGAGCTGTAGCGTCGGCGACGATTACGACTAACCACACCACCATGAGCCTGCGCACCACCTTTTCAGAGAGCCGCAACCCTTCCTGCCTGAGCATGGCATGCAGACGACGATAGCCATAACAACAGTAATTACTGTTAAAGATCTCTACCATTGTGGTGCGTACGGCCACGTATTTATCTCCCGCACGCAGAGTAGTCCGGTGATAAAAATAGCGACTACGTGCAAGCACTAAATAGCTGTTCCGAATAGTAGACACTTTGAGGGAACTCAGCCCGGATTGTGCGATTTGATCAATTGCCAAACATCACAAACCACCAACCGGACTGAGCAATGCCGAGCATAGCACCAGTCCCACGCAGTGAACGACGCCTGATGCAGAAAACCATTCATAAAACGCGCGACAAGAACCACTCCCGCAGGCTTATTGCTGTGCTGATGTTGCACCGGGGAGAACGTGTCAGCGTGGTGGCCAGAACGCTATGCTGCGCACGTTCTTCCATCAGACGCTGGATTAACTGGTTCACACTCTATGGACGTGAAGGTCCTGAATCCCTGCCTGCAGGACGTGCCCGGCGCTGGCCCTTTGAACAGAATGCGCTCTGCTGAAGCGACTTGTTGAACGCTCTCCCGGCGATTCTGGTTATCAGCGATCGCGCTGGAGTACTGAGTTACTGGCGATAAAAATCAATCAGATAACCGGTTGTGAGTTGCATCCCTCTACCGTGCGCCGCTGGCTGGCTGCAGCAGGACTTGTCTGGCGCAGAGCCGCACCTACGCTGCGTATCCGTGACCCGCATCGGGAGGAAAAAATGACAGCGATAAATACGGCACTGGCACGCTGTTGTGCAGAGTATCCGGTCTTTTACGAAGATGAAGTGGATATCCATCTGAACCCCAAAATCGGGGCTGACTGGCAAATGCGTGGTCAGCAGAAGCGGGTGGTCACACCCGGCCAGAATGAAAAATACTGTCTTGCCGGTGCGCTGAACAGCGGCACCGGACGGGTGAGTTATGTCGGCAGCAGCAGCAAAAGTTCGACGTTGTTTATCAGTCTGCTAAAGCACCTGAGAGCGGGCTACCGGCGTGCTAAGACCATCACGCTATCGTGGATAACTACATCATTCATAAAAGCCATGAAACGCAGCGCTGGCTGAAAGCCAGCCCGAAGTTCATCGTGATATATCAGCCGGTATATTCTCCGTGGGTAAACCATATTGAACGGCTCTGGCGGCGGGCATGGTTTAGCAAAAGTGTAGCAGTAGCAGTATCAGGATCAGCTATTTAGGACACTCAGCAGTTCTGCCAGAGGATACGCCCTCTCAGGGCATCAACGATCTTTGTTTTTTCCTGTTGCTCAGGTTGTTAACGCTGATGCCCGGATCTTTTTTTTGATTTTTTCAGCTTTTTTCAGGATATCCAGCGCCATCTGTTGACGGCGTATTTCCTGATTAGGTCAGGCAATTTCTTCCCGCAGCGTATCGCGCTCTTCCTCAGGGGAAGGAGCCTTGTGTTTACGCATGGCCTGGTAAGCTCCATTGCCGATGATTTCATCTTTCCATTTATACAATATCGTGCGACTGACACCAATATTCCGGGAAATTTCACCGGCAGATACACGTCGTGTACAGAACGCCATAACTGCCTGGCGTTTCAACTCTGGTTCAAAGGGCGCATTCTGATTGATTGTACTGGTGAAGATAAGCCGTCTGTCAGGGTGAATTTCATTAACCCAGCGAGCAAGTACATCACAACAGGGATAACCGAGAATCCTGCTGGTAAATGCCAGGCAGCAACCGTGGTTAAGATAATGTTCGACAGCAGCCTGCTTTTGCGCATCAGAGTAACGGGGTTTACGTCGTATGGCTTCTGTAGCACCGCCACTCGCTTCCCATAAACGGATCCAGCGGCGCAGATTTCTTTTAGAGGGGTAGCCCAGCTTACGAACCACAAGAGCAAGTTTTCTGGCGTATTTAAAGTAAAGCTCAATTGCGCGGATTCGTTCTGCTTCGGTAAACATAAGTTTTCTCCTGAGAGTCCAGGAAATCGCACCCCCTACCGTATCCGAGTCTCTGCGCTCTCCCGGATATGCAGGGTTATCGCCCGATCGTCACGCCGGCTCTGTCAGTGGTAGACAGTTCTGCTCTGCATCAGCAACCCGCATCCCCGGCAGACGCTGATACGATAGCTCCCTGCAGGAAATGCACCGCCTGGCGCTTCTGCAGACTTCCCCGACGCGGGTGACGGTTTCGGCCTGTTTCAGCGCAAACGCAGTCTGTTCTTTGGTATAACGGGTCTTTTTCATGGCAATAGGCCTCTCTGTGAGCGGGAAGAAAGACCGGAGACTTCAGTTTAGACTGGCACTGTTTTCAGGGAGGAGATCGGCCAGATGGTGGGGATTGAGCATAGATACGTAGTTAGGAAAATAACAGGATGACAGGGATCTTCGCGAAAAAGATAAAGCGTGATTATACAGCATCATACCAGTGGCAAATAATCTTGCGCGGGCCTCCGAATATTACAACAAATGATATCCGCACAGTGCACGGGTATATCGCTCACTGCGAAAGTATTTTCGACGGCGAACCAATAATAGTAAGTAATAAAAAATGAAAACATAGGGATAATTCAAAAATACAACACTCAATTGGTAGACCAATTTACAGTTATTTGAGACACTCCATCGCTGGCAATAAAAACATTTCCACCATGAATTAGGATCTTATATTTCATAAAAAATTCTGATTTTGCATCATCTCCGTAAAAATAAGAAATCATGCCTGATTGTGAGTCTGAAATATCGACACACTTTGTCGTTTTTTTATTACAAAGTTCAACAATCAAAGTACCATTAATTTTTTCTCTATTTATCGCGTACTGATAATAAATATATGTTATCACCGAACCAACAACTGGGTCATCAGTAATAGGAAATTCATAAATATACCAATTATTTGCTGAGCTTATATCCATTCTTTTACCTGGAGCACTATTATAAGCACCGCCATTTATTGCTAAGGCTTCATTTTCTAAAAAAAACAATAAAATTACAACGTTAATTAATAAACATAAAATATTTTTCATATTATTCCAAATTATTAATTCATTAAATTACCAACCACTGATAAATTTAGATATTTTTCGAAAAGAATTTCATAATATTCTTTTTCTGAAATAGGAAAATCAGATGCAAGACGGGAAATTTGAAATGGCTGAATAATAAAAGGTGTTTTAATGATATGTTTAAAAACATCTAACATTAATAAACTATGTAAAATTTCAATCATAAAACCTTCTTCGGAATGATGATGATCAGTAAGAATAACGCTACCACCAAATACTTTGACTTCATTACTCTTGTTGAAAACGATACAAGCCACATACACGTATGGTTTTTTTCGCCATACTTGTTTGTATTGATGTACATGGCCTGCCATGTCTCTATCAGTAAAAGTACAATGAAATAGTGTTTCTGACATAATATACCTGCAACGTTAATTTCTAATAAAAGGATCTTCCAATTATACATTGGGAGATCCAATAAAATCACCTAAGATTTACTAATGTGTTAAGTATTTGATCTTGAGTCTTAATTGTCTGAGAATTTGATTGATAATTTCTTTGAGCTACAATCATTTTTACTAACTCATCACTTAGATCTACGTTGGAGGATTCAAGAGCCCCACTTTTTAGTGTCCCAAGATTCCCTGAACCGGCTACTCCTACGAGTTCTTGCCCAGAGGTAGATGTTGCAGACCAGACGTTATTGCCCTCTGGTTTTAATCCTTCAACGTTAGAAAAATTAGAAAGAACAATTTGTCCTAAAGGTTGAGTTTTACCGTTGGAATAGTTTCCAGTAATAATTCCATCATCATTAATTTGATAAGAAGTCATTTCACCAACAGCATAGCCATTCTGGCTAGGATTACCAAAGGTGCTTTTAGTACCATTGTTCTGCTGAATAGAATTTTGCAAACTTAATGTCATAGTCTGCCCCGCTGCAGAGCCATTCAAACTACCTATATTGATAGGAATATCACTATTTCCGATTATAGAACCGGATGTAGTAAAATTTAAGCTAGTCACAGGAGACACTGTACCTGTAGTACTATCGATAGGATGCACATCCCATTTATTATTATCTGTTTTTACAAAATATATATCAAGTTTATGCTGGTTTCCTAACGAATCGAAAACAGTCATCGATGTTTTGTCGTTATAGCTGTCTACATCAGCGGGATTGAATACTGATTTTGAGGGAGGGTTGTAGGATGAATTAAGAGTTACTTTCAAAGAGCCTTTATTAGTGGCACTGGCAGTCATAGCTGTTGTTGGTACAGATAGTTCTACTGGAGCAGAGCCTGTTTTAATAGTGGGAGGAAGCCCACTCGCAGGATAACCAGTCAGAACCATACCACTGGCGTTTACAATTTTTCTATCCTCTGTAAGAGTAAATTGTCCATTACGACTGTAAACTACATTCCCAGCTTTATCCTTTAAACGGAAAAAACCAGCCTGACTGATAGCTACATCTAATCCACGATTTGTTAACGTTGGAGTACCATCGTTAAAATTTTGGAAAACGGATGAAACCTTCGTTCCCATTCCAACATTTGAGCCCGCAAAAATATCTGCGAATGAAGCTGAACCAGCTTTAAAGCCACTTGTAGCTGAGTTAGCGATATTATTGCCAATTACGTCGAGATTGGTTGCCGCTGCCTTTAGACCGCTAACTGCTTGTGAAAACGCCATAACTTATACTCCTAAGTATATAATAATACACAAAAACCCAATAAATATTACTTCTTTTATGCGTAATGTTACTTAGCATTCCTTATAAAAATACTAAATCGTATTCAATTGAATACCCTCCGTGATGTATTCTACAAATGCTTTTCTTTATTCATCCCTGAATAAAACATATAAAAAGCGTGTTATTCTTCGTATTGAACGATAGTTCAAATCGATTCAGTGATTATTATCAATAAAATACAACTATTTCAATAATATGAGGTGAATTTTGACAACTACTCAGCCTTACCTTTTTTCATACATGGCACCCGTATTTGCCAAACAAGAATTTCACCATACAAAGTAGGATTAGGTTGTCCAACTTTAGCTTTAACATCTGGCGACTGGCTCTTAATATAATGTACGCAATAAGCGCCAAGGTGTAGGTGTAAATTGACTAGCTTTTTCTAACAACAGCATCCGTACATCTAAACTAAACGTGCCGCTATCAGATTCGTGTGCTACGCCCAAAGCTTGACCCTGTACATCTATGTAAATGCCGTTTTTCAATGATGGCCGTTAAATAGCTGCACTGAATAGTAAATTCTCTAAAAGGATCTCAGCCGATATTATGCGTTCTGAATAATTGCCAAACACCATAAATCACCAACCAAGCTGAGCAATGCCGATCACAGCACTAATACCTGCAATAAACACTGCATAAAGCAAAAACATCCGTAAAATGCACGATTAAAATTTTGTCAGCAGACGACTTTTATGCTGATGTTGCAACGATGCGAGCGCGTCAGCAGCATTGCCCAACACTTCGTTACGTCTGTCCATCTGTTGAGAGCTGAATTAACTGGTTCAGGTTGTCGAGTGTTGAAGTCTCGAATTCATTACCCGCAGAGCGTGCCCGTCGCTGATCATTCATACATATTAGCGTATTGTTGCGCGAGCTGATTAAACATTCCCCCAATGATTTTGTCTATCAGGGAGTTCATGCTGGATCATAGAGATACAGTCTATAAAATCAATTCGATCTCCGAATGTAAGTTACATGTAGAAATAGTTCGTCGCTGATTGCCATCATATAAAACCCGAGCTACTGCCCATATTCCAAAGCATTTGCAAGGATTTATAATCATGAGTCAACCAAATCTATTTTGTATTAGGATTGATGTTTCGAAAGCAGTACTAAAATTGTAGTCAGCAAAGATATTGCACGATTTACGATCATAATGACTCTGACGGCTTTGATATCATTATCGCTTCCATCAGAAAGCATTCTGTAAATGCTATTTCTGTTGAATGCGACTGGCTAACTTAATCCGCTTTGGCCTGCTAATTCCATTTTGAAGGCTTCAACGTCTCTATGATTAATTTCAGACAGATTCGCGATTTCGCCCTTGCAATGGGATATCTGGCGAAGACTGACCGTATTGATACCAGAGTTCTTGCGCGAATAGCTAAGATTATTCACTCTGAGCGGAAACGCTTTATCATGGCACTGCCGGAGGCTAAACGTCAGGTTCTTGCTACGATGGCAGTTCGCAGGCGCCAGCTGATTGCGATGTTGGTGACTAAGTGTAACCACTACATCCGCTTCTTTTGCAGAAAAAGAAAAGCATTAATACCATCATTAGAGCGCTGATAGATAAGCTTGTCAGGATTGATAAAGACATGAACTGTCACATTAGAAATCACTTTAAAGAGATTATTGATCTTCTGAGCAGTGTTAAGGTATTGCTCTTGTCAACCGGGACTCAGGGACTATGCGTGGTCAACTCGCTATTTTTGGCGACAGGGCTGGCGTAAGATCAGCATTGTACTTGGCTGCATTTGTAGCAACTCGCTTTAATCCGGTGGCAAAATGTTTTATGTGTGTTTTCTTGCAGTCGGAAAGGCCAAAAAAAGTGGCTCTGGTAGCCTGTATGCGTAAGCCTTTGACCCATAATTTATACCTTCAAGACAATTGCTGATATTACTTTCGCCAGAGGAACAACCGGCTTGACGCAACGCCGTGCTGATGTGCAATAAGCGACACGGTCATACAGGGTTCAAAACTTAGCTAAATAATGGACATTTTTTTGAACGATGCGGTGCGCTGTCTGCGCTTCTGTGGTTTTGAAACATACCAAAGCTGGCGTCATACTAAATGACTTTACCATCACTGGCGTTGCCCAGCTGAACCTGTTTGAGCAGCTTCCCCCCCCCCCCGCTCTCACAGTCAGAAGCTGATGATAGTTCTGGCGGCATCAACCAGCCCTGCCTCGGTCAGGTGTGGTTTGCCGGCCGGAGGCTCGCCCCTCTGTAAAAACGAAACGGGAAATGTTCAGTCCTGCCTACACACAAGCACGGCAGGATAGCGTGTGAAGCCCCGATCTGATTAATCGCACGGTAACCCGGTGCAGCCGGACAGTTTTTTCAGTCCGGGTGTGACAGGTTGAGCAAGCCCGGGGGATTCCGGGCGCGACAGTAATTTTTTTTCAGCAAGCTACAAACTTTAGATATTTCTCACTGAGCGTTAACTTCAGCTGTTACCATACGCGTCACTCACTTTTTTTCTTAAGCTGTTTTCCATATTGGTTTATTTGTTGACTACCTCATCTATTTTCTATGCTTGACGTCGTGACATGCGTAGCTATGCCTATTATCCACCGGCTTATTTTTGAGATCTTGTTTAATATTTTTTATCTTTCAAGCTAGTTTTTTTATGTGGTTTGACTTTCAGTTGTGTTTATGAAAATCATATTAATGTGATTACGGTCTTAATGAGCTGCTATGCCAAATGAGTTATTGGCCTTTAATTGCAAAAGAGTATTTACATGACTTTATTTAGTTTCTTTTTAATGGGACCATGGTCCCAATACCACGTTTGAACAGCATAAAACAGTCTAATTATGGGTAAGTCAATAGTACAGAAAATTTAAACTATGTTAAAAAATTTTGAGAATTCGACATTAATAAAAAACTTTAGAAAGGAGGATTCTTGCGGGAAATCTAAGATCATCCGCATTATAAGGATGTTAAAATAGACAGATCTTTAAACACACATCAGACACAGAATTTTTTTCCAAGCGTTTAATGCATTTCAGTTTGAATCACGGTTCCAACAATTACTGTATAAAACTACTAATTTTAACATTATATAAGATCCTGAAAAATGATAGATATTGTACAACAAAAAAATTAATGAATCACAGTGGGACCATGGTCCCAGCGTTACTTTGAATCTTTACTAGACACCGTGAGTCTCTTCTTTTTAAGAGACTGAGCACAAAAAAGGCCTAAAAAGGCTCCTTTATAAAAGAAATATAGGAGAAAATTATTCTTTGAGTGTGTTGAGAAGGGCTTCAATCTCGTCGACAACATGACCAGGCAAAATTGAAAGATCCAAATGAAAAACCACTTTGTCACCTTTATAGATGGCTGTAGCGCCTTTCACAATCTGCTGTTTTGTGGATACTGTCGGACGATTAATGGGTTCGCGTTTAAGGGCATTGTTGAGCAGTTGGATCACTTCATTTGCTTCATAGGTAGCCCCTGCAGTTTTGTTTTCGGTAAACTGACGAATCTGGTCCTGTAGCAGTGCATCTTTCCCAAAAAATTTTTTTTGCAATGCATCACCCGCACGGGCAGAGAGTTCACCGGGATGTGAAAAGATGGCGATCAATTCTTTTGGTAGTTTTGCTGTATTTATACAGCGTGTAATAACTTTGCGTGAAATATTTTCCGCAGCGGCCAAAGCAGAAATGTTACCATTAAACTCTTCTGATAAACGAGAGATATAACGTTTTCCTCGCTCATAAGCACTGGTTGGACGGTAATCATTACCTAGTTTACATAGTGCGTCCATTTGCTCGTCATCGAGTTCGCCTACAAGAACTCGATAGTCTCTGGACGTTAAAATTGCCGTTTTACGACGGCGACTACCATCCGCCACTTCAATGCCATCTGCAACGCAGCGGCCAAAAGCTGGGGTTTGCTGACCTGTAAGAAGGAAGGAGGGGATAAGATCATCAAGTGATTTATCCGTTAACAATTCCTGATCGCGTTCATTCCTCGCCCATACGCGGGTGGTGGTTTCAATAACTTTGCAGGGAACAGTTTCAAGCGTAAATTTTACGTCTCGCCCACAGACTGGGATGATGATGGAGTTTCCGCGAGCCATCGCGCCGACGCGCGCAATTAGAGAATCCACCATTGGCGCTGCAGGCGTTTGTTCTGTTTCAAGAGGGGTTGCAGGAACAGTTGTTTTACGGATTACCGGTGCACGCTTCATTATCTCATCTCCCAGCGAGGCTTAATCAGACGATCAAAAATTTCATTGCAGACAGGTTCCCAGATAGCCAGTGCATTACGCCAAGCACCTGTTGAGGAACGCTGATCTATCGCTTGTTCAAATACCGTACGCATGCGAATTTGACCTTTACCTACTTCGTCTGTCTCTCTGACTACATTTTTAAGCACCATGCTGCCCCAGGCGTCTCTAATCCTTTCTTCCATCCACGGAGACTGTGAACCATTGTTATTACTGTATTTTGTAAGAAGAATACGTACATCAGGTTCAAAGCCTTTCAGGTCAACGTTCTTCAATAAATCACGCAACATATCAAAAAATTGAAGTGCGGAGGTGTAATCGAACAGTTCGGCCGGAGTCGGGACTATCAAAATATCAGCCGCGCAGACTACATTGATAGTACCAATGCCCAAGTTTGGTGCACTGTCAATAACAATCACATCATAATCATGAGCCACCGTTTCTATGGCTAGGCGAAGCATCAGATGTGGATCGGTAGGTAGTCTTCCTTCATCATATCGATCCATCAGTTCAGTTTCGATACGGTGGAGCGCCAGGCATGAAGGAATAATATCTAATCCCGGCCAGCAGGTAGGTTTGACACCATAGCTTGCGTCATCTCGCTTGCCAAGATAAAAAGGCAATAAAGTATCTTCGGCATGAATATGAAGATCTGGTACCCATCCATGATACATCGAGGCTGTTCCCTGAGGGTCATTGCCCTCCACTAACAGTACACGTAAACCTTTCAAAGCAAGATCTTGGGCGAGGTGAACAGAAACAGAAGTTTTGTATACACCGCCTTTGTGGGCAGCGACACCAATGACCGGTGGGAGGATATCTTCAGAGCGGCGCAGTCGGGTGCCAAAAACATCACGCATGTGGTTGATTTGCTCGATCGTGTATCCAACACGTTGTTCAACACGTCCGCGTATTTCCATATCAGGATAGGGAAGACGTCCTGCTTTCTCTGCATCGCGGATAGCCTGGGAGGAGACACCCACTAATTCAGCAGCTTCCCCTATACGCCAACGGCGTGTGATTTTTCTAGCTTCCGGGCTATCATCTTTAAACTGCGCAACGGCAATTGCTTTTGTCATTTCATGACCAGCAGAAATACACTGGTTAAGAGTATCCATAAGTCCCATTTTGAACATCCTTTAATCATCACTTTGCACGATTTTATCAAATCTTGGATAATAATGCAAAGCTACCGTTTTCTTGCAAATCGTCAACAAACTTGCAAAGTTGATCGCATTTTGTCCTCCATAGCTTTAGTTAAATGAGGCACTTATTCTCAAGCGATTTTTTACATACCTTAGTAAAGAAAAATCGTCTTCTTTACTGTGTAATGTTGATAAAATCACTCCGGCGACTTGAATAAGCAATGAATCCGATTATATGTATCTGATATCTAATATTATTTCTAATCATCATGATTGCCACATGCGAAATTTAACTGATAATAAATAATCATAGCCTGCGATTTATTGACTGTGATATGTATTGAACATCCATCTCTGAAAGTGTACGTGTTTGTTACATACCTCAGTGGATATCTAAACTCAAAATAGCTTCAAATGCAGTCAGTTATAAAAATTTAGAGACTTTCATTGACTGCGGTATGATGGCCACATGGTTGATTTGCATGTGAGTCAGATTAAATCAACTAAACGTTTGTGCATGCCGATTGATTGATCAGAAAGGAGTTTTGAAGATAACGGAGTTATGCTCGTTATTCACATAGATGATCCAACAAATGATCCGATAAGAGATCATATTTAGATCATAAATAGATCCTTGATCCTCTACAGGCCGCGGCGTTACTGGCTCAACCAATGATCGTCCTTCACTGAAGGATGTAATATATTGACTGTAGAGTGCATTTCCTAATACTGTGACATGCAAATAAATTTACTAAAGTATGGATCCCCATTGACTGCGCTATGTAATGGACCTTGCTCATGTGGATAACTTCTGGAATAATAAATGAAGAGTGAAAATAAGAACTTATCCCTGAATCTCCAGGAAGTTGATAAGTCGACCGGCGAAGTTGTTAACCTCAATGTCAACAGTACCAGCACGGTTCAGCCAGTAGCCCTCATGCGTCTTGGCCTCTTTGTGCCGACATTGAAGTCCACAGGAAAAAGCAAAGCTAACCGTAAAAATGTCACTGACGCTACAGATGAGCTCATCCAGCTCTCCGTTGCCCGCAGTGAAGGATATACTGATGTGAAGATCACTGGATCCCGTTTGGATATGGACACCGATTTCAAGGTCTGGCTTGGGATCATCCGTTCCATGTTCGAGTACGGCGTTAAAAAAGATACGCTCGAGCTTTCCTTTGTTGAGTTCATAAAAATGTGTGGGTTCGATTCTCGACGCTCTAACAAGAAGATGCGCGACCGTATCAGTAACTCCCTTTTTAAACTCGCCTCCGTTACCCTCAAATTTCAGAGTGAGACTAAAGGATGGACCACACATTTGGTCCAGTCGGCATTCTATGATATTAATGAAGATGTCATTGAGATAAAGGCAGAACCTAAGCTGTTTGAGCTCTATCACATGGATAGACGTGTTCTACTGCGTCTGAAGGCCATAGATGCCCTTCAGCGTAAGGAATCAGCTCAGGCTCTTTATACATTTATTGAGAGCCTTCCGCAAAACCCAGCACCAATTTCAATGAAGCGTATGCGCGACCGACTCAATCTTACTTCTAACGTCTATACGCAAAACCATACCGTACGTAAAGCGATGGAACAGCTTAAGGATATCGGCTATTTAGATTATACGGAGTTCAAGCGTGGACGATTTTCCTATTTTAATGTCCATTATCGTAATCCAAAGTTGATCAGCAGCCCTGCCAAGGTAGTGAAAAAAGAGCATGTTCCGGCAGGTCAGGAAAGCGAACAGAATTATGAAGAGGTCATTAAAGCGCTGCAAGCCGCCGGTATTGACCCTAAAAAACTCGCGGATGTGCTTGCGAATATGAAGCCGGAAAATTGACTGCGGTGTGTAAATTTTCACTGCAGTATGTGTTAGTAAGTTATTGACTACGGTACGCATACCCTAAAGTAAAATGTGGATTTTTTTCCTTGATACTTCGTAATATTCATACTGCAGTCAATACTATCCTGAATAAATCGACTTTATTGTTCCTCCTGATCCCCTGATAATATTGACTGTGGTATGACATACTTCTTCAGAAGTAACAAATCTTGACTGAAGTATGCTATAACTCACTGAAATACAGTCTTTCTTGACTATAACATGTGATTTTTCATACCGCAGTCAAGGTGACCCTGACCCGAAATCCTGTGCCATCCAGAAACAGAATGCCGGCATAAT